>NZ_JBSFHY010000018.1:0-179323 GCF_053597295.1 Streptomyces sp. NPDC001450
AACTCTTCCGGATAAGACTTGGGCACAGCGACATCCTTCCCACCCGCCCCACAGGGCAAGCCAGTTCAGATGTCACCCGATCGTGCATCAGACCCATCTCTCACGGAATCGCTGAGCGCGGGCTCGGACGCGGCAAAGTACGATGCCGGTGCGATGGGCTCCCGGTCTGGCTTCGCCCCCGCCCTCCAGTACTTCAAGGCGGGTGCCATCAGGCTCAGCCAGATCAAGTTCGACGGCGTTGACGCCGCCAACAAGATCATGATCGACCGGAAGTGGAACATCAGCCGACGCGCCAAGAGCTACCTCCAAGCACAGAACCAGTCGCTCGCACTGGAGCAGAACGGCATGACCGGAGTCTGGGAAGTCCCGAATGAGAGCGTCGCCCGACAGGCTCGGAAGATGCTCGCAAGCCAGAACATCATCAACATCAGAGTGAGGATCGTCTCACCGTGATCACCACGAAGTACGCACTCGCAAAAGCCGTTGTGGACTTGATCATTTCGATTGAGCTCACGGTCGGAGAAGACCTTCCCCATGACGTTGCTGCCGGCATTACAGAACCGGTCAAGGAGTTGCTGGGCGGCACTTCGCTAGAGGTGCGCAGCGACCTTGGCCAGTTGTTCCGCGCGGTGGCGGAGGACGAGGGAATTCTCGCACGGAGACAAGCTGCGTTCGACCTTGCCGACACGATCGGCGGCATAAGTCCCGGTGACAACTCGTCCACGTCGAGCGCTACCGACCGCATCCTCGCCAAATCCTTCATGAGGCTCATGAACTCCGTCGAACTTGCGGACGACGAAGACTTTGACCCGGACACCGCGATCAAGATCATGGAGGCGGTCAGTGGATACTTGGCTCACGTAGTGCCGGAAGAAGTGCGCCAAGACCTCGTCCCGCTGTTTCGCGAAGTAGCCCAAGACGAGGACGATCCGACACACAGGGAACTTGCCGCCGACTTCCCCGAAGCGATCGGTCTCGTGTCAGAGGATTGATCAAAAATCTGACGTCTCGGTGAAGGCTGAGCGTCACTGAGGGCCGTTCCTTACCTTGTCAGGTGGGGGCCGGCCCTCAGCGGTCCCATCACGCGGAGCGGGAGAGCCGTTCGCGCAGCCATTCACGATCGAGGTTGAAATGCGGACGGCCCCGCCACGAAGTCCATCGGGACCCTATCGCCGTCGTTGACCGCCCTCGCTGACGCCGCCCCAACCGGATCTCTCGAGCCGCCGGCGCCGACCAGGCTTGAGAGCCCGCCCAGAAGGCGCCCGTCGAGCAGACCTGGGCGCCTGGCTGTGCTTCGAGGACGAAACCGGCCAGGGCTTGAGGCGGCCCAAGGGCCGCACCTGGGCCGACGAGGCCACACACCCATCGTGCGGGTCACCGCCGCGGGCACCAAACGGGTCTGGATGGCGACGCTGATCTACGCCAAGCCCGGCCGCCGGCCGCGGCTGATCTACCGCATGCACCTCGACCGCGGTCCCACCAAAGGTCGGCGGGAGGGCTGCACCAAGACTGACTACGGCCGCCTGCTGGATGCCGCACACCAGCAGGCGGGCGGCCCGATCGTGCTGGTCTGGGACAATCTGAACTCACACGTCAGCCGCACCATGCGCGAGCTGATCGACGCCCGATTATGGCTGACCGTCTACCAGCTGCCGCCGTACGCTCCCGAGTTCAACCCAGTCGAGGGTGTGTGGTCGCACCTGAAACGGTCGCTGGTCAACCTCACCAAACACAGCCTCGACCAGCTCACCGCGTTGGTGATGACGCGGCGAAACGGATGCAGCACCGACCCGGCCTCATCGCCAAGACCGGCCTCGACCTACAACCGCCGTAAGCTCAGCCATTGAAGATCTCTAGTCGTGCGGCGTCAGCAAGCGCGTCGCCCGTCCCGTACGCAGATGCAGCGCCGTACGCCCCCTCCGCTGCGTCGTCACCAGCCCCGCCCCCCGCAAGGCCCCCAGGTGCTGGGACACCGCGCTCGGGGTGATGCCCAGGCGGTCGGCCAGGGTCGCTGTCGTCAGGGGTTCGGCGAGGGCCGTGAGCAGGGCCGTCCTGGTGCGGCCCAGGACCGGGACGAGGCCCGCCAGGGCCGGTGGGGGCGGTTCCCAGAGCAGGCCGACGCCCACGGCCGGGTAGCGGATCGACGCGGCGGTGAGCGGTGACTTGTCGACGCCCACGTGCGGCCAGTTGAAGACGCTGGGCAGCAGGACCAGGCCGTGCCCGCCCGTGTCCACCGTCCAGACGGAGTGCGGGGTGCGCCGGCCGTGCACCACCAACTGGCCGCCGTCCCACGCGATGTCCCGGTGCAGTTCGGCGAAGAGCGCCTGGACCCCGCCGTCCACCAGGGTGAGCGCGCGCCTGCCGATGTCGGCCTCCAGAACCGCCCGCATCCGCCCCCAGTGCGGTGCAACGACCAGTTCGTGGCAGCGGTGCAGCGCTGCGGCGAGCCGCGGCAGTACCGCCTCCGGCTCGGGAGCCTCCTCCTGCGGGACGCCCAGGACCGCCGCGTACTCGCGCCGGAAGAAGGCGTCCTCCGTGGCCCGCAGCACCTCCAGCTCCGCCGCCATCGACGGCAGCCGCTCCTGCGGCACCGGGAACAGGAACGACGGCAGCGGCCCGGCGATCAGCGCCCGCAGCAGCGGCAGTTCACGCTCGTCCGCCAGCAGCGGCCGCGCCCCGCGCACCCACGGCTCGTGCACCGCGTGGCCACCCGTGCCGAGCAGGATCCGCAGCGCCAGCACCGTCTCACCCAGCGGCGAGAGGGCGAACCGCACCTTCGCGACCGAGGCCGCGGTGAACCGGATCTCTACCGCCATACCGCCATCCGTGCCGCCCGCTGCCCCGACATCCCCATCATGTAGCCGGAGCTAAACGATAGTCGGGCGCCCATCGCCACCCCCAGGCTGCCCGGCATGGACTTCTTCACCTCGTACGACGGCACGCAGCTCGCCTGCCACGCGACCGGCGACGGCCCCGCCCTCATCTGCCTGCCCGGCGGGCCGATGCAGGACTCCGCCTATCTCGGCGACCTCGGCGACCTCGACGGTCTCACCGCCCACCGTCGGCTGATCCGGCTGGACCTGCGCGGCACCGGGCGGTCGGCACGGCCCGAGGACTCCGCCACCTACCGCTGCGACCGGCTCGTCGGCGACGTGGAGGCCCTGCGCCGTCATCTCGGCCTCGACCGGATCGATCTGCTCGCGCACTGTGCCGGCGCGAACCTGGCCGTGTCGTACGTGAGCCGCCACCCGGAGCGGGTCGGCAGGCTCGCGCTGGTCACGCCCAGCGTCCTGGCCGTCGGCGTCACGATCGACGGAGAGGACCGGCTTCGGGCCGCACGGCTGCGCGGGGACGAGCCGTGGTTTCCGGAGGCGTTCGGGGCCCTTGAGGCGGTCGTCGCCGGGCGGGGTACGGCTGCCTCCTGGCAGGCCGTCGCCCCCTTCTGGTACGGCCGCTGGGACGACACGGCACGCGCCCACCAGGCCGTGCAGGACGAGCAGCGCAACGCCGAGGCAGCGGCCGTCTACGCGGCCCCCGGCGCCTTCACCCCGGACACCACGCGTACGGCTCTGGCACGCTTCCGCTCCCCGGTGCTGGTCCTCGCCGGGGAGGCCGACGTGGCGGGCCCGCCCCGCGCGATGGCCGAGGTGGCCGCGCTCTTCCCGCAGGGCCGACTGGTGATCCAGCCCGCGGCCGCGCACTTCCCGTGGCTGGACGACGGGGACCGGTTCGCGGCGACGGTCGGGGGTTTCCTGGGAGGTTGTTGAGCGACCGGGACGGGTGGGTGGGCAGACTCAGTGCTGCAGCGCCCCCGACTGCTCGGGCACGTGAGCAGCGACGACACGGCCCACTGAGGCAACCTCCCGACGCCGGTCCACCAGGTGGGCCACACCCGCCACACCCAGTCCAAGGACAGCCAGCGCCGCCCCGGCCACCGCAGGCGACGTGACTCCAAAGCCGGCCGCCAACGCCAGCCCCCCGATCCAGGCGCCGCCGGCATTCGCCAGGTTGAACGCCGCCTGGTTGGCCGAGGAGGCAAGCGAGGGAGCCGCGGCGGCCTTCTCCATGACCATCAGCTGGAGCGGGGAGCCGGTGACGAACGCCGCCATACCGAGCAGCGCCACGGCCGGCGCCGCGCTCCACTCCGCCCGCATCAGTACGGGGAACAGGAGCAGCACAGCCACCATCGAGGCCAGCCCACCGAACAGCGTCCCCCGCATCGACTGGTCCGCCAGCCGGCCCCCCAGCAGGTTGCCCGCCGTCGCGCCCACGCCGAACAGCGCCAGCAGCACCGTCACGCTGCCCTCGGCGAACCCGGCGGAGTCCGTCAGCATCGGGGTGACGTAGCTGTACGCGGCGAAGAGCGCGCCGAAGCCCGCCACCGTCGTACCGAGGGCCAGCCAGACCGGCAGGGACCGCAGGGCGGCCAGTTCGCCGCGCAGGCCCGTCGTGGGGGCGGCGACGCGGTCGTGCGGGATCAGGAGGGCCAGCGACGCTATCGCCGCGAGGCCGATCGCGCTCACCCCGAGGAAGGTCGCCCGCCAGCCCAGGTGCTGGCCCATCAGCGTGG
Source organism: Streptomyces sp. NPDC001450 (assembly GCF_053597295.1). NCBI lineage: Bacteria > Bacillati > Actinomycetota > Actinomycetes > Kitasatosporales > Streptomycetaceae > Streptomyces > Streptomyces sp. NPDC001450. The sequence goes on from NZ_JBSFHY010000018.1 coordinate 4,571, forward strand.
CGACGGGGACGCCCACGATGTTGGCGACGGTCAGGCCGAGGAACATCAGGGACACGGAGCGGGCCTTGCGCTCCGGCGCGACCATGTTCGTGGCGACGACCGCGCCCACGCCGAAGAAGGCGCCGTGCGGCAGGCCGCTGAGGAAGCGGGCGGCGAGCAGCGAGTCGTAGCCGGGGGCGAGCGCGGAGAGCGCGTTGCCCGCCACGAACAGGGCCATCAGACCGATGAGCACCGTGCGCCGGGACATCCGGGCGGTGAGCGCGGCCAGCAGCGGGGCGCCGATGACGACGCCCAGCGCGTACGCCGAGACCAGGTGCCCGGCGGTGGGGATCGAGGTGTGCAGGTCGTCCGCGACGTCGGGCAGCAGGCCCATCATCACGAACTCGGTGGTACCGATACCGAAAGCGCCGACGGCCAGAGCGAGCAGGGCCAGGGGCATGAAGGGCCTGTGCCTTTCGAAGTAAGAGAGCGGAGTTCCGTCACCAGCTTATGTTCAGCTACGGAACAAAGTCTCTCAGGCCCAGTATTCCAGCCGGTTACGAGGACGTGTCCACCTTCACACGAGCAGCCACCGGGAGGTGGTCGCTGTTCGTGCGCGGCAGCGTCCAGGAGCTCTCCGGCTCGACGCCCTTGACCATGATCTGGTCGATCCGCGCCATGGGGAACGACGCCGGCCAGCTGAACCCGAAGCCGCTGCCGGCCGCGCCCTGCGTGGAGCGCATCTGCGAGGTGACGGCGTTGAGCGAGCGGTCGTTCATCGTGCCGTTCAGGTCGCCGAGCAGCACGACCCGCCGCAGGGGCTCATGGGCGATGGCCTCGCCGAGCGCGTCGGCGCTCTTGTCCCGCTGCCGGGCGGTGAAACCGGCCTCCACCTTCACCCGCACCGAGGGGAGATGCGCGACGTAGACGGCGAGCGGGCCCTTGGGGGTCGTCACGGTCGCGCGCATCGCGCGCTTCCAGCCGAGCTTGATGTCGACGTCCTCGACGCCGGCCATCGGGTACCTGCTCCACAGGCCGACCGTGCCGACGACCGCGTGGTACTTGTACGTCGACGCGAGCGCCTTCTCGTACACCGGGACGGCGGACGCGGGCAGCTCCTCCAGCGCCAGCACGTCCGCGCCGGAGGAGGCGACGTCCCGGGCGGTCGCGGCCGGGTCGGGGTTGTCGGCGTTCACGTTGTGGGTGGCCACCGTCAGGTCGCCGCCGACGGCCGTCCTGTCGGTGAGCAGTCCGCCGAAGAGGTTCAGCCACACGATCGCCGGGAGGAGGATCGTGAGCAGGGCGGTCGCCGACTTCCGGAGCACGCCGAGGACCAGCAGGACCGGGATGGCCAGGCCCAGCCAGGGCAGGAAGGTCTCCGTGAGGCTGCCCAGGTTGCCCACCCGGTTGGGGATGCGCGAGTGCAGCAGCATCACCAGCGCGAGCAGCAGCGCGAGGACGGCGAGGACGATGCCCCGGCGCCAGATGCGTGGATCGCCGCGCCAGCCGCCGAACAGGCGGTGCATCAGACGCCGAAGCCGGGATCCCGGTCGCTCGGGCCCCGAGCCGCCGTTGTCCGTCTCCGTCATGTACGCCTGCTGCGCCATACCGTCTGCCTCACTGCCTGCCGTGCACACCGTCGTTCCCCTGTGTTCATCCGACCCTAGGGGATGAGGGGTCCCGTTCCCGCCGTCCCATGACGGCCGTACGGAAGACGAGGACGAACGAGGCGGCGCCCTGGGTTCCGGTTACCCCCGGGACCGGCATGGTCTGTGACGAAACGTGCACATACGTGCTACGAGGCTGTCGAGCTGACGGGTCGTAGGCCTTCCAGGACCGTGTCGACGATCTGTTCCGCGAGCCCCTCGGGCAGGTCGTCGTCCGGGCGCATGACGGAGCGCACCAGCATGGGGCCCATGAACATGTCGTTGGCCAGCTCCAGGTCGACGTCCGCCCGGAGTTCGCCGCTCTGCCGCGCGCGGCGCAGCACTTCCAGGGAGAGGGCACGCCGGGGCGCTATGACGCCGGCGTGGTACGCCGCCCAGATCTTGGGGCTGCTCTTCATCTGGGCGTACACGTTGTGCAGGATCGCCGACGAGCGGCTGGCGAGACCGCGTTGGCGCAGGGACTCCAGCAACACGACCAGGTCGTCGCGCAGGGAGGTGCCGGGGAGTACGGGGTCGGGGGGTTCGGCGGCGCGTACGACGTCGACGAACAGTTCCTCCTTGCCGCTCCAGCGGCGGTAGATGGTGGCCTTGCCGACCCCGGCCGTGCGCGCGACGCGCTCGATGGAGAGTTCGGCAAGGGGTACGCCGTCCTCCAGGAGCTGCACCACGCCCTCCAGGATGGCGCGTTCCACGGCCTCACTGCGGGGTCGTCCCCGCGTGGGCCCGTCCGGCCGCGGCCGGCTCTCGGCAAGGCTCACTCGTCCGTCCTTTCACTGTGCTGCGGGAATTCTCCCGCAGCAGCCTCCTTCCCCCGTGGACCCTACGGGTTTCGCTCAGTCCGCGGCTGCGACCAACTCCTGTTCCTTCTCGCCTTCCTGACCGACCGGCGGCTTGCCGGGCAGGAAGAGGGCCGTCACCACGGCGCCGATGAGCGCCACCCCCGTACCGCACAGGGCGGTGACGTGCATGGCGTGCAGGAAGGCGTCGTTGGCGGGGGTGACGAGGGCCCTGCCCGACGCGCCGAGCTTCTCGGCGACGCCGAGCGTGGCCTCGATGGACTCGCCGGCCGTGTCCCTGAGGCCGGGCGGCAGCAGGCCGAGCTTGCCCTCGACGCCGTTGCGGTAGGAGGTGGAGAGCACCGAGCCGAGCACGGCGATACCGAGGGCGCCGCCGACCTGGCGGAAGGTGTTGCTGAGCGCGGAGGCCGAGCCGGCCTTCTCGCGGGGCAGGGCCTGCATGATGACGACGGAGGTCGGCGTCATGATGTGCGCCATGCCGGTACCCATGAGGAAGAAGACGACTTCAAGCACCCAGATCGGCGTGTCGGCCTCGAACGAGGAGAACGCGGCCAGCGTCGCCGCGATCAGCACCAGGCCCGCGGTGGTCGTGGCCTTGTTGCCGAACCGGTCGACCAGCAGCCGGGCCCGCGGCGCGAAGATCAGCTGGGCGGCGGCCAGCGGGAGCAGCAGCAGACCGGACTGCAGCGGCGAGTAGCCGCGCACGCTCTGGGTGTAGAAGACCGAGAAGAACGTCACGCCCATCAGCGCGAAGAAGACGAGCGCGATGGCCGCCATGGCGGACGAGAACACCTTGTTCTTGAAGTAGGTGACGTCCAGCGACGGGTGGTCGCTGCGCTTCTCGAAGATGACGAAGCCGGTGAGGACGGCGAGACCGGCAAGGATGGTCGCCAGCACCTTGGCGTCGGTGAAGTCGGCCAGCTCGCCGCCCTTGATGATGCCGTAGACCAGCAGGACCAGGCCGACGACGGACAGCACCACGCCGACGGGGTCGAGCCGGCCCGGCCGGGGGTCGCGCGAGTCGGGCACGAGCCACACCATCAGGGCGAGCGCGGTGATCACGATCGGTACGTTGATCAGGAAGACCGAGCCCCACCAGAAGTGGTCGAGGAGGGCGCCGCCGGTGATCGGGCCGATGGCGATGGCGAGGCCGACACCGCCCGCCCAGATGCCGATGGCCTTGGGCTGCTCCTCGCGCTCGAAGACGTTCATGAGCACGGCGAGGGTGGACGGCATCACGAAGGCGGCACCGAGCGCCATCAGGGCGCGGTAGGCGATCAGCTGTCCCGGGGAGCCGGACTCGGCGGCCAGGGCCGAGCCGATGCCGAACACGACGAGGCCGCCGAGCAGGACCTTCTTGCGGCCGAGGCGGTCGCCGATGAGGCCGGCGGTGAACAGCAGGCCGGCGAAGACGAGGGTGTAGGCGTTGATCGCCCACTCGATCTCGCTCTGGGTGGCGCCGAGGCCGGTGGGCGCCGGGGTGGAGATGGTCTTGATCGCGACGTTCAGGATCGAGTTGTCGAGCACCACGATGAGCAGGCTCAGCATGAGCACGCCGAGGATCGCCCATCGGCGCCGGTGCACTGCTTCCGGTATCCGGGAGGCAGGGACGGAGGTTGTCATGCGTTCGAGCCTACGACCATTTCAATACGGAACCGTCTCGTATCTTATTCCTTTACCGAGGCCTTACACAGCGGGCGCACAGCGGTGACGCGCCGAAGGGATCACAGGGGGCTCCTCTGGCCCTCCCTGGCACGAGGTGCCACCATGGAGGCGATCCGGGGACGCCGTCAGGGCGCCTCGAGATGACTGAAGGAGCCGTTGCCATGACGCAGCTTTCGGCTGCCCAGAACAAGCCCTCCGACGGCAGCAAGACGCTGTACGGGGGGAAGGGCACCCGCCGCATCACCGTCCGCGACATCGCCCTCGCCAAGGAACGCGGCGAGAAATGGCCCATGCTCACCGCCTACGACGCGATGACCGCGTCCGTCTTCGACGAGGCAGGGATCCCGGTGATCCTGGTCGGCGACTCGGCGGGCAACTGTCACCTCGGGTACGAGACCACCGTGCCCGTCACCCTCGACGAGATGACCATGCTGTCGGCGGCCGTCGTACGCGGCACCCAGCGCTCCCTGATCGTCGGCGACCTGCCCTTCGGCTCGTACCAGGAGGGCCCGGTGCAGGCGCTGCGCTCGGCGACCCGGCTGGTGAAGGAGGCGGGCGTCGGCGCGGTCAAGCTGGAGGGCGGCGAGCGCTCGCACGAACAGATCCGGCTCCTCGTCGAGTCCGGCATCCCGGTGATGGCGCACATCGGGCTGACCCCGCAGTCCGTCAACGCGATGGGCTACCGCGTACAGGGCCGGGGCGAGGAGGCGGCGGCGCAGCTGCTGCGCGACGCGAAGGCCGTGCAGGACGCGGGCGCGTTCGCGGTGGTGCTGGAGCTGGTTCCGGCGGAGCTGGCGGCCGAGGTGACGCGGGTGCTGCACATCCCGACCGTGGGCATCGGCGCCGGGCCGGAGACGGACGCGCAGGTGCTGGTGTGGACCGACATGCTCGGGCTGACGTCCGGTCGCGTCCCGAAGTTCGTCAAGAAGTACGCGAACCTGCGTGAGGTCATGGGCAACGCGGTGAAGGAGTTCGCCGAGGACGTCGTCGGCGGGACGTTCCCGCTGGAGGAGCACTCCGTCCACTGATCGCTGCCGCTGAGCCATCGCCGCACCACGGACGGCCCGCCGATCTTCCCCCGTCGGCGGGCCGTCCCCCTTTTTGCGCCTGAACCGGCGCCGCTCTCGCGGAGTTGGTTGCTCGCCGTCGTGGTTGCTCAATTGATGGTTGCGGTGGTCGTCGTGATGGTTGCGGTGGCCGTCGGCAGGTTGTCGGTGGCTGTAGGCGCCCTGTCGGTGGTTTGTCGGTGGGGCCTGACACTGTCTTCCGCATGACGCGAATCGAACACAACCCCGTCGGCGGAAGCCCCGCAGTGACGGTACGGGGACTGGTCAAGCACTACGGCGAGACCAAGGCGCTGGACGGGGTCGACCTGGATGTGCGGGAGGGCACCGTGATGGGGGTGCTCGGGCCGAACGGTGCCGGGAAGACCACCCTCGTACGGATCCTCTCCACCCTGATCACGCCGGACGCCGGGCAGGCCACCGTGGCGGGCTACGACGTCGTACGGCAGCCCCGGCAGCTGCGCCGGGTGATCGGCCTGACCGGGCAGTACGCCTCGGTGGACGAGAAGCTTCCCGGCTGGGAGAACCTCTACATGATCGGGCGGCTGCTCGACCTCTCCCGCAAGGACGCCCGCGCCCGCGCCGACGAGCTGCTGGAGCGGTTCTCGCTGACGGAGGCCGCCAGGCGCCCGGCGAGCACCTACTCGGGCGGTATGCGGCGGCGGCTGGACCTGGCCGCCTCGATGATCGGACGGCCGGCCGTCCTGTACCTCGACGAGCCGACCACCGGGCTCGACCCGCGTACCCGCAACGAGGTGTGGGACGAGGTCAGGGCGATGGTCGGTGAGGGGGTCACCGTGCTGCTCACCACCCAGTACATGGAGGAGGCCGAGCAGCTCGCCTCCGAGCTGACCGTCGTGGACCGCGGCAAGGTCATCGCGAACGGCGGCATCGAGGAGCTGAAGGCCAGGGTCGGCGGGCGCACGCTGCGGGTGCGGCCGTTGGACCCGCTGCAGCTGCGGCCCCTCGCCGCCATGCTGGACGAGCTGGGCATCACCGGGCTCGCGGCCACCACCGTGGACCCCGAGTCAGGGTCGCTGCTGGTGCCGATCCTCAGCGACGAGCAGCTGACCGCCGTGGTCGGCGCGGTCACCGCGCGCGGCATCACGATCTCCTCCATCACCACCGAACTGCCCAGCCTGGACGAGGTGTTCCTGTCCCTCACCGGCCACCGTGCCGGTGCCCCGCAGGCCACCACGTCCGCCGACACCCGCGAGGAGGTCGCCGTATGAGCGCCGTCACTCTGACCCCGGCCGCCGCCGCTGCGAAGGGCGATGCGCCCATCCCGCTGCGCGCCCACCTGCGCCACACCGGCGCGCTCATCCGCCGCAACCTGCTGTGGATCCGGCAGGACCCGGAGTCGATGTTCGACGCCATCCTGTTCCCTGTCATCTTCACCCTGCTGTTCGTGTACGTCTTCGGCGGCTCCATCGGGCAGTCCCTGGGCGGCGGTCAGGACCGGTACGTGCAGTACGTCGTGCCCGGCCTGATGGCCATGATGGGCATGAACATGGCCCAGGGTGTGGGAACCGGCTTCAACACGGACTTCAACTCCGGTGTCATGGACCGTTTCCGGTCCCTGCCGATCGGGCGCGGCTCCGTGCTGTTCGCCAAGATCGCGGTGGAGCTGATGCGGATGCTCTTCGCGACCGTCGTGCTGATGATCGTCGGCGTGCTCGTGGGCTTCGACATCACCAACTGGCCGGGGCTGCTCGCCTCGGTGGGCCTGTCCGCGCTGTTCGGCTCGGCCCTGATGTGGGTGTTCCTCACCCTCGGCGTGGTGATGAAGAGCGCGCAGTCCGTGCAGGCCATGGGCTTCCTGGTGCTGATGCCGCTGCAGTTCGGCTCGTCGATCTTCGCGCCGACCGCCTCGATGCCGGGCTGGCTGCAGAACTTCACCGACTACAACCCGCTGTCCGCCCTGGCGGACGCCGCCCGCGGCCTGATGGTCGGCGGACCGGTCGCACACGGCCTGTGGGTGACCCTGATCTGGTCGGCCGGCCTCACCGCGGTGATGGCCCCGGTCGCGATCCACAAGTTCCGCACGAAGAGCTGACGCACGAAGAGCGGACGCGCGAAGAGCGGACGTACGAAGAGCCGGCGTTCGACGGCTCACAGCAGGGCGGTGGCCTCCGCGAGGGAGAGGCCACCGCCCTCGGCGTACGCGGCCGCGTAGGCGGGGCCGTCGAGCGTCTCGCGGATCCGGGACTCGGTCAGCTCGTACGTCCGGCGCTCCACACCGGAGGAGACGTGCTCGGCCGGCAGCAGGGCCTGGGCGGCGGCCAGGCAGCGGGCGGCGTCCGCGGCCCGGGTGCCGCCGTCCAGGCCCGCCAGGGCCATGGCCCCGATGGTGAGGCAGATGGAGCCCAGATGCGGGGTGATCACCTGGGACAGCGGGTCGTCGGCGCGCCGCAGTGCCGTGCGGACGCGGTCCAGGGACTCCTCGGAACGGCGGTCGAGGGCGTCCAGCCAGGCCTCCTGGCCGAGGATCATGGCGTCGAAGACGACGAAGTGCGCGATCGTGAACTCCTCGCGCAGCAGCCGGAGTTGTTCGCGTGCCTCCTCGGTGCGCCCGGTCAGGCCGAGCCGGGCGGCGAGGAAGAGCCGGGCGGCCGGCATCGCCTCGTTGACGGCGCCCTCCTGGCGGGCGATGACGTCCCGCAGCATGCGCTCGCCGCGCTCGGCGTCGCCCGCCTCCAGGAGCACGCTGCCGAGCCGGGCGCGGAGCACGGCCATCTGGGCGCGGGCGCCGAGGCGTTCGGCGTGGACGATGGCTGCCTCGTAGTCGGCGGCGGCCGCGCGGTAGGAGCCCTTGCGTTCGTTGGCCTCGCCGCGTGCGGACAGCGCCTCGGCGATGCCCCACTGGTCGCCGAGGCGGCGGTAGATCACCAGCGCCTCGTCGGCGTCGCGGGTGGCGTCGCCCGCCCAGGCGGTGCGGTTGGCGAGCAGGTTGGCGCGCATCTGCAGGGCGCCGGCCAGCTCCCACTCGAAGCCGGGGTTGTCCCGGCAGGTCCGAATGGTGGCGTCGGAGATCGTGCGCATCCGGTCCGCGCCGTCGGTGAGGATGACGGCGTAGAACCAGATCGCGCCCGGGGCTCGGCAGGTCTGCGGCAGGCCGGGCTCGTAGACCTGGGCCATGACCCGCAGCTTGGCCTGGGCCTCGGGGGTCTGCCAGCTGTTGATCTCGGTGTCCATGCAGGCGAGATGGGCGAGGTGGACGCCGCGCCGGGCCTCGGCGAGGAGTTCGCCGGTGAACGGGGGCGGGGTGTCGGTGCAGCGCTCCCAGACCGGGCGGGCGGGGCTGGCCGGCTCGGCGAACGGGTCGGGGCCGAGGGCCATGGCCTCCTCGCACCAGGTGCGGCACTCGATGCGCAGGTCGCGCATCTGCCAGTACCAGACCAGGGACAGCACCAGGCTGAGCGCCTCCTGCTCGTCGCCGAGGGCGACGGCGTGCCGCAGGGCGGTGCGCAGGTTCTCGTACTCCAGCTGGAACCTGTCGATGGCCGCGCGCTGTTCGCTGCCGCGCAGCAACGGGTCGGTGGTGCGCGCGAGTTCGCGGTAGTACGTCAGATGGGCGCGCTCGGCCTCGGCCCGGCGCCCGGTCTCGTCCAGCCGTTCGGCCGCGTACTCGGCGACGGTCTCCAGCAGCCGGTAGCGCATCCCGCCGTCCGCCGACGGGGCGGCCACCACCAGCGACTTGTCGACCAGGGAGCCGAGCACGTCCAGGGCTGAGCGGCCTCGGGGATGTGGGGCGTGCTCCACATCCCCGAGGCCGCTCAGCGGGCCGCACACGCCCTCGGCGGCGGCCAGGTCGCAGCCGCCCGCGAAGAGCGACAGGCGGCCGAGGACGTCCCGTTCGTCCGCGTCGAGCAGGTCCCAGGACCAGTCCACGACGGCGCGCAGGGTCTGCTGGCGGGGCAGCACGGTGCGGCTGCCGCTGGTGAGCAGCCGGAAGCGGTCGTCCAGCCGGCCGGCTATCTGGCGCGGGGTCAGCATGCGCAGGCGGGCGGCCGCCAGCTCGATGGCGAGGGGCAGTCCGTCGAGCCGCCGGCAGATCTCGGCACAGGCCTCGGGGTCGTCCTCCAGGCGGAATCCGGGCCGGGCCGCCGCACCCCGGTCGGCGAGCAGCCGCAGCGCGACCGGTTCGGGCAGCGGCTCCACGGGCCGCACCAACTCCCCGGGCACACCGAGCGGTTCACGGCTGGTGGCGAGCACGGTCAGCTGCGGGCAGCGGGCCAGCAGCCGCTCGGCCAGCCGGGCTGCCGCCTCGACGACGTGCTCGCAGTTGTCGAGGATCAGCACCATCCGGCGGCGGGCGCAGTACTCCACGAGCCGGTCGACCGGGTCGTCCACGTCGGTGATCGCGCGCATGGCCTCGACGCCGGCGCCGTGCAGCACGGTCTCGCGGGCGCCGATCGCGGTCAGCACGGCCTGCGGTACGGCGTCCGGGTCGTCGACGGGCGCCAGTTCGGCCAGCCACACCCCGTCCCGGGCGGTGTGCCGTACGGCCTCGGCGGCCTCCTGGGACAGCCGGGTCTTGCCCGCTCCGCCGGGCCCGAGCAGGGTGACGAGGCGGGCCGCCACGAGGTCGGCGCCGATGGCCGCGATGTCGGCCTCCCGGCCGACGAAGGAGGTGAGCCGGGCGGGCAGGTTGCCGAGGCCGGCGGACGGTGCGGGCTGCGGTTCCCGCTCGGTCTCGGTGAGCAACTCGGTGTGCAGTGCGCGCAGTTCGGGGCCGGGGTCGGAGCCGAGCCGGTCCGCGAGGAGCTGTCGTACGTCCTCGTAGGCGGCCAGCGCCTGGGCCGGGCGGCCCGCGTCGCGCAGCGCGCGCAGCCGCAGCGCCTGAAGCGGCTCGTCCAGCGGATGGCTGTCGCACAGCGCGGCCAGCTCGGGCAGGGACTGCTCGGCGTGGCCGAGGGCGAGGGCGGCGGTGTGCCGGCCGCGCAGGGCGTCCAGGCGGCGGGTCTCCCAGCGGGCCGCGTCGGCGGTGTGGTCGGGCAGGTCGGCGAGGGCGGGGCCGTGCCACAGGGCGAGCGCGTCGTCCAGGACGGCGGCGGCCTTGGCGGGGTCGCCGTCGGCCAGGGCGCCGAGGCCCTCGCCGGTCAGCCGGTCGAAGCGGCCCAGGTCGACGTCGTCGGGGGCGGCGGCGAGCCGGTAGCCGCCCTCGGCGGAGGCGACCGCGTCGGCGCCGAGGGCCCTGCGCAGCCGGCCGACCAGCGCCTGCAGCGCGCCCGTGGCGTCGGCGGGCGGATCAGCACCCCATACCTCGTCCACCAGCAGATCGGTCGGCACGGTCCGTCCGGCCCGCAGCGCGAGCACGCTCAGCAGGGCACGCAGCCGCGCCCCGCCGACCGGGACGGGCGTGCCGTCGGGGCGGAGTGCCTGGGTGGGACCGAGGAGGCGGTAGCGCACGGGGTTCATTGTCTCCGGAGCGGTCGGGACGGGTCACCGGGTTCGGGCGGCGCGCCGCCCGGAACCTCCTGGGTCGTCCGGGACCTCCAGGGTGACGAGGACGCCGACGGCGCGCCGGACGCGGTAGGGAACCCGGCGCGGTGGCTGTTCCTCCTCCTCGAAGCCGCCGAACCACCTCGGACAGCTGTCGACGGGCTCCAGGGTCCGTGCGCCGGGCACCGGCTCCAGACTGCGCCCGGTCGACCGGAAGATCACCGTGCCGGGCTCCACGTCGGCGAGTGCGGCGGGTTCCGCGGCGCGCGGGTCGTGGCGGGCGGTGTACTCCTGGTGCACCAGGTCGATGGAGCGCACGTGACCGACGGTCTTGTGCTTCGGGCCGCCGTGGTTCTCCACCCATGCCTCGGCGCCGTGCCAGTGGCCGTTCCCGGCCTCCTCCTCGTCGACGGCGACCAGCCGCCAGCCGACTTCCTGGCCCACGCTGAACGGCCTGCCGCAGCACTCCATCTGCCAGTCCTCGTAGAACACCCTCATCACTGCCATTCCCCCACCCTCCTGGAACCGGACGGCCACCGCGAGACGTTTTCCTCATGAGTCCCCGGCCGGTACGGTCGGCCTCCCGACCGTACCCGCCCACAGGAGCCGCTCATGACGACCGCCACCACCCGCCGCGGCGAGCGCCGGATCAGCCCCGTGTTCGTCGGGATCCTGGCCGTCACGGCGGTGACCGGCTGGGCCACCTGGAGCGGGTTCGCCGAGCAGCCGGGTGTCGCGGTGTTCCTGTTCGTGACGGCGGCCTGGATCGTCTCCCTGTGCCTGCACGAGTACGCGCACGCGCGCACCGCCCTGCACAGCGGGGACATCACGGTCGGCGCGAAGGGCTACCTCACGCTGAACCCGCTGAAGTACACGCACGCGCTGCTGAGCATCGTGCTCCCGGTGGTGTTCGTGATCATGGGCGGGATCGGCCTGCCGGGCGGCGCGGTCTTCATCGAGCGGGGCCGTATCCGGGGCCGCTGGCGGCACAGCCTGATCTCGGCGGCGGGCCCGCTGACGAACGTACTGTTCGCGGCGGTGTGCACGGCGCCCTTCTGGCTGCACGCGCTGGACGGGGTGCCCCGCGACTTCCGGTACGCGCTGGCGTTCCTCGCCCTGCTCCAGGTGACGGCGGCGATCCTGAACTTCCTGCCGGTGCCGGGCCTGGACGGGTACGGGGTGATCGAGCCGTGGCTGTCGTACCAGGTGAAGCGGCAGGTGGAGCCGTTCGCGCCGTTCGGACTGCTGTTCGTGTTCGCGCTGCTGTGGGTGCCGTCGGTCAACAGCGTGTTCTTCGACGCGATCCACTCGATCCTGCGCGGCCTCGGGATCGACGAGACCCAGACATACTGCGGATACGACCTGTTCCGCTTCTGGCGGGAGAGCGACCCCTACTGCGCGGTCAGCCCGTGACCGACTTGCCCTGCGCCGCGGCGGCCCGGCCGCGCTTGACGTAGTACCAGGTCATGTTGGACGACAGGCCCGCCAGCAGCACCCAGACGATCCCCAGCCAGCTGCCCTGGACGAACGAGACGACCGCGGCGGCAACGGCGAGGAGGCAGACGACGAGGGTGTAGAGGGCGATGCGGGGCATGGGGTCGGCTCCTTGCGGGGGACACTGCTACGACGACCAGTGTCCCCCATGCCCTCACACGTCCGTGACGCGGAGCCCGGCGTGTGCCTTGTACCGGCGGTTGACGGAGATCAGGTTCGCGACCAGCGACTCGACCTGGTGGGCGCCCCGCAGCCGGCCCGCGAAGACGCCGCGCATGCCGGGGATGCGCCCGGCCAGCGCCTGGACGATCTCCACGTCGGCGCGCGCCTCACCCAGCACCATCACGTCGGTGTCGATCTCCTCGATGTCCGGGTCCTGGAGCAGCACGGCCGACAGATGGTGGAAGGCGGCGGTGACCCGGGAGTCCGGCAGCAGGGCGGCGGCCTGCTGCGCCGCGCTGCCCTCCTCCGGCTTCAGCGCATAGGCGCCCTGCTTGTCGAAGCCCAGCGGGTTCACGCAGTCGACGACGAGCTTGCCGGCCAGTTCCTCGCGCAGGGACTCCAGCGTCTTGCCGTGGCCGTCCCACGGTACGGCGACGATCACGATGTCGCTGCGGCGCGCGGTCTCGGCGTTGTCGGCGCCCTCGACGCCGTACCCCAGCTCCTCCGCGGCGGCCTGGGCGCGCTCGGTGGCGCGCGAGCCGATGATCACCTTCTGGCCGGCCCGGGCGAGCCGGTAGGCGAGGCCCTTGCCCTGCGGGCCGGTGCCGCCGAGCACGCCGACGACCAGCCCGGAGACGTCGGGCAGGTCCCAGGGGTCCTTGGCGGGGGCCTTCGCGGGAGTCTGTGCGCTGTCGGTAGAGGTCATGGGCCGACTCTACGTCCGTGGGGCGGACGGCACCGGGTCAGGTGAGCCGCGTCACGGGCACCCGACGGAAGGTGATGGTCTCGTAGGCACTGAAGTCCCCTGTCTCGTACAGGAGTCCGACCGTGCCGCGGTCGACGCGGACCAGGTCGGAGTAGGCGGCGGGCAGTCCGTCCACGGAGAGGGCCTTGCGCCAGGTGGTACCGCCGTCGCCGGAGACGCGGATGGTCATCAGGGCGCGGGCGGCGGGGTCGGCCGGGGCGGAGAAGAGCAGCAGGTCGGGGTCGCGGAGCTGCAGGACGGAGGCCTCGCAGACCGGGGTGGTGAGTCCGGCCTGCGGGCGGAAGGGCTTGACCAGCGTCTTCCCGCCGTCCTTGGAGTGCGCGTCGGCGCGGTTGCCGGGTGAGGGCGAGTCGTTGCGGGTGTTGAAGTAGACGCGGCCGTCGGGGAGTTCGGCGGCGGTGGTCTCGTTCACGTTGATGTAGCCGTCGGTGTTCTCGTCCAGGTAGCCGAGGTACCAGGTCTCGCCGCGGTCGTCGCTGAGCAGGCAGTGGCCGCTGTTGTACCTGGCCTCGGCGCCGGTGTCGGTGCCGGTGGGCGGCAGGGTGTGGTTGCCGGGGACGAGCACGCGGCCGGAGCCGAGCTGGAGGGCGTGGCCGGGGGTGGTGGCGTACCAGCGCCAGCCGGGCTTCTTCACCTGCGCGGTGATCTCGTTCGGCTTGGACCAGGTCGCGCCGTCGTCGTCGCTGTGCTGCACCCACACCCGGCGGCCGTCGGCGTCGCTGACCTGGCCGCGCAGGATGGCGGCCTCGGTGGCGGCGGCCGCGGCACGGACGTGCACGAGCAGGATCCGGCCGGTGTCGAGGACGACGGGGGCGGGGTTGCCGGCGAGGTTCCTCCCGTTGCTCGCGGCGACCCGCAGCGGGCCCCAGGTGCGGCCGCCGTCCGTGGACCGCTTCAGCACGATGTCGATGTGCCCGTGGTCGGCGACGGAGTCGACGCGACCCTCGCAGAAGGCGAGCAGCGCGCCTTTGCCGGTTGCCACGACGGCCGGGATGCGGAAGCCGGCGTAGCCCTCCTGGCCGGCGCGGAAGGGGACGGACACGTCGGTCATGGGGCGGCTCCTCACACGGAAAACGTTCACCGATGGGCCGTCACCCTCCCCAGGTTGGGCGAATTCGGGGTGAACACCACGTCAAGAGTGACCGGTTGGGGCAGGATGCGGTCGCATGGACGCCGTACGGGTCGCGCTGCTGCGCGAAGTACTCTCCGGTACCGAGTGGTTGGGGGCCACCCGGCGGTTCGCGGGCGTGCTGCGCGGGTCCGTGGTGGCGCACGGGGGCGGGCTGCTGCTGGTGGGCACACCCGAGTACGAGCCCTGGCATCTGGCCGCGCATCTGGTCGACGAGGCGGCCTGGTCCGGCACTCCCGAGCTGACTCCGACCCTCGTACGGCACCACGCGCGCCCCTCCGATCCCGCGCACCTCGCTGTCGGCCCCGGCCGGATCGAGGAGGCGCGGCGCGGCGAGACCCTGCTCGTGGTCGCCCCCGAGGAGCCGGCGGAGCTGCTGGAGCGGGTGCACGCGGCGCGGCGGGCCGGGGTGACGGTGCTGGCGCTCGGCGCGGGTGGGCGTGAGCTGTCCGCGATGGCCCATGACACGCTGGCCGTGCCCGAGGGGGCGGAGCTGGACCTGGACAGCGTGCAGCACCTGGTGAGCGCGGCGGCAGGTGAAAACGGAGGCTCTCCGAGGGCGCGGCGGGGGTTCCGGGACCGCGTGTCGAGGCTGGCGGAGATTCTGACGGCACCGCCGGCTGCCCCTTGGTGACCGGGAAAAGCAGTTGCCCCGGGCTTCCCCCGAGCAGAGCATGCCGGCGTGGCTTCAGCTCTCCTCCCCGACCTCGCCCCCTGGAAGGCCTCCGCGGACTTCCGCAGACTCTGGGCATCCGGTCTGATCAGCAACTTCGGCAGCTTCCTGACCTTCGTCGCGCTGCCGGTCCAGCTGAAGGACCTCACCGGCTCGGCGGCAGCCGTGGGCGCGATCGGCGCCGTGGAACTGATCCCCCTGATCGTCTTCGGCCTGTACGGCGGCGCCCTCGCAGACGCCCTCGACAAGCGGCAGCTGATCATGCGGACGGAGGCCGGCCAGGGCCTCCTCAGCGCCGCTCTGCTGGTCAACGCCCTGCTGCCCAGCCCCGCCGTCTGGCCGCTCTACGTCATCGCCGCCCTCTCCTCCGCCCTGGTCTCGGTACAGCGCCCCGCCCTGGACTCCCTGCTCCCCCGGATCGTCGCCCACGACGACCTGCCCGCGGCGTCCTCCCTGAACTCCCTGCGCTGGACCGTCGGCGGAGTGGCCGGCCCGGCGATCGCGGGCGTGGTCGTCGCCTACGCGGGCCTCGGCTGGGCCTACGCCGCCGACCTGCTGACGTTCGCCGTGTCCCTGGTGTTCATCGTCCGCATCGCCCCCTCCCCCGCCTCCTACGAGGCCGCGAAGCCGGACCTGCGGGCCATCGCCGAGGGCGCCCGCTACGCCTGGGGCCGCAAGGAACTCCTCGGCACCTACGTCGTCGACCTCGCCGCGATGTTCCTGGCCATGCCCCTCGCCGTCCTGCCGTTCCTCGCCGACGAGCTGCACGCCGCGTGGGCGCTCGGCCTGATGTACGCGACCGTCCCGCTGGGCGCGATGGTGGTCGGCCTGACCAGCGGCTGGACCTCCCGGGTGCACCGGCACGGACGCATGGTGGTGCTGTCGGCCGCGCTGTGGGGCGTGGCGATCGCGGCCGCCGGTGTCGTCGGCAACGTGTGGCTGGTGCTGCTGCTCCTGACCGTCGCCGGCGGCTGCGACATGGTCAGCGGGGTCTTCCGGGCCGCGATGTGGAACCAGACGATCCCCGACCAGCTGCGCGGCCGTCTCGCCGGCATCGAACTGCTGTCGTACTCGGTGGGCCCGACGCTGGGCCAGGTCCGCTCGGGCGGGGTCGCCGCGTGGGCGGGCGTACGGACGTCCGTGTGGTCGGGCGGACTGCTGTGCGTGGGCGCGATGGGGCTGCTGGCCCTGTGTCTGCCGGGGCTGATGACCTACGACGCCCGGACCGACGAGCACGCGGTACGGGTGCGCGAGCAGCGCACCGCCGTCGCGCCCACGCAGGTGTGATCAGTCCTGGTCGGCGTCCTGGTCACCGCGTGCGGAGGCGTCGTGCCAGCGGGGGTCGGTGTCCCACTCCAGGTTGCGCTCGGCCGCCGTCTCCATCGCGTGCCGGGCCTCCTCCGGGGAGGCGTACGGCCCGAAGCGGTCCTTGCCCGGGCACTCCGGGCCCTCCTCGACCTTCTTGTGCTCCAGGCAGTAGTACCACTCGCCCGGCTTGCCGACCGTGCGCTTCTTGAACAGGGCCATGAACAGCTCCTCTCACCACGGACATGTTCCCCCATGCCCGCTGGTTAGACTCGCTGGCATGTCTGGCCAGTCGCTGCTCGTACCAGGGGAGCTGTCTCCCACCCGTTCGGTACCCGGAAACATCCGCCGCCCCGAGTACGTCGGCAAGCCCGCGCCGACGCCGTACACCGGACCGGAGGTGCAGACCCCCGAGACCGTCGAGGCGATGCGTGTCGCCGGCCGTATCGCCGCGCAGGCGATGGCGGAGGCCGCGCGGATCATCGCGCCGGGTGTGACCACCGACCAGCTGGACAAGGTCGCCCACGAGTACATGTGCGACCACGGCGCCTACCCGTCCACGCTCGGCTACCGCGGCTTCCCGAAGTCGCTGTGCACCTCGGTCAACGAGGTCATCTGCCACGGCATCCCGGACTCGACGGTCCTCAACGACGGCGACATCGTCAACCTGGACGTGACCGCGTACATCGGCGGGGTGCACGGCGACAACAACGCCACGTACCTCGTCGGTGACGTGGACGAGGAGTCGCGGCTGCTGGTGGAGCGGACCCGGGAGTCGCTCGACCGGGCGATCAAGGCGGTCCGGCCGGGCCGGCAGATCAACGTCATCGGCCGGGTCATCGAGTCGTACGCCAAGCGCTTCGGCTACGGGGTCGTGCGGGACTTCACCGGGCACGGCATCAGCTCGTCGTTCCACTCGGGCCTGATCATCCCGCACTACGACAGCCCGCACGCGACGACCGTCATGCAGCCCGGCATGACCTTCACCATCGAGCCGATGCTGACGCTGGGCACGCACGAGTACGACATGTGGGACGACGGCTGGACGGTCGTGACCAAGGACCGCAGGCGGACGGCCCAGTTCGAGCACACGCTGGTCGTGACGGACACGGGTGCGGAGATCCTCACCCTGCCGTAGACCGCCGCCGCCCTCCCACAGCCCGCAGCAGCCCGCCCTGACACCCGGGGCGGGCCTTTTTTCTGCCCTGATGTTTTTCCGACGGCCTGTCGGTAAACTTACCGACAGGCCGTCGGTAAACCGAGGAGAGCCCGTGGAGTCGTTCTCGACCCTCATCCGCACCGCTTCCCACGAGCAGCACGTGGAGGCGGAGACCTCGACGTTCATGAGCGACCTGCTCGGCGGCCGGCTGGGCGTGACCGCGTACGCCCGCTACACCGAGCAACTGTGGTTCGTGTACGAGGCGCTGGAGAGCGCGGCCGAGCGACTGGCGGCGGATCCGGTGGCGGGGCCGTTCGTACGCCCCGAGCTGTTCCGGCTGGCCGCGCTGGAGCGGGACCTGGCGCATCTGCGCGGGTCCGGGTGGCGAGCGGGACTGAGCGCGCTCCCGGCGACGCGGGCGTACGCGGACCGGGTGAGGGAGTGCGCCGAGCACTGGCCGGGCGGGTACCTCGCCCATCACTACACCCGCTACCTCGGCGACCTCTCCGGCGGGCAGATCATCCGCGACCGGGCGGAGAAGGCGTGGGGCTTCGCCAGGAAGGGCGACGGGGTCCGCTTCTACGTGTTCGAGGGAATCCCCAGCCCGGCGGCCTTCAAGCGTGACTACCGCGACCTGCTGGACGGCGTCGCCGCGGACGACCTGGAGAAGCAGCGCATCGTGGCGGAGTGCAAGAAGGCGTTCGCACTGAACACCGCCGTCTTCCGCGCCCTGGGCGAGGAGTGCCCGCTGAGCGCCTAACGCTCCAGGAAGACCCGCCCCCCGATCTCCACCCACCCGTGCGGCTGCGGCGCGGTCAGGATCTGCGAGCCCTTGCCCTGCGTGATGTTCAGCGCCCGGCCCAGCTGATCGGTGAGGAGCA
Organism: Streptomyces sp. NPDC001450; assembly: GCF_053597295.1. Classification (NCBI taxonomy): domain Bacteria; kingdom Bacillati; phylum Actinomycetota; class Actinomycetes; order Kitasatosporales; family Streptomycetaceae; genus Streptomyces; species Streptomyces sp. NPDC001450. Next base: position 22,757 of record NZ_JBSFHY010000018.1, read on the forward strand.
GCGCCGCCGCCCCCGTCGCCTCGTCCTCATCGATCCCGTCGCCACGGCCGGGGAAGCCGCGGGCCCGGATCCGGCCGGCCGCCTCGTCCTCCCAGGCCCAGGCGTAGATCCACTCACCCGGCGGCGGCACGTCGAGGGCGTCGACCTCGGCGGCGGTGGGGTACTGGCGCAGGGTGCGCGGCGGCACCCACTCCGCGCGGGCCTCGATCCAGCTGAACTCGCCGTCCAGCCGGGCGCCCACCACCCCTGCGGGCGTGACCAGTTCGGGCACGTCCAGCAGCCAGGCCGCGCCGACACAGGGGTGTCCGGCGAAGGGCAGGCGCAGGGTGGGGGTGTAGATGTCGATCACCCCGCGTTCGGGGTCGTCCACGAACACGGTCTCACTGAAGCCGAGTTTCGCGGCGAACTCCTGCCGGTCGCTCCGCTCGGGCAGCACCGAACCGTCGCGGACGACACCGAGTTCGTTGCCGTAGCCGCCGTTCGGCGCGCAGAACACGCGGAGTACGTCGTAGTCAGTCACTTGGGAATTGAAACATCGCGGCGCGAGCGAGCGCGTCCCAGGCGGGGGCGCCGCCGGGGAGCGGCCAGGAGCACGTGGGGGCCGGCTCGTACGGCAGCGAGGACATGACGTCGCCGTACGCCCGTACCAGCGTGTCCCGCTGCCGCTCGGCGCCGGGATCGGCGGGGCGGGCGGTCAGGCGCTCCATCCTCCGCTCGTGTCCCTGGGTCACCTCGTCGGCGGTCCGGCGCCAGTCCTCCTCGTCCGGCACCCGGTCCAGGACCACGCACGGCGGGGTCCGGCCTTCCGCGAGGGACGCGACGGCGCGGTCGTGGCCGTCCAGGATCACCCAGCCGTCGAGGAGTGTGACCCACCACAGGAGAACCGGCGCGAGCGTGCCCTCGCGCACGTGCTTGCGGTACGCCTTCACCCGCGGGTCGTCCTGCGACGACAGCGGCCGCAGCGGTACGACGCCCTCCCAGCCGCCACCGCACCAGTCCAGGTGGCCGCCGGGCCAGTCCCGCAGGAAGTCGCCCCACCAGACGTACGCCGGAAACCGGTGGCGCTCCCCGAGGAACCAGCGCCCCTCGTGCAGCGGTCCGTCCTGCGGCGCCCTCTCCAGCCGGCGCGCGTACTCGTGGACCCAGTTGCCCGGCCGACGCTGCCGCGCCGAGCGGGCCGGCGGCAGCGGTGAGCGGTAGCCCGCAAGGCGGTGCACGAAGAGCCCCTCGCGCGAGCAGCCGCCCTGTTCCTCGCGGCCCAGCAACACCGGCCGCTCCCCCTGCCACAGCAGCAGCCGACCGCCGGGGGCGCACTCGAAGCGCAACGGCGGCGGACCCGGCCGGTCCCGCACGTCCAGCACGAGACCACCGGCCCCCAGCAACTCCCTGCGCGCGCTGTCCATGCCTCCCACCCTCCCATCACTTGACCCGCGCTTTACCTTTTATTGGGGCCTCTTTTGAGACGTCGAGATCAAGCCGTGTCTGTGAGGTATCCGTGAGAGCTGAATCACGACCCGGGCGGGTATGGGTGAGGTAAGCCTCATGTAAGTTAGGCAAGCCTCACCACACCGTTCCCGCTTGGAGCCTGCATGCGAGCCGTCCGACTCACCGTCACCGCCGCCGCCACCGTGGCCGCTCTGACCGCCCTCTCGGCGTGCACGGCGAAGAGCGACGCCAAGGACGGTGACGCGATCCAGGTGACCGCCGCCGACTCGAAGTGCGAGACCTCCGCCAAGTCGGTCCCGGCCGGGCAGGTCACGCTGAAGATCGAGAACAAGGGCTCGAAGGCCACCGAGGTCGAGATCCTTTTCCCGGACGACCGGATCGTCTCCGAGAAGGAGAACATCGGCCCGGGCACCAAGTACACGCTGACCGCCGAGATCAAGGCGGGCTCGTACGAGATCGCCTGCGTCCCGGGCATGAAGGGCAAGGGCGTCCGGCAGAAGCTCACGGTCACCGGCTCCGGCAAGGTCGCCAAGCGCGACCCGCAGCTGGACAAGGCGGCCGCCGACTACCGCGCCTACGCCCAGGAGCAGGCCGACACCACGCTGCCGCTCGTCGAGACCTTCGTGAAGGCGGTCAAGGACGGCGACGTCGAGGCCGCCAAGAAGGCGTACGCCCCCTCCCGCCTCGGCTGGGAGCGCACCGAGCCGGTCGCCGAGTCCTTCGGGGACATCGACCCGAAGGTCGACGTCCGCGAGGACGGCCTGGAGGACGGTCAGAAGTGGACCGGCTGGCACCGCCTGGAGAAGGCCCTCTGGGCGGACAAGAAGATCGGCGCCGAGGAGAAGACCCTCGCCGACCAGCTCGTGACCGACCTGAAGGACTGGCAGGAGCGGGTCGGCAAGGCCGAGATCACCCCGACCTCCATGGCCAACGGCGCCAAGGAGCTGCTCGACGAGGTCGCCACCGGCAAGGTCACCGGCGAGGAGGAGCGCTACTCACACACCGACCTGGTCGACTTCAAGGCCAACGTCGAGGGCGCGCAGAAGTCGTACGAGCTGCTGAAGCCGGTCGCGCAGAAGAACGACGCCGCGCTGGCCACCGAGCTGGACAAGCAGTTCGCGGCGCTGAACACGCTGCTCGACAAGTACCGCACGGACAAGAACTCGTACGACTTCACCTCGTACGACAAGGTCGGCAAGGACGACCGCAAGCGGCTCTCGGACGCGGTGAACGCGCTCGCCGAGCCGCTGTCCAAGCTCGCCGCCGCGGTTGTGAAGTAAGGGGAGACGCGTCATGACCGAGACCCAGGAAAGCCGGGGCGGCTCCTCCCCCTCGCGCCGTGCGCTGATCGGCTGGGGCGGGGCCGGGCTCGCGCTCGGTGCCGCCGCGGCCGGCGGTGCCGTGGCGGCGGCCAAGGCCGGCAACGACGTGGAACCGGCCGCCGCCGAGGTGGGCGCCGCCGTGGAGTTCCACGGCGCCCACCAGGCCGGCATCGCCACACCGGTGCAGGACCGGCTGCACTTCGCCGCGTTCGACGTGAAGACCGAGGACCGCGCCGAGTTCGTGCAGATGCTGAAGGACTGGACCGAGGCCGCGCGCCGGATGACCGCCGGGAAGGCCGTCGGCGAGGGCGCGTACGGCGGGCTCGCCGAGGCGCCGCCGGACGACACCGGTGAGGCCCTGGGTCTGAAGCCCTCGCGGCTGACGCTCACCATCGGCTTCGGGCCGTCGTTCTTCGACAGGTTCGGGCTGTCCGGCAAGCGGCCCGAGGCGCTGGTCGACCTGCCCCAGTTCCCGGGCGACAACCTCGACAGGACGCGCACCGACGGCGACCTGTGCGTGCAGGCCTGCGCGGACGACCCGCAGGTCGCCGTGCACGCCATCCGCAACCTGGCCCGCATCGGCTTCGGCAAGGTCGCCATCCGCTGGTCCCAGCTCGGCTTCGGCAAGACCTCGTCGACGACCCCGGACGCCCAGACCCCGCGCAACCTCATGGGGTTCAAGGACGGCACCCGCAACATCGCGGGCACCGAGACGGACCGGCTGAAGAAGTTCGTGTGGGTCGGCGAGGGCGACGGCACCCAGTGGATGACCGGTGGGTCGTACCTGGTCGCCCGGCGCATCCGGATGAACATCGAGACCTGGGACCGGACCTCGCTGCAGGAGCAGGAGGACGTCTTCGGCCGCGACAAGGGCGAGGGCGCCCCGGTCGGCAAGGCCAAGGAGCACGACAAGCCGTTCCTGAAGGCGATGAAGCCGGACGCGCACGTGCGCCTCGCGCACCCCGACTCCAACAACGGGATCACCATCCTGCGCCGCGGCTACTCCTTCACGGACGGCACGGACGGCCTCGGCCGTCTCGACGCGGGCCTGTTCTTCCTGGCCTACCAGCGTGACGTACGCAAGGGGTTCATCCCGCTGCAGCGGCAGCTGTCGGCCAAGGACGCGCTCAACGAGTACATCCAGCACGTGGGTTCGGCCGTCTTCGCCGTCCCGCCCGGCGTCCGGGGCAAGGACGACTGGTGGGGCCGCACGCTGTTCTCCGAGGAGGCGTAACCCGTGTTCTCCAACTACCTGATCGGCCTGCGTGAGGGCCTGGAGGCGTCGCTCGTCGTCTGCATCCTCATCGCCTACCTGGTGAAGACGGACCGCAGGGACGCCCTGAAGCCGATCTGGATCGGCATCGGCATCGCGGTCGCCATCGCGATGGGCTTCGGCTGCGCCCTCGAGTTCGGCTCGCAGGAGCTGACGTTCGAGGCGCAGGAGGCGCTGGGCGGCTCGCTGTCCGTCGTCGCCGTCGTCCTGGTGACCTGGATGGTGTTCTGGATGCGGCGCACCGCCCGGCACCTGAAGTCCGAGCTGCACGGCAAGCTGGACGCGGCCCTCGCCATGGGCACGGGCGCGCTGGTCGCCACCGCGTTCCTGGCCGTCGGCCGGGAGGGTCTGGAGACCGCCCTGTTCGTGTGGGCCTCGGTGCACGCGGCGAGCGACGGCACCCCGCGCCCGCTGATCGGCGTGGCGCTGGGCCTCGCCACGGCGGTCGTCCTCGGCTGGCTGTTCTACCGGGGCGCGCTGAAGATCAACCTGGCCAAGTTCTTCACCTGGACCGGCGGCATGCTGGTCGTGGTCGCGGCGGGCGTGCTCGCGTACGGCTTCCACGACCTGCAGGAGGCCAACTGGATCCCGGGCATCCGGGACCTGGCCTTCGACATCAGCGACACGATCGAGCCGGACAGCTGGTACGGCACGCTGCTGAAGGGCGTGTTCAACTTCCAGCCCGACCCGACCGTGGTCCAGGTCACGGTGTGGCTGCTCTATCTGATCCCGACACTCGCGGTCTTCCTCGCCCCGGTAGGGTTCGCCTCCGGGAAGGGGAAGGTGAAGGCACCTCATGACCAGGGAACGCAGCCGTCGAAGGCTCCGCAGGCGTGACCGGAACGCACTCATAGCGGTCTCACTGACCGTCATGTCACTGACGGCCGGCGGATGTGTGGTGGTGCACGGGGAGCGCGAGATGCTTCCCGCCACCACCCGCGCCGAGGCCGCCAAGGCGCTCACCCAGTTCACGGACGCGTACAACAAGGCCGACAAGGCCTACGACCGCTCCCTGGACGAGGACCACGTCACCGGCGCGCTCGCCGACATCGACGGCGCCCGGCTGAAGGCCGGGCACGCCAACAGCCCGTCGGGCAACGCGAACCACACCCAGCTCACGCTGACGGACGCCAGGTTCACGATCCCCAAGAAGGCCGGCTGGCCGCGCTGGTTCGTCGCGGACGCCAAGGGCAACCTGGGCAGCAGCAACGCCCGTTGGCTGCTGGTGTTCACCCGCGACGGGCTCGGCGAGCCGTGGCAGGTGGCCTATCTGACGCTGGTCGCGGCCGGTGACGTACCGGAGTTCAAGAAGGACAAGGACGGCTGGGGCGAGGCCGTGCCCGCCGGCTCCACGCAGCTGGCCGTGCCGCCCGCCGACCTGAGCAAGGACTACGCGGCCTATCTGAAGAGCGCCGGCACGACGTTCGCGGACGGCCGGTACACCAGCGGCCTGCGCGCGGACCGCAGGAAGCAGAGGAAGAAACCGGGCCTGGTCCGGCAGTACATCGACGAGCCGCTGACCCACGGCGACTACGCGCCGCTCGCGCTGCGCACGGCGGACGGCGGGGCGCTGGTGTTCTTCACCACGCACCACTACGAGAAGCAGACCGCCGCCGCGGGCACCTCCGTGCCGGCCCCGAACAAGGACGTGCAGGCCCTGACCAAGGGCGAGATCAAGCAGTCGCTGACGCTGGAGATCATCTCCAACGAGGCCGCCCTCGACCCGGCGGGCAGCGGTCCGGTGTCGGTCCTGGGGCGGGTGCAGGGCCTGACGGCGGCACAGGGCGAGTAAAGCGCCCTAAAGGGGCGCGGGGAACTGCGCGACCAGCCACAACGGACCCTCCGCCGCCCGACGGCCTATCGCGGCACCCCGTGAAGCGCCCGCCTCTCCCCGCGGAGCGCTCAGTGCCGCAGCGGCCAGGCGGCGCCCGTGTGGCCGGCCTCCGCGCCGGCGTGGCGGGCGCAGGCGTCCGTGAGCGCCTCCAGCAGGCTCAGCGGGTCGGGCAACGCCTGTTCCGGGCCGCGGACCCAGCGCACCTGCTGCTCGTCGCCGGGCAGCCGGGCGGGCGGTACGAGGACGTAGGAGCCGCGGCAGTGCCAGCGCAGCCCCGGGTGCTCGTCCATGGTCTCGGGGTGGCAGTCCAGTTCGCAGGGCCACCACTCGTCCTCGTCCTCGGGGGTGCCCCGGGTGAGGGTGAAGAACAGCATGCGGCCGTCGTCGCTCTCGGCGACCGGACCGACCTCCACACCGGTGCCGAGCAGCCGGTCCAGCGCCTCCCGGCCGGCCTCCAGGGGTACGTCGAGCACGTCGTGCACCATGCCGGTGGCGGTGATGAAGTTGGCCTGCGGCTGGTGCCGGGCCCAGCGCTCGATCTGCGCGCGGTCCGTCGTGGACTGGGTCTGCCAGGCGAACGACACCGGGTGCCGGGCCGGGGTGGGACAGCCGACGCGGTCGCAGGAACAGCGGTAGTCGGGGGTGGGATGCGCGGCGGGAGCCAGGGGCAGTCCCGCTGCGGCGGCGGCGAGCAGCAGGGCCTCACGGCCGCTGTCGTCGGCGGCGGTCTCCTTCGGGCGGCGTCCGAGCAGCCACTGGGAGAGTCTGCCGTGCCGGCCGGTCCGGCCGCCGAACGTCGCGCTCATCTAACCCCTTGATTTGGTGGTCGCCTCGCTGGTGTGCGGACAGCATGCCTCATCGTCCCAGCTTCCGATGCTTCGGGGGGGCCGGAGCGGGGATCCGGAGGAACGGGACGAGACGTGCCTCACAGGACCTCAGCGGGGGGCGAGGCCGTACAGGGCGTAGTCGACCAGGGTGTCCGTGTACGCGTACGAGATCGGCCCGGTGTGCTGCAGCCAGCGCTGGGCGAGCGGTGAGACGAACAGCTCCAGGGCGATGCGCGGGTCGGCGTCGGGGCGCACCGCGCCGCTGTCCTGCGCGGAGCGCAGCCGGTCGACGTACAGCTGGAGCTGGGGTTCGAGGAGCTTGGTGACGAACTCGCGGCCGAGCTGCTCGTTGACCACGCCCTCGGCGGCCAGCGCGCGGCTGGGTGCCTCGAAGCGGGGGTCGAAAAGCTGGTCGACGGTGGCCCGCAGCACCGCCTTGAGGTCGGCGGCGAGGTCGCCGGTGTCCGGGATGGCGTACGGCTCCTGCCCCGCCTCCCGGGCCGCCTGCTCGCCGAGGTCCAGGAAGGCTTCCAGCAGCACGTCCGCCTTCGACGCCCACCACCGGTAGATCGTCTGCTTGCCGACCCCGGCCCGGGCGGCGATCCCCTCGACCGTGGTCTTCGGATATCCGACCTCGGCGACCAGGGCGAGGGCGGCGTCGTAGATCGCCCTGCGGGACTTCTCGCTGCGGCGGGTGGCGTCGGGGGCGGGCTTCTTGACCATGCCGGGGGCGGGCTTCTTGACCATGGGGTGACGCTAACAAGCCGCACCGACTAGGCGGTCGGGTCCTCCGGCGGCCAGGCGTCGCCCCAGCCGGCGTCCCGGGCCGCCTTGTACAGGTCGCCGTGGCGCTTGGTGACCGTCGTGCGGCGCAGCTGCTCGTCGGCCTCGCACAGGTCGAGGAGCACCTGGCCCTTGCGGATCTGCGGGCGCCGGACCACCCGGGCGGGGGCCGGCTCGGCGGGCAGCCGGGTGGCGGCGACGTAGCTGAACTTCTCGTCCTCGTACGCCAGGGAGCCGCCCTTGACCTGGCGGTGCAGGGAGGAGCGGCTGACCCGGGCGGAGAAGTGGCACCAGTCCGTGCCGGGGACGATGGGGCAGGCGGCGCTGTGCGGGCAGGGCGCGGCGACGCGGAACCCGGCGCGGACGAGGCGGTCGCGGGCCTCGATGACCCGGGCGTAGCCGGCGGGGGTGCCGGCCTCCACGATCACGACGGACTGCGCCGCGGCCGCGGCCGCGTCGACGAGGGCGGTGCGGTCGGCCTCGGCGAGTTCGTTGAGGACGTACGACACCGTGACGAGGTCGGCGCTGTCGAGGGTGAACGCCGTGCCGATCCGGGCCCGCTGCCAGCGGGCGTCCCGCAGCGCGGGGTTGGCTTCGGCGATCTCCCGGCCGAGGGCGAGCGCGGGCTCGGCCCAGTCCAGCACGGTGACACTGCGCTCGCCGGGCCAGGTCGCGGTGACGGCCCAGGTGGCGGCGCCGGTGCCACCGCCGACGTCGACATGGCTGCCGGGCGTCCAGTCGGGCAGGGCGTCCGCGAACGCCTCCAGCGCCGAGCGGACCGCCTCGAAGGTGGCCGGCATGCGGTAGGCGGCGTACGCGGCCACGTCGGCGCGGTCGCGCAGGATCGGGGCGTCGGTCGGGGTGGCCCCGCGGTAGTTGGCGATCAGCCGTTCCACGGCTCCGGCGGCTTGCTTGGGCGGAAGTCCGTCCAGGATCGCGGCCAGGGAGGCGCGGAGGGCTTCGGCCGGGGATGCGGGGTCGTTCACCCGCCGATTGTATGGCTGGGCGGTGCTGGTGCCCGCCTGCTGGGGGCTGCGCCAAGACTCAGATCACCGCCCTGGCCAGAAGCGTGCCCAGCATCGCCCGCGGCCTGCTGTCCGGCGGACGGCGTCTCGGATGCACGGTGTTCGCCAGCAGCACCAGGAACGTGTCCGTCGCCGGATCCAGGACCAACGAGGTCCCCGTGAACCCCGTATGCCCCGCCGCTCCCCTGCCCGCCAGCTCGCCCATGAACCACGGCTGGTCCAGGGCGAAGCCCAGGCCCGGCGGGGTGAACAGGAGTTCCACGAAGTCGGGGCCGAGGATGCGCGCGGGGCCGTACGCACCGCCCGCGAGCAGGGCGCGGCAGAAGACCGCCAGGTCGCGCGCGGTGGAGAAGAGGCCGGCGTGACCCGCCACCCCGCCGAGCGCCCAGGCGTTCTCGTCGTGGACGTCGCCACGCAGCATTCCGCGGTCGGCCTTGGCCCAGGGCCGCCGCTGGTCCTCGGTGGCCGCCGCGCCGGGGCAGGGGCCGAAGGCGGTCGCCGTCATCCCGAGCGGGCGGGTGATGCCGTCCTCGATCAGGACGTCGAGGGGGCGGCCGGTGATCCGCTCCAGGACGAACTGGAGCAGGATCATGTTCAGGTCCGAGTAGAGGTACTCGCCGGGCTCGGACGTGGGGGCTTCAGCGCGGAGCAGCGCGAGGCGGGCGGTGGCGTCCGGGCAGTCGTACAGCGGGAGTTCGGGGCGCAGCCCGGAGGTGTGGGTGAGCAGCTGCCGTACGGTGACGCCGTGTTCGGCGGCCGCGGTGAACTCGGGCAGGTAGGCACCGATCCGGGCGTCCATGCCCAGGGTGCCGCGCTCGATCTGCTGCACGGCGGCGACGGACGTGCACAGCTTGGTGAGCGAGGCCAGGTCGAAGGGGGTGTCGACGGTCATCGGGACCCGGGCGGCGGGCGGCAGTTCGACGCCGGTGTCGGTCTCGGGGTCGTAGGAGGCGTAGCGGACCGCCCAGCCCGCGGCCTCGGCCACGGCGATCACGGGCCCGCGTCCGGCCACGACGACGGCACCGGCGGCCCAGGGGCGTGCTCCGGTGGTGAGGGCGTGCACCTCGCCGGCCAGGTGCTCGAGTTCCCTGGGGTCGAGCCCGGCGCGTTCGGGTGTGCCGGCGCGCAGTCTGGGTGCGCTCAGTTGTCCTCTCCCTCCGACCCCGCACGGGTGTTCCAGGGACGGCACATTCCCACGAAGCAGGCCGCCGCTACCAGTGCGCCCGCCAGTTGGACGACCGCCATGGGTACGGCGGTGTGCTCACCGGCGACGCCGACGAGCGGGGAAGCGACCGCTCCGACGAGGAAGGAGGTGGTGCCGAGGAGGGCGGAGGCGGAGCCCGCGGCGTGCCGGGTGCGCAGCAGGGCGAGGGACTGGGCGTTGGGCAGGGTGATGCCCATCGCGGACATGAGGACGAACAGGGCGACGGCGATCGGCGCCAGGCCGACCTCGCCGAAGGTGCCCGCGGTCATCAGCAGCAGGGCGGTCGCGGCGAGCACGATCACCGCGAGGCCGGTGCCGAGCACCTTGTCCAGGCCGACCCGGCCCACCAGGATCCGGCCGTTGACCTGCCCGGCGATCATCAGCCCGACCGAGTTGACGCCGAAGAGCACGCTGAAGGTCTGCGGGGAGGCGCCGTAGATCTCCTGGACGACGAAGGGGGAGGCGGATATGTAGGCGAACAGCGCGGCGAAGGCGAAGCCGCCGGCGAGCATGTAGCCGGTGAAGGGCAGGTCGGCGAGCAGGCCGCGCATCGAGCGCAACGCCTGCCCCACTCCCCCGCCGTGTCGTGCGGCGGGCTGCAGGGTTTCGGGCAGCCGCAGCCAGACGAGGGCCGCGAGCGCGGCCCCGACCACGGTGAGGACGACGAACACGCCCCGCCAGTCCGTCACCCGGAGGATCTGCCCGCCGATCAGGGGCGCCACGATCGGCGCGACCCCGGAGATCAGCATCAGGGTGGAGAAGAAGCGGGCCATGGCCACACCGTCGTAGAGGTCGCGTACGACGGCTCGCGCGATGACGATGCCGGCCGCGCCCGCGAGACCCTGGGCGAGGCGGAAGGCGACCAGCGCCTCGACCGTGGGCGCGAAGGCGCACAGCGCGGTGGCGACGAGGTAGACGGCGAGGCCGGTCAGCAGCGGGCGGCGGCGGCCCCAGCGGTCGCTCATCGGGCCCACGACCAGCTGCCCGAGCGCCATGCCGGCCAGACACGCGGTGAGGGTGAGCTGGACGGTGGCGGCGGGGGCGTGCAGGGAGCGGGTGACCTCCGGCAGGGACGGGAGGTACATGTCCATCGCCAGCGGGGGTGTGGCGGTGAGGCCGCCGAGGACGAAGGTGACGAGCAGGCCGGTGCGGCGGGTGGCGGCGACCGGGACGGTAGCGGTGGTGGACTGGCGCTCCGTTTCCGGTGTCGGTGCCTCCGCGTGCTCGGGCATGTGTCCCTCCCTCTCCTACTGGATCGGCCTCTATGCTCGCAGCTCGTACACACTGCCGTGGCACACATGAACGAGGGCGGGGCGGGACGGCGGAGCAGAGCGTGCGGTGGGGGATCCTGGCGACCGGCGGGATCGCGGCCGCGTTCGCGGCGGACCTGGCGACTGCATCCAACAGCGGCTCCGCCGCGGGGCCGGACGCGGAGATCGTGGCCGTGGCCTCGCGCAGCCGGGAGTCGGCCCAGGCGTTCGCCGTGGGGGTCCCCCCGGCTCGAGCGAAGCCGAGGAACTCGTGGCGCCGGCGAAGGAGCACGACCGCTTCCTGATGGAGGCGATGTGGATGTACTGCAATCCGTTGGTGCGGTGGCTGAAGGCACTGGTGGCCGACGGGGCGATCGGCGAGGTGCGCACGGTGCAGGCCGACTTCGGCCTCGCGGGGCGTCGTGCCGGAGGCGCGCAATCAGATACAGCCCGCCGGCGCACCGGCTGCGGAATCCGGCACTGGGCGGCGGGGCACTGCTGGGCAAGCCGACGGACCTCCCAGGGTGAGCAGTGCTGCCACGTCGGCGCACTGCCCCCAACTCCGGCGGCGCAACTGTCTCAGTTCGGCCACCGGCTCCCCGGGTCGGACGTCCCGTCCGGCTTCTTCCACCGTTCCTTCGGACTGAGCAGGAGTGAGCCCGATCAGCCGCACGCCCCGAACGGTCTTGAGCGCACTGGTCCCCGGCGTACTCGACCCCGAGGCGGCGACACGCATCCTGTGCGCGATCCGGACCCGGGAGGCCAGTTCCCTGAGCTACCCGTCCACCGGGGGACGAGGCTGGGCGAGGGGGAGGCCCTGAACCATCACTCTGGTGGAACAGGGGCCCCGCACGCTGACACCGTCTCCGGCGCCTGGGTCGCACAGCGACGTTAACGCGAGTGGTCGAGGGCATCACAAGCCTGAGGCGGATCATCACACCATCGAGCTAAGCCACCGTCACCGGGTAACCGTATGGCGGACATTCCATTCCGCATCGCGGACTTCCCGCCTACGCTGCGGAACCATGACTGACAGACGATCGAAGATCGCGGTGGTGACCGGCGCCGGCTCCGGCATCGGGCGGGCCGTCGCCGTGGAGCTGCTGCGCGCCGGCTGGTCGGTGGCATTGGCCGGCCGGCGCGTCGAGACGCTGGAGGAGACGGCGGCACTGGCGCCCGGGGCACCCTCGTTCGCCGTGCGCACCGACGTGTCCCGGCCCGAGGACGTGGAGGCGCTGTTCGCGGCGGCCGTGGACCGGTTCGGGCGGATCGACCTGCTGTTCAACAACGCCGGGACGTTCGGCCCGGGCGGGGTGCCGGTCGAGGACCTGCCCTATGACGCCTGGCGGCACGTGGTGGACACCAACCTCAACGGGGCGTTCCTGTGCGCGCAGGCGGCGTACCGGCGGATGAAGGAGCAGGACCCGCAGGGCGGCCGGATCATCAACAACGGCTCCGTCTCCGCCCACACACCCCGCCCGCACTCGGTCGCCTACACCGCGACCAAGCACGCGCTGACCGGCCTGACCAAGTCGCTGTCGCTGGACGGGCGGCCGTACCGCATCGCGGTCGGGCAGATCGACATCGGCAACGCGGCCACCGACATGACGGCCCGGATGCAGACCGGGGCGTTGCAGGCGAACGGGGAAGTGGCCCCGGAACCGGTCATGGACGTGGCCGACGTCGCACGCACCGTGCGGCACATGGCCGAGCTGCCGCTGGAGGCGAACGTGCAGTTCGCGACGGTGTTGGCGACGGCGATGCCGTACATCGGGCGGGGCTGAGGAGGGGGTTGAGGACAGGGCTCGGGACGGTCCGGAACCGGCCCCCTCAAGTTACACAAACGGAATTTCAACGTCCGCACTATTGCGGCCCGTCAGCCGCATATGCTCAACTTTCCTCCACAAGAGCTTCACACTTGGAGTACGGGAGTTCCGTAGCCACACCGAGGGGGGAGTCGGCAGCCGTTCCACCTGACCGGAGTTGGGGGTGGACCTCGCGTGGGACCGCGGGGTGCGCACCGGTCGGTGGAACGGCTGCCGCAGTACGTCGAACGGCTGCCGCTGTACGCGCCCGATGCGCCCGGTCGCTCAGCGCCGGTGCCGTGGCCCCGACCCGGACTCCGGCTCCACCCCGGCCCGAGTCTCTTCGGCCCGAGCCGTCTTGGCCCGAGCAGCCTCGGCCCGCGCCGCCTTGGCTCGCACCACGCGCCGCCGCAGCGCCCACGCACCCGCTCCCAGCAGTACCGCCGTCCCGGCCGCGCCCTCCAACAGGCGCCACGACGAGGGGTGTCCGGACGACGCAGAGCCGGGAGCGCCGGCCGCGGCCCGGGCCGCCTTCCCCGCGGGCGCCGGGCTCGCGCTCGCCCCGCCCTCGCTGATCGGTTCGACGAGCGTGCCCACCGCCTGCGCCGAACGCCCGGGCCCGAAGCCCCAGTCGAGCAGCGCGGCGGTCTGCTCGTAGACGGCGTTGCTGCCCTCGACCGGATGCATCACGGTGACCAGCAGGGTGCGGCCGCCCCGGGTGGCCGCGCCGGTGAAGGTGTTGCCGGCGTGGCTGGTGTAGCCGTTCTTCACGCCGATCAGACCGTCGTACGTGTGCAGCCCCCAGGCCCCCGTGAGCAGGCGGTCGGTGTTCTGGATCTGGAAGGTCTTCTTGCCGCCGGCCGGGAAGTCGGCGGTCCTGGTGCCGCAGTAGCCGCGGAAGTCGGCGTTCTTGAGGCCGTGCCGGGCGAAGAGCGTGAGGTCGTACGCCGAGGAGAGCTGGCCCTTGTGGTCGAAGCCGTCGGGGCTGACCACATGGGTGTCCAGGGCCTGCAGGTCCTCGGCCATGGCCTGCATCTCGGCGACCGTCTTGGCCACGCCGCCGTTCATGTGGGCGAGCACGTGCACCGCGTCGTTGCCGGAGCGCAGGAACACGCCCTGCCACAGCTGCTCGACGGAGTAGGTGATGCCGGGCTTGATGCCGACGAGGCTGGAGCCGGCCGGAATGTCGGCGAGGTCGGCGTCGGTGACCTTGTACCGCTGGGTCCGCTCGAACTTCTTCAGCACGGTGTCCGCGAACAGCATCTTCAGCGTGGACGCGGGCGCCAGGCGCCGGTGCGCGTTGAAGGAGGCGAGCACCTCGCCGCTCTCGCCGTCGGCGACCAGCCACGAGCGGGCGGTGAGCTTCTTGGGCAGGCCGCCGGCGCCGCGCACCTGGACTCCGGTACGGGCCAGCCGCTCACCGCCGATCACGGTCGCGGCGGAGGCGGGGGCGGCCACGGACAGGGGGAGGGCGGCGGCCGTCAGCCCGAGGGCGGCACGCCGGCTGAGCCGGGAACATTCACGCACCTGGGGACCGTACACCGCACCCAACAGGCATTTCCTGGCAGGAGGCCCTCCATTGCATAGGAATTTGCTGTCTTATGAAAATTTGCACCCCCATCCTGCTTTCTCAGCTCTGACACATCCTTTACTCAGCACGCCTCAAAGGTTCCTCCCTAGCTTGTGGTCGCGCCCACAGCGGGCGCCAAGAACCTTCGAGGAACGGGATGTTTGGCATCTATCTCAAGCGTGAGCTGAGCCGCCGCAAGAAGGCCGCTCTGGTCATCGCGATGGGTCTGGCGCTCGGTATCGCGCTGGTCATCACCGTCAACTCGGTGTCGGCCGGTATGACGCAGGCGCAGGACAAGGTCCTGAAGTCGCTCTACGGCCTCGGCACCGACATGACGGTCACCAAGGCGCAGTCGGCGCCCAAGGCCGGCAGCTCGCAGGGCCCGAACTTCAGGTTCGACGCCAAGTCCAGCAGCAAGAGCTCGCAGAGCTCGGACCGGGTGATGACGCAGGGCGGTCAGGCCCTGAAGTCCTCGCTGGTCGAGAAGGTCGCCGCGCAGAAGGGCGTGGCGAGCGCGGTGGGCGCCCTCTCCCTGAATGTCACCAAGGTCGACGGCTCCTTCACCCAGGGCAAGGCGAAGTCGTCCACGTCGTCGTCAGGCTCCCAGCAGCAGGGCGCCCCGGGCGGCAGCAGCGGCGGTGGAGGCGGGCAGCCTCAGGTGCAGGGCGGCGGCGCCAACTTCAACGTCAACAGTTACTCGGTGGCCGGCGTCGACGTCACCGGCCAGGCCCTCGGCCCGCTGGCCACCATGAAGATCACCTCCGGGAAGACCTTCACCTCGGCACAGACCGACGCGAAGGTGGCGGTCGTCAGCAAGTCGTACGCCAAGGAGAAGAAGTACAAGGTCGGCTCGGCCTTCAAGATCTCCGGCACCAAGTACACGGTCATCGGCATCGCCACCCCGGACAGCGGCGAGTCCACCACCGACGTCTACCTGCCGCTGAAGCAGGCCCAGTCGCTCGGTGACGCCAAGAACAAGGTCACCACGATCTACGTCAAGGCGACCGACTCCAAGCAGATCTCCACCGTCAAGAAGACGATCCAGAGCAACATCTCCGGTACGACGGTCACCACCTCCTCAGACCTGGCCTCCACCGTCTCCGGTTCGCTGTCCACGGCCTCGAACCTGGCCGGCAGCGTCGGCAAGTGGCTCTCCATCACCGTCCTGGTCGCCGCCTTCCTGGTGGCCGCGCTGCTCACCTCCTCGGCCGTGTCCCGGCGGGTGCGGGAGTTCGGCACCCTGAAGGCACTCGGCTGGCCGAGCCACAAGGTGACCCGGCAGGTGGTCGGCGAGTCCATGGTCAACGGCCTGATCGGCGGCGTCCTCGGCATCGCCCTGGGCCTCGCGGCCGCCTGCACGGTCACCGCGATCAGCCCGAAACTGCAGGCGGAGCTGGGCAGCAGCGGCGGTGGCGGCATGGGCGGTGGCATGGGTCCCGGCGGCGGCCCGGGCCGGCAGGCGGCCAAGAACACGCTGGAGATCGCGCTGACCGCGCCCGTCTCCCTGACCACCATCGCCCTGGCCGTCGGCCTCGCCGTCGCCGGCGGTCTGATCGCCGGCGCCATGGGCGGCTGGCGCGCCTCCCGGATGCGCCCGGCCGACGCCCTGCGCAGCGTCTCCTGACCCACCCTTCTGTTCACTCACGGAGCACCCATGTACACACTCACCGGCGTCACCAAGCGGTACACGCGGGGCAAGGAGACGGTGGAGGCGCTGCGCGGCGTCGACCTCGGCATCGCCGACGGCGACCAGCTGGTCATCCAGGGCCCGACGGGCGGCGGCAAGTCCACCCTCCTGCAGATGATCGGCGGCCTCGACCGCCCCTCGTCCGGCAGCGTCGAACTGGACGGCGTCGACCTCGCCACGATCAGCGAGGCCAAGCTGACGCGGCTGCGCGCGGAGAAGATCGGCATCATCTTCCAGGCGTTCAACCTCATCCCGACGCTGACCGCACAGGAGAACGTGGAGACGGCGCTGGTCCCGCTGGGCGTCAACCCGGCGGAACGGCGCGAGCGCGCAGCCGAGGCACTGCGCTCGGTCGGCCTGGGCGAGCGCCTCACGCACGTGCCCTCCGAGATGTCCGGCGGCCAGCAGCAGCGCGTCGCCATCGCCCGCGCCCTGGTGAAGAACCCGAAGGTGCTGCTGGCCGACGAGCCCACCGGCAACCTCGACGAAGGCACCCGCGACGACATCATGGCCCTGCTGGAGGGCCTGTGGCGGGAGCACGGGCTGACCTTCGTCATGGTCACCCACGACTCCTCCATCGCCCGCCGCGCCCCGCGCCTGGCCACCATCAGGGCGGGCCAGATCACTCTCACCGAGCAGGGCGGGGGCGCGGGACTGCAGCAGGGGTACGGCGGGTATCCGCAGGAGCAGTACACGCAGGAGCGGTACGCGCAGCAGCAGTACGGGGGTTACGGCTACTGACGTCTCCGCAGGCCTTGGGGGGCCGGTCGTTGGAGCCGCTCATCGCCCGAGCAGGCGATCGATCTCGGTCAACTGCTCTGCGGTGAGCGGCCCTTTCGCGATCGCGCCGGCGTTCTCCTCGGCCTGGGCGACGGTCCGGAAGCCCGGGATCGGCACGGTGCGCGGGCTGCGCGCCCACAGCCAGGCCAGGGCGCCCTGGGCGGGGGTGCGGCCGTCACTGGTGAGGATGTCCCGCAGGGCGTCGACCCGACTCACCCACTCGGGGTCTGCACCGGACCCGTCGCCACCGAACCCCTGGAGCCAGGCGGGCGGCCTGCTCCGGATGTCCCCGGCTTCCAGGGAGGTGTGCCGCTTCCCGGTCAGCAGCCCCATCGCGAGCGGGCTGCGGTTGACGCTGGCGAGGTCCAGCCGCTCGCACAGGGCCAGCATGTCGGGCGCGTCCTGCAGCACGTTGAGCGCGTGCTGTACGGCCGCGCAGTGCTGCCCTTCGGCGAAGACGGCGGCGCGGGCGGGGTCGTCGGTGCTCCAGGCATAGGCCCGGACGAGCCCCTCCTTGACGAACTCCTCGCAGGCGTCGCGCAGTTGAGCGGCTCGCTCCGGCTCGGCGTCGGAGAGGTGCAACTGGTAGAGGTCGACGTGGTCGGTGCCGAGGCGGCGCAGGGAAGCGGTCAGGGCCCGGCGGGCGTAGGCCGGGGAGTCGTCGGCGCCGGTGAGGGTGCGGGTGTCCGGGTCGAAGACGTTGCCCCACTTGGTGGCAACGACGACTTGGTCCCTCCGCTTCCCCAGCGCACGACCGAGGATGTCTTCACTGTGCCCGGTGCCGTAGACATCGGCGGTGTCGAAGAAGGTGACGCCGAGATCGAGGGCGCGGTGGACGGCCCGCACCGACTCCTCGTCGTCGGCCTTCCCCCACCCGAGGGGCTGCCCGTCGGGTGCCTGCCACTCACCACCGATGGCCCAGCACCCGAATCCGAGGGCACTCACTTCGATCCCGCTGCGTCCCAGTGTCCTGCTGGCGGTCTCCATGCCGCAGAACGCTAGGAGTTGGAGCGCACACGAGGGCAAGCGGTTGCACAGGGGGTTACGCGGGATTACGCCTGCCCGGTCCCGAACCGGGGACTACGCCTCCCCGGTCTCGAACCGGGAGATCCTGCCGTCGTCCTCGATCTCGAAGTGCCACTTGGTGCGCATCTCGCCCCAGGTGTCGTTGCGGTAGCGGGCGATGAGGTCGCGGCCGCCCCGGGACTCGTTGTCGACCTCCATGTGGCCGTGGGAGGTGAAGATCTCCCGGTCGATCCACTCGGCGAGGTCGCGGTCGGAGCCGTCGTCGGCCATCGTCGCGCCGGGCGAGAGGAGGGACATGAAGCCCTCGCGGTCGTGCGAGTTCACGGCATTGACGAAGGCCCGGACGGACGGATCGCTGAGTTTGGCTGGCTGAATCGTCATGGCGCCAGACTCACACCGCTCCCCCGGCCCCGCCACCCGAACGCCGTCCACGACGGGCCCGTCGGTGCGCGGGATGCGACGGTGGCAAGGGACTTCTCAGGCGCTGACAGGAGTGACGACCGTGACCTGTTACGACCGACATGATCTGGGTCTGCTGCTGCTCCGGCTGGGGACGGGTGGGGTGCTGGCCGCACACGGAGCACAGAAGCTGTTCGGCTGGTTCGGCGGCCACGGCCTGGAGGGCACCGGCCAGTTCATGGAGTCCGTCGGCTACGCACCCGGAAAGGCGAGCGCGACGGCGGCGGGCCTGGCGGAGGCGGGCGGCGGCACCCTGCTGGCGTTGGGCCTGGCAACCCCGGCGGCAGGCGCGGCAGCGGCCGGCGCGATGGCCGGGGCGGCGGCGGTCCACCAGCCCAACGGCTTCTTCGCCCAGGAGGGTGGCTACGAGTACGCGGCGACCCTGGGCCTGGCGGCAGCGGGCCTGGCCGTCGCGGGCCCGGGCCGCCTCTCCCTGGACCACGCTCTCCGCCACGTGTTCGACCGGGGTTGGATGGTGCCGGTGGCGCTGGGGGTGACGGCGGCGGCTACGGCGGTGGTGGTGGGGGCACGGAACCGGCGGGTGCGGATGAAGGTGGAGGGGGAGCAGGAGGTGCTGTTCGAGGACTAGCCCGTGCAGGGCATGCCCGGCTGAGGGGCATGCCAGGCTGAGGGACATGAGCGATCAGGACATCTCCCCCGCCCTCTGGCCGACGATCGACGAACTCTGGGACCGCCTGGAGGCGACTCGAAGGCACGCCGGCCCGGAGGGCGTACTGCTCCGCATCCTCAAGTTGTCGGAGGAGGTGGGCGAGGTGGCCGAGGCGGTGATCGGCGCGACCGGCCAGAACCCACGCAAGGGGGTCACCCACACGTGGGAGGACGTCCAGTCCGAACTGTGCGATGTGGCGATCACGGCGCTGGTGGCGTTGCGGACGCTGGCCCCGGACGCACGGGAGGTCTTCGAAGCACACCTGAAGGGTGTACGTGAGCGCCCGCTGGCTCCTCCTGCCTGAGCGCGCGCCCATGGCTCGAACTCGGCCACCCTGGAAGGGATGGTCAGTACCAGATCTCGACCGCGCGCCCTTCCGCGTCCAGTTCGGGCGCCTCGGGAATCCGGCCCGCGATCCCCAACGCGATCCGCCTCGCCGAGCTCGTCCGGCAGCACGAGCCCGGCTGCGGCCAGCAGTTGGCGACGCGCGTTCTGGTCACGCCACGACTTCTTGGCGTGGTCCGGCGGCACCCCTCCGGCCAGGGCGTAGAAGGACACCCCGGGGTGGACCTCGTGGATGCGTTCGTCGGCGAGCCAGCACGCCCGGGCCTCAAGAAGTTTCGGAGCGAGCGCCCACGCTTGCCGGCTCGGTCGATGGCCGGTGAGCTCATGGCAGCGGTCGCCGGCCGCGACGTGGTCCAGCTCCCGCCATGCCGGTCGCGGTGCCACGAGGAAGACGCTGTTGCGCCGTGCCCTCAGCAGTGCCCTCGCCCCGAGATCCGCGGCGCGCCAGCCCTTCTCGATCAGGCCCAGCGGCATGTCCACCGCGATCGCCTCTACCCCGGCGGCACGCTCGATCAGCGCATCGAGCCGGACGTCCACCAGGCTGC
This sequence comes from Streptomyces sp. NPDC001450, assembly GCF_053597295.1. Taxonomy (NCBI): domain Bacteria; kingdom Bacillati; phylum Actinomycetota; class Actinomycetes; order Kitasatosporales; family Streptomycetaceae; genus Streptomyces; species Streptomyces sp. NPDC001450. Next base: position 42,608 of record NZ_JBSFHY010000018.1, read on the forward strand.
CCGCGAACGCGCCGTCCGTGAGCCTGATCCCTGTCCATCCCTGCCTGCCGCAGGCGTCGACGCCCAGGACTTCCATCCCGCCTCGCCTCTCGCGCAAGAGGAACAAGAGGAAGGGGCAGACGAGTCGGGCTGTACGCCGGGTTCTCTGTCGCGGTGGCCGTGCTCGGCGGCGTTGGCGGCAAGTTCACCGATGACGAGTTCGGCGGCTGCCAGGTCGGCGGGCGGCAGACGCCGGAGAGCCAGGGCCGCTCTGGCTCTGCGGCGTGCCACCGGAACCCAGCAGACCTCGGCGGGCAGTGCCAGGACGGCGCGGTGGGCTGTGCGGGTCCGAGCGCCTGGTGAAGCGGCCGGCTCCGTCCGGGCACGGGTGATGTCGGAGCAAGGGCTGGGGCGTGCCGCCCTCGGCGGCGGGGCGGGGGTGTCGCAGACGGTGCTCGGCTGTGTGGTGCCGGGAAGAGCCTTGGTGCTCATTGCCGTTCCCAGAGCCGGACTTGAGGAGGAACGCGGTGCTCGGCGGCCCTCTGGTGTGTCGTGACGCCACGGGGTGCCATGGCGTTCCGTGATGGAAGGGGCGGGGCCGGACGCCCTGATGTCCGGCCCCGCCGTCACCACCGCCTGCGCCGTCGCGGTGGCTGCCGGACGGCCTGGCGCGTCGGCACGTCAGGTCATCCCGTCACCTCGGCCCCGGTCGGCAGGGGCGGTTCCGCCTCCACACGCTCCCACTCCTCGTCGGTGAGCAGCCGGGAACGGAGCAGGAACCGCACGCCCTCCGGGGCCTCCAGGGAGAAGCCGCTGCCCCGCCCCGGGACCACGTCGACGGTGAGGTGGGTGTGCCGCCAGTACGCGTACTGGTCGGCGCTCATCCAGAACGGCGTGTCCTCGGCGACATGGCCGAGCAGGACGTCCGCGGCGCCGACGCGGAATTCGCCGCGCGGGTAGCACATCGGAGCGCTGCCGTCGCAACAGCCGCCGGACTGGTGGAACATCACCGGCCCGTGCCGTGCCGTCAGCTGCCGAACCAGCTCCTCGGCGGCGTCGCTCAGTCCGACTCGTGGCACCCGCGTTCTCATCAGAAGAATCCGAGCTTCTTCTGCGAGTAGCTGACCAGGAGGTTCTTGGTCTGCTGGTAGTGGTCGAGCATCATCTTGTGGGTCTCGCGGCCGATGCCCGACTTCTTGTAGCCGCCGAAGGCCGCGTGTGCCGGGTAGGCGTGGTAGCAGTTGGTCCAGACGCGACCAGCCTTGATCTCCCGACCGAGCCGGTAGGCGTTGTGCATGTCGCGGGTCCACACACCGGCGCCGAGGCCGAACATCGTGTCGTTGGCGATCTTCAGGGCCTCGTCGACCGAGTCGTACGTCGTGACCGACAGGACCGGACCGAAGATCTCCTCCTGGAAGATCCGCATGTCGTTGGTGCCGCGGAAGATCGTCGGCTCGATGTAGTAGCCGCCCTCCAGACCGGCCACCGTGCGCGAGCCGCCGCCGGTGAGCAACTCGGCACCCTCCTTCTTGCCGATGTCGATGTAGGAGAGGATCTTCTCGAACTGGTCGTTGCTGGCCTGGGCGCCGATCATGGTCGTCGGGTCCAGCGGGTCGCCGCTGACGATGGCCTTGGTTCGCTCGATGCAGCGGGCCATGAACTCGTCGTAGATCGAGGAGTGGATCAGCGCGCGCGACGGGCAGGTACACACCTCGCCCTGGTTGAGAGCGAAGAGCACCAGTCCCTCGACGGCCTTGTCCAGGAAGTCGTCGTCGGCGGCCATCACGTCGGGCAGGAAGATGTTGGGGCTCTTGCCGCCGAGCTCCAGCGTGACTGGGATGATGTTCTCGCTGGCGTACTGCATGATCAGGCGGCCGGTGGTGGTCTCACCGGTGAACGCGATCTTCGCGATGCGCGGGCTGGTCGCGAGCGGCTTGCCCGCCTCCACGCCGAACCCGTTGACGACGTTCAGCACACCCGGCGGCAGCAGGTCCGCGATCAGCTCGACCACGACCAGGATGCTGACGGGCGTCTGCTCCGCCGGCTTGAGCACCACGCAGTTGCCGGCGGCCAGCGCCGGCGCGAGCTTCCACGCGGCCATCAGGATGGGGAAGTTCCAGGGGATGATCTGGCCGACCACACCCAGCGGCTCGTGGAAGTGGTAAGCGACGGTGTCCTCGTCGATCTCGGCGATGCTGCCCTCCTGGGAGCGCAGCACACCGGCGAAGTAACGGAAGTGGTCCACGGCCAGCGGGAGGTCCGCGTTCAGGGTCTCACGGACCGGCTTGCCGTTGTCCCAGGTCTCGGCCACGGCGATCTTCTCGAGGTTCTCCTCGATCCGGTCCGCGATCTTGAGCAGGATGTTGGCGCGCTCCGTGGGCGAGGTGCGGCCCCACGCATCGGCCGCGGCGTGCGCGGCGTCCAGGGCGAGCTCGATATCGGCCGCGGAGGAGCGGGCCACCTCGCAGAAGGCCTTGCCGGTCACCGGCGAGACGTCCTCGAAGTACTGTCCCTCGACGGGGGCGACCCACTGCCCGCCGATGAAGTTGTCGTATCGGGGTGCGAAGTTGACGATGCTGCCGTCCGTTCCCGGCTGCGCGTACACCATGGCGGCTCTCCTCGGTGGGCGATGGTGAGTGCGTGCTACGACGGCCCTCGCCGTCGTGGTGCGCATCACTGTGGGCCCGCGAGGTTGGCGCAAGGTTGGCGGTGCCGGTGCCCGGGGGCGGTCGGTCGGGTCAGCGCAGGGCCGTGGTCAACCGGCCGGCCGCGATCGCCCGGCGGGCGTCGCCGGGACCGATCAGGCGCAGGGCGTGCTCGTGCACCTCCGCGTCGTACGGTGCCCGCTCGCCGTAGCGCAGGGCGTGCTCCGGGCGGGCGCTCGCCAGGACCGCCTCCCGTACGGCCACCTCCAGACGCGTGCGCCACTCCTCGATGCCGGGAGCCTCGGAGCGGGGGAGCAGCGGGCCCCGGTAGAGGCGCAGGGCCGTGTCCGTGTCACCGCGCTCCAGCGCGCGCAGCACGTCGACGGCGTCGCAGGAGACGGGTGCGGTGAGCGCGTAACGGCGGGCGGCGATGCCGCCGCCGAGGGCCCGGCGCAGGTGCGAGATCTCCGCCTTGAACGTGGAGGCTGTCACGGGCCGGTCACCGTACAGAGCGTCGCGCAGCCGCTCCGACGTGAAGCCGTCCGGTTCCAGCGCGAGGAGGGTCAGGATCTCCAGCTGCCGGGGGCGCAGGGCGAGGAGCGCTCCCTCGCGTACGGCCTTCTGCTCGCCCATGCAGCTCAGCCGCACCTGGGGTGCGTCCTCCCCGGGCCGAGGGGGCAGGCCGGCGCGGAGCCGGGCCTCGATGGCGGACGCCAGACCGCGCACCGTGGACATGGCCAGCGGGTGCGAACGGTCCCAGGTGGTGGACAGATCCAGGACGCCGAGGACGCTCCCGTCGGGTCCGTGGATCGGCGCGCAGTAACAGACCCAGCCGTGCAGCGCGGCCACCAGGTGTTCGGCCGAGAAGACGGTGCTGGGGCGGCCGGTGCGCAACGCCAGGGACAGGGCGTTGGTGCCCATGGCCTGCTCGTTCCAGCGACCGCCGGGGGCGAAGTTGACCCGCTCGGCCCGCCGGCGCATGTCCTGTCCGGCGCACGTCCACATGATCGTTCCCGACTCGTCCGTGACCGCGGCCACGAAGCCGGCGTCGTGGGCGACGCTGCGCAGTTCGTCGGAGAGGGAGTCGACCGGCCGGCGCAGCAGCGAGTCGGACCAGCGGTGCTGGACCGCGCCGCCGTCGGTGACCGGGGCGCTGTCCCGGTCCGGGTCCACGCTGGTCAGGGAGCGCACCCAGGACTCGGCCACCTCATGGCGCAGCGCCTCGCAGGTGCCCGGCGCGGAGCCGGTGGATTTCACCAGCGACACCGCCCGAGACCACTCGCCTTCCAGCGCGGCCCTGCGCCGCCGAAGGTCACTGCGCTGTGACATGTGCTTCCCTGTCGTGATAGGGGGCCAACAAGTACTATCCCGCCTTAACGCGCAGAACGCACCTGCCCGGTCAGGCAGGCTTCCCTACCCGAACGGGCAGGTGCCGCCTTCGCCTACGCACCCCTAGCTTGGTCTGCGGTTTGACGACAGTGTTATCGGCGAATGAAGCAGTGAAATCAAGATTTCGCACAGGTTGCAGACTTCACGCCCTCCTGGAGGTCACATGTCGCTCACGTCCGGCGCCATGGTGACCAGCGGCGATGATCCGAGTGCCGACTGGAGCCGTGACGAGTACCACTGCGAGCTCCTGGGGCCGCAGGAGACGAGCACCGAGGCTGTCCGGCAGTCCGCCAGGATGGCCAAGTTCCATGTGCCCGAGGTCGTCTTCGGGCCCGGCTCGCTGACCGAGCTCGGACACTGCGCGCTGAGGCTCGGCGGCCGTCGGCCGTTCCTCGTCACCGACCCGGGGCTGATCGAGGCGGGCTGGGTGGACGAGGCGGTGGGCCATCTGCGCAGGGTCGGCCTGCGGCCCGTCGTGTGGCATGACGTGACGCCCAATCCCAAGGACCATGAGGTCGACGCCGGCTTCCAGCGGTACGCGGCCAGCGGCTGCGACGTGATCGTGGGGGTGGGCGGCGGCTCCGTCATCGACGCGGCCAAGGGCGTGGCGATCCTGTCGAGCAACGGCGGGCGCATTCTCGACTACGAGGGCGTGGACCGGGTCGGCCGGCCCATCCCGCCCACCGTGATGGTGCCCTCCACGTCGGGGACCGGGGCGGACGTGTCCCAGTTCGCCGTCATCACCGACACCGCCGAGCACACCAAGATCACCATCGTGAGCCGTACCCTGGTGCCGGAGATCTCGGTGATCGACCCGCGCCTGCTGACCACCATGCCCGACTGGCTCAACGCGGCGACCGGCCTGGACGCCCTGACCCACGCCATCGAGGCCTTCGTGTCCCGGGCGCACAACCCGCTGACGGACATCCACGCACTCCACGCGGTAGAGCTGATCACCCGGAACCTGGTACGCACCCAGGTGCGGCCGAAGGACTTCGCCGCCCGGCTGGCCATGGCGCAGGCCGCGCTGGAAGCCGGGATGGCCTTCACGAACGCGATCCTCGGGGCGACGCACGCGATGAGCCACCAGGTCGGCGGCCTGCTGGACGCCCCGCACGGCGTGGTCAACGGCGTGCTGCTGCCGCACGTGATCCGGTTCAACGCCGAGGCATGGCCGCAGCGGTTCGTCGCGCTCGGCGCGGCTGCGGGGATCCCGACCGAGGGCGTGCCGCCCCACGAGGTCGCCGCACAGCTCGCTGACCGGGTGCGCGCGCTCGCGGACGATGTCGGCGTCCCGAAGGGCCTTGCCTGCCTCGGCGTGGCGGAGGCCGACGTGCCCGTGCTGGCCCGCACCACGCTGAAGGACGCCTGCATGGCCACCAACCCCAGGGACGTCGACGTGCGGGACGTCGAGGCGCTGTTCCGCGCGGCACTGTGAGGCGATACCGGTGAGCTTCCCCGAACGGCCTCCGCGCGCCGCCGACCTGGGGGTGCTCACGGGCCTGCGGTCGGGCAAGCGCTCCTACTACCCGGCATACGTACGCTCCACCGAGCGGCTGGAGCGCACCGTGGAGGCGCTCGACGGCATCTCCCGGGCGCTGGTGCGGACGGCGGAGGGGCCACGTGCCCTGGTCGAGGCGGTCGTACGGGCCGCGGCCGAGCACCTGCAGGCGCGCTGGCTGCTGCTGGCGGTGGCGGACGGCGCCCTGCGCGCCGCCCGGCCGCGCTTCCTGCTGTACGCCGACGACGTACTGATCGACGATGAGACCCGCGTGCCCGCAGAGGTGCGTGAACATCTGCGCGTGCTGCGCACCCGGCCGTGGGAGGCCGGAGCGCCGGACGGCGGACAGGAGTGGGTGCGGGCACCGATGACCCTGGACGGCGAACCGGTCGGCGGGATCGCGGCGCAGCCCGGCGTCGGCGTCGAGGTGGCGGACACCGACCTGGCGATCCTCAGGGTCCTGGCCAACCAGGCCGCCGTCGCCGTGCACAACACGTACCTCTTCCATGCGGCCGCCGCCCTGCGCGGGCGCACGGAAGAGCTGTCCGAGGCGGCCGAGCGTCAGGCCCGTGACCTGGCGGCACGCAACGCCGAGCTGGCCGAGACGCAGGCCCGGCTGCTCGACGCGCTGCAACGGCAGGCCCTGGACGACGAGCGGCGCCGCATCGCACGAGAACTGCACGACAGTGTCACGCAGTACGTGCTCAGCGCGGGCATGACCGTCGAGGTGTGCCGGGCGGAGCTGGAGGCGCTCGGCGGCCGGCCCAAGGAGATCGCCGAGCGGCTGGCCGGGGCCAAGGACCTCAACCGGCAGGCGGTGGAACGTCTGCGCGCCGCCATCTACGCGCTGCACCGCACCTCGCAGGAGCCGGCGGGTCCGCTCCCCGTGATGCTCCAACGGCTGTCCACGGTGCATCTGACCACGGACCTCGACGTGCGGGTGCGCGTGGACGGCAGTCCGCTGCCGCTTCCGGGCGAGGCCGAGCAGTCGCTCCTCCGGCTGACCGGCGAGGCCCTCTTCAACTCGGCCACACACGGCCGGGCCGGCCGTGCGCTGGTACGGCTGCGGTATCTGCCCGACTCCGTCGTGCTGACCGTGTCGGACGACGGCGGCGGAGATCCGGCCCAACTGCGCCGCGCCCTGCGGATCTCCCGGGCCGCAGATCTGTCGGGGCGTCACCGTGGGCTGGCCAACATGGTCGCCACGACGGAGGAACTGGGCGGCAGACTGTCCATCCGCCGCTCGGGCATGGGAGGCGTCCTGCTGCGCATCGACATCCCGCTGCCGCTGCCGGAACATCCAGGAGAGAGCCGATGACGACTGAGCGCCAGACGGTGGCCCCTACGGCCGCCCAGCGGATCGTCCTGGTGGACGACCACGCGATCGTCCGTCACGGGCTACGCTCCATCCTGGAGCGGGAGAACGACCTCGAGGTGGTCGGAGAGGCCAGTACGGTCGCCGAGGCTGCCGCCGTCGTCGAACGGACGAACCCGTCGATCGTGCTGCTGGACCTGAAGCTGTCCACCGGGGCCGACACCGAGGGACTGGACCTGTGCGCCCGGCTGACCGAGCGGCATCCGGGGCTCGCGGTGCTGGTCCTCACGACCTTTCTCGACGACTCCCTGGTGGTGGAGGCGATTCAGCACGGCGCCCGCGGCTACGTCGTCAAGGACGTCGACACCACCGAACTGCTGCGCTCCATCCGTGCCGTGGCCCGCAACGAGAGCGCCTTCGACTCGCACGCCGCCGCCGCGATGGTCCGTGCCATGCGCGTGCAGCCCGAGCAGCCCCGCTTCACCGAACGCGAGCTGAGCGTACTGAAGTTGCTCGCCCGGGGGCTGAGCAACCGGGACATCGGGACCGAGCTGTACATCTCGGAGACGACGGTGAAGTTCCACGTTCGCAACATCATGCGCAAGATGGACGCGAGCAGCCGCGCGGAAGTCGTGTACGAGGCGAGCAAGATGGGCGTGATCTGACACCGGGAAAGGCGAGGCGCCCCGGGACCGATCGCGCCCGCCCCGGGTGCCGCAGGCGGACGCAGCGTGCCCAGCGTCAGCAACACGACCGTGTTCGGCCGGGAGGTCGGCGCGCCGGCCCGGTGGGCGTGCTCGTCGCGTCGTTTTCCGGCAGGGACATGAAACGTTCCTGTGCTTCGCAGTGCTTACTTGTTCGGCGCGGCTCAGCTCCTGGGGGCAGGGCCCGTGTCCCTTGTCAGCCGGGGTCGATGACCAGCCAGCCGCCGTGATGGGAACCGACGGAGAACCGGTGGCCGGCACGGCGGCCCGTTTCGGCGAGCTGGTCCTCGTCGAAGCACCGCACGTGTCCGTACGCGGCGGTGGGCTCGTCCTCGTACGGCACCGCCACCACCACCCGTTGCCTGGCCAGCCGCAGCGCTTCCCGTACGACGGCCTCGCCGTGCCCGGGGTCCAGGTGCTCCAGCACGTGGATGACCGTGACGGTGTCCACCGAGCGGTCTGGCAGCGGCACCCGTGCGGCGTCGCAGACCAGCGTGTCCAGCCGCAGACCCCGCATGCGGGCCACAGCGCCCAGCAGCCGCATGGTGCCCCCGGCGAGATCCGAGGCGATCACCGTGTACCCCGGCTCCTCGGCGAACAGCAGGGGCAGGAAGCCGAAGCAGGAGCCCAGGTCCAGTACCGTGCCCGGGGTGACCAGGTCAAGGGCGTGGTGGTACACGGGGGCGAAGCCGGCGATGGACGAGTGGTCGGCCGGTTCCGGGGCCTGCCAGGACTCCCGGATGCGTGCCAGCGTGTTGCCGTAGAACGTGCTCCAGGCGGGCAGCGGCTCGTCCACACAAGAGCGCACCACCCCCGTGAAGACGCGTTCGAAGACATCACTGCCGCACAGCCAGCCAGGAGCGAACAGCTCCTCCGCCAGCAGCCCCGCCAGGTCGTTGTCCAGTTGCTCGGGGCGCAGCGAGTGGCTCAGCTCGACCCGGCGGCCTCGGCGGCGCAGGGTGAAGTGCTCGGTGCGGACGACCGGCCGGGGTGGTCCGCCGTCGCCGCACGGGCTCGCGCGCACCACCCGGACCAGGTGATCGGCGTACACACCCGGCGGGCTCGGAGCCAGCGGATCGATCCGGCGCGCCGCGACGGCGATGCGGAGACTCGGGACACTCATGACGACGGCTCCCCCTGACGGTGGGCGGCGGTGTTCACCGGCCGGTCGCCTCCGCCGCCATGCGCAGGGCGGTGCGCTCCAGCCCGGCGAGGTCGGCGACCACCTGTACGCGGTCGCAGTACTCGGCGTAGCGGGGCAGGTCACAGGCGCCGAGGCCCCAGGAGTAGCGCGGCTCGGGGGTCAGCCAGATCGTCTGGCGTATCCGGCGGGTGATCTCCGCGAACGCCTCGGTCCGCGGGGGGTTGCCGTTGCCGCGGCCGTCGCCCAGCACCAGGAGTGTGGTGCGGCGGCCCAGCGCCTGGGTGTGCTCGCTCAGCAGCGTCTCGAAGGTCCGGCCGTAGTCGGAGGTCGCGTCCACGTCCAGCAGACCGCCGGCCGGCAGCCCGTCGAACACCAGCCCCAGCGCCCGCTCCAGCGGGTGTTCCGCGAACAGCTCGGTGATCTCGGTGGGTTCGTCGACGAAGGCGTAACTGCGGACCTGACCGAACAGGGACTGCAGGCCGTGCGCCAGGTGGAGGGTGAAACGTGCCGTGGCCCGTACCGACAGCGAGACGTCCGCGAGGATCACCAGGCGCGGCCGGTCCTCGGCGCGGGTGACCGTGACCGGCCGGAACGGTACGCCGTCGTAGCGCATGTTGCGGCGCATGGTGCGGCCCGGATGCACGCGCCCGGCGGACGTCTCCCGCTTTCGGCTGGTCAGGGCTCCCTGCACGCAGCGGCCCACCCGGCGCAGAGCCTCCTCCAGTTGGCCGCGTTCGTCCTCGTCGACCGCTTCGAGGCGGGCGCGTTCGGCGATCCGGGCGGACTCGACCGCCACCGACCGCAGTTCGGCCAGCCGGTCCAGATGCTGCTTCAGCAGCTCGGGCAGGTTGTCGATGAGGCCCGCCAACCGTTGCCGCAGCCTGCCGAGTTCCGGATCGTCGCGGTCGCCGTCCGCGTCGGCGAGCCGGCCGGGGAGAGCGTCCTGCCCGGCGACGGTCAGGGCCGTGTCGAGGGGCTGCCCGGACGCCGGCGCGAGCCGGCCGGGGATGCCGGCGCCGTGCAGCCGCTCGGTCTCCAGTTGAACGGACGGGCTGTCGGCACCCGCGCCGGCCGCACCGTCCCTGGAGAGGACGATCTCGTCCGTCATCGAGGCCAGGTCGATCTTGTTGGCCTCCTGGTGCAGGTTGTACTGCTGCGCCAGGTCCTGCTGGTCGAAGAAGTCGCGGATGTCGGACGGCTTGCCGTGGCTGTGCCCCTGCCGGGGGGTCTCGGAGGGCTCGTCGGAGACGGTGAACGACTCCAGTTCGCCCGTGTCGGTCAGGTCGTCGTGCGCGTGACTGTGGCCGTGGCCGTCCGTGTCGCCGTCCACCGGGCACAGGGAGAAGAACGCGGTGAACAACTCGTCGAACAGCGCGTGGTCGCGCCGGTCCTTCACCAGCGTCATGCGCAGGGCCTCGCGCAGCGTCTCCCGGTGGCCGACCACGCCGGGCTGCGCCGCCGCGCGCATGGCGTCCATGGCCTCCGACACGGAGACCCGCAACCCGAACAGGCGCAGCACGCGGACGAATCGGTGCACGCCGGCTTCCATGCACGCCTCCCGTGTCAGTCGGTTCGGCGCCGCGCGATGGCGGCGAAGGAGCGGGCGCCCTGGCCGGCGCCAGGGGTGGTGCGGTGCGCCGGACCGGCGCCCGGAGCGCCGTAGTAGCCCTCGTCGTGCCGGCCCTGCCGGTCCATGGCGGCCCGTACCGCGCGCCCGTCGGGCTCGTCCGCCTCGTCCGGCTGTCCATGGCCGGGACTGTGGTGGTGCCCGTGACGGTGGTCGCCGTGGTGAGGGTGGCCGTCGTGGTGGTGCCGGTGGTGGTGGCTGGGTTCGGGCAGTGTGCGGTTGGGGTCGACCAGGCGCGGTAGCACGTCCAGCGCGCGGTTCAGGTCCCGCTCGTACTTGAGGACCACGTTGGCCGTGTCGGCGAGGATCGCCGGGTCGAGTTCGTCGACCCCCAGTACGGCGAGGGTGCGGGCCCAGTCGACGGTCTCGGAGATACTGGGGCTCTTGCGCAGCGGCAACTCGCGCAGGCCCCGCACCACGTCCACGAGATGGCGGGCGGCGGCCTCCGGCAGCCCGGTGTCCTTGGCCCGAACGATCTCCAGCTCACGCTCGGCGTCGGGGTAGTCGAGGAAGAGATGCAGGCAGCGGCGTTTCAGCGCCGCCGACAGGTCACGGGTGTTGTTGGAGGTCAGGACGACGTACGGCGGGACCTTCGCGGTGTAAGTGCCGATCTCCGGCACCGACACCTGGTACTCGGCCAGGCATTCGAGGAGCACCGCCTCCAGCGCCTCGTCCGCCCGGTCGACCTCGTCGATCAGCAGGACCGCCGGCTGCTCGCCGCGCACGGCGTCCAGCAACGGGCGGGGCGCGAGGAAGCGGTCGGAGAAGAAGACGCTGTCCTGCTCCTCGATCCGGAGGACCGCGGAGGCCAGGTCGGGGGCGTCGGCCGTGAGGTCGCCGATCTTGTCCCGGAGCATCTGGGTGTACAGCAGCTGCTTGCCGTAGTCCCATTCGTACAGAGCACGGCTCTCGTCCTGGCCCTCGTAGCACTGCAGGCGCAGCAGCCGGCGCCCGGTGGCCGCGGCGAGTGTCTTGGCCAGCTCGGTCTTGCCGACGCCGGCGGGGCCCTCCAGGAGCAGCGGCTTGTCGAGCCTGGTCTGCAGGAACACCGTCGTGGCGAGGCGCCGGTCGGCGATGTAGCCGTGGGCGGCGAACCGCTCGGTGACGTCCTCGACCGAGCCGAACGCGGGGATTGCGGGTGTGGCGGGCACGGTTCCTCCGTCCGATGGGGCGGGAGCGGGGGGCGGCGTCCCAGTCCTTTCCCCCCGCTCCCGGGCTCAGGGTGCTCAGCCGAGCAGGTCGTCCAGATCGCCCGTCATGCAGTGCTCGACGACGGGCCGGACGGTGTCGAACGTGCACTCCTTGGCGTTGCCCGGCGTGCAGGCGTCCCCGAGGACGTGGTTCGTGATCCGGTCGACGTCGGCGGCGTCGCCCTTGATCACCTTCGCCTGTTCGTAGAACTTCGTCGGGCCCTGGCCGAGGCGGTTCTTGGAGTAGGTGTCCTGCTGGACGTCCGTGAACTTCTCGGGGATGCCGACGTCGCGCAGCAGCCGGATGCCGGCGGCGAGGGCGGCCTCGGCGGCCTTCACCTTTGTCATCCCGTGCGTGTCCACACCCATCGCCTCGGCGATGTCCGCGAACCGCTCGTAGTGGGAGGGCATGTTGAACGCCCAGACGCGGGGCAGCGCGACGGCGTTGTTGAGACCGTGGTGGGTGTCGTAGAACGCGCTGACCGCGTGCGAGATGGAGTGGATGATGCCCAGGCCGCCGGAGTTGAACGCCTGCGCCGCGATGTACTGGGCGTACATCATGCCCTCGCGCCCGGCCAGGTCCTGGCCGTTCCACACCGCCTGGCGCAGATGGCGGGCGGTGAGCCGGATCGCGTGCAGCGCGTTGCCCAGCGACGGCTGGAAGTTGAGCCGGGAGACGTACGGCTCGGAGGCGTGCGCGAGGACGTCGAAGCCGCACTGCGCCGTGTAGTCCAGCGGGCAGTCGTAGTACAGCGTCGGGTCGTCGATGGCGAGGGTGGCCACCGAGGCGTCGTCGAACGCGACGTACTTGTGGGGGTTGTCCGGGTCCGTGGTCGTGTCGGTGATGACATAGGCCCACGACGTCTCCGAACCGGTGCCGGCCGTGGTGGAGACGGCGATGTGCGGCGGGTTCTTGGGGTTCTCGGACTTGTTGAAGCCCTCGAAGTCGTTGACGTTGCGGCCGTCGTGGGCGACGGAGATGCGGGCACCCTTGCACGCGTCGTGCGACGAGCCGCCGCCGATCGACACGAACGAGTCGCACTTGTTCTCCTGGTACAGCGCCACGGCGTCCATGACGTTGTAGTCCTTGGGGTTCGACTCGACCTTGTCGTACACCACGACCTCCAGGCCGTGGTACTTCATCGACTCGACGATCTTGTGCACGGTGTCGCTGCCGCGCAGCCCCGTGGTCATCACGAGTGTCCGCCTGAACCCCAGCTTCTTGGCCTCCGGGCCGATCAGCTCATGGGCGCCGGGGCCCATCAGCGCCCGGGGGAAGGGGTGGAACTCCTTGATCGGAAACGGCTTGAGAAGTTCTTCGACCTGCATGATCGCGACTGTCCTCTCCGCGCGGTGGGCCGCGCGTACTGCGTCGACTGCTCCGTTGCCGGCGGCGCAGAGGTCCGTGGTGGAGCACGGATGGTCCGGTTGGAGCACGGACATGCCCTGTGCGTGGCGTGACTCACCTTCCGACGAAGGCGTGGCGGGGCGATACCGGCCGCCCGGACGGCAGCGGGGCGCGAACGGACGGGACGCACCCTGCCCGGTCGGAGGGGGTGAGCGGCGGACACCGGCATCGGCGGCGCACACCTGCCCGACCGGACAGGGTGACGGCGGCCGGAAGCAGGGCGAGACGGGGCGGCGGCCTCCGTAGCGTCGGATACCGGCCGGTCACCGCACGGCGGTACCGGATCTCCGTCGACTCCCCCACCCATTCAGGAGGTTGGCCATGAACGACAACCAGATCAGCGCCGAGCCGGACATCGCCGTCGACGAGGTGATCGAGGAGGTCCTCGTCGAAGAGGTGTCGATCGACGGCATGTGCGGCGTCTACTAGGCCCGCCGCCATGACCACCCTCCCGGCGGCCCCGGCCGGCGCGGCGTTCGACGCGGCGCGCCCCTACCGGCTGAACCCCTGCGTCGCGCTGCGTCCCGAGCCGTTCGGAGCGCTCGCCTACCACTTCGGCAACCGCCGGCTGTCGTTCCTCAAGGCACCGGAACTCGTCGAACTGGTCCGGGGGCTCGACCGGCACGCCAGCGCCGGGGACGCCCTCGCCGGCGTTTCCGACGACCGGCGGGACGCCTTCCTACGGGCGCTGGCCTCGCTGGCCGTCGCCGACATGATCGTTCCCCAGCGCAGTGGAACCGGAGCGCAGTGATGACCACCCTGCACGAGCCCCCGCACGCAGCCGAGCGGAGCGCGGCCGGAGCGAACAAGGGCACCCCCGTGTCCGAAGGGGTACGGGGGAAGGTGCCCGCCCTCGTCGAGCAGTTCAAGGGAGGCCTCGCCGCCCCGATCTGCCTGACCTGGGAGTGGACCTACGCCTGCAACCTGTCCTGTGCGCACTGCCTGTCCTCGTCCGGGCGGCGCGATCCCCTGGAGCTGTCCACGGACGAGATCACGTCCGTGATCGACGAGCTTCAGCGCATGCAGGTGTTCTACGTCAACGTCGGCGGCGGGGAGCCCACGGTCCGCCCCGACTTCTGGGAGCTCCTCGACTACGCGATCGCCCACCAGGTGGGTGTGAAGTTCTCCACCAACGGCGTCCGTCTGAGTCCCGAGCGGGCCCGGTGGCTGGCCGCCACCGACTACGTGGACGTACAGATCTCCCTCGACGGCGCCACCCGCGCGGTCAACGACGCCGTCCGCGGCCCCGGTTCGTACGACATGGCCGTGCGAGCCATGGAGAACCTCGCGGACGCGGGCTTCCGGGACTTCAAGATCTCCGTGGTGATGACCCGTCACAATGTCGCGCAGCTCGACGACTTCGCCGTGCTCGCCGACCGGTACGGAGCCCAGCTGCGGATCACCCGGCTGCGGCCCTCCGGCCGGGGCGCGGACGTCTGGGACGACCTTCACCCCACCGCCGAGCAGCAGCGCCGGCTCTACGACTGGCTCGTCGGCCACGGCGGGAAAGTGCTCACCGGGGACTCCTTCTTCCACCTCAACGCCCTCGGTTCCGAGCCGATCCCGGGGCTGAACCTGTGCGGCGCCGGCCGGGTCGTCTGCCTGATCGACCCGGTCGGGGACGTGTACGCCTGCCCGTTCGCCATTCACGACGCGTTCAAGGCGGGCAACGTCCGCTCACCGGGCGGCTTCGAACGGGTGTGGCGGGAGTCGGACCTCTTCGCCGACCTGCGCCGGCCGTCCTCCGGCGGGGCCTGCTCCGGCTGCTCCGCGTTCGACGCCTGCCAGGGCGGATGCATGGCCGCGAAGTTCTTCACGGGCCTGCCGCTGGACGGCCCCGACCCCGAGTGCGTCAAGGGCCACGGGGCCACCGCGCTCTCGGCCGTCGACCCGGCCGCGCTGCCGGGCCAGGGCAAGGACCACTCACGCCGCACGGTGGCGCTGGGCATGCCCGCCGTCCGCGCCCGCCGCTCCGACCGCTTCTGCGACGAGAGCCCGCTGGCCGGTGCCGACCTGGGGCGCACCGTACCCGATGAGAGAGGAACGTCATGAGCAAGTGGATCGAGACGGTCGCCGAGGCCCAGCGGCGAGCGAGGAAACGGCTGCCGAGATCCGTGTACAGCGCGCTGCTCGCGGGCTCCGAGAAGGGCGTCTCCTACGACGACAACACCGCCGCCTTCGCCGAGCTGGGCTTCGCGCCGCACGTGGCCGGGCTGTCGGCCAAGCGCGACCAGGCCACCACCGTCATGGGACAGGACATCTCCCTGCCGGTGCTCATCTCGCCGACGGGTGTGCAGGCGGTGCACCCGGACGGCGAGGTGGCCGTGGCCCGCGCCGCCGCCGCGCGGGGCACCGCGATGGGGCTCAGCTCGTTCGCCAGCAAGCCGCTCGGCGACGTCCTGGCGGCGAATCCGCAGACGTTCCTCCAGGTGTACTGGATGGGTTCCCGGGACGCGATGGCCCGGCGCCTCCAGGACGCCCGTGAGGCGGGCGCCAAGGGCATCATCGTCACCCTCGACTGGTCCTTCTCGTACGGCCGGGACTGGGGCAGCCCCGAGATTCCCGAGCGGCTGGACCTCAGGGCCATGACGCGGTTCGCCCCCGAGGCGCTGGCCCGCCCCGGCTGGCTCTGGGACTTCGTGAAGTCCCGCAGCCTTCCGGACCTCAAGGCACCCAACATCGCCGAGCCGGGGCAGGAGGCGCCCACGTTCTTCGGCGCCTACGGCGAGTGGATGACGACTCCTCCGCCCTCCTGGGACGACGTGCGCTGGCTGCGCGAGCAGTGGGACGGACCGTTCATGCTCAAGGGCATCTGCCGGGTGGACGACGCGCTCCGCGCGGTCGACGCGGGCGTCACCGCGATCTCGGTGTCCAACCACGGCGGCAACAACCTCGACGCGACCCCCGCCCCGATCCGCGTCCTGCCCGTCATCGCGGACGCGGTGGGTGACCAGGTCGAGGTGCTCCTCGACGGCGGAGTCCGCCGCGGCAGCGACGTGGTCAAGGCCCTCGCACTCGGCGCCAGGGCCGTGATGATCGGCCGCGCCTACCTGTGGGGCCTGGCGGCGGGCGGTCAGACCGGCGTGGAGAACGTGCTCGACATCCTGCGCCGCGGCATCGACTCCGCCCTGCTGGGGCTCGGGCGTTCGTCGGTCCACGAGCTCACGCCCGACGACGTGCTGGTCCCGCCGGGCTTCACCCGGGCACCGGGGGCGGTCTGACATGCCCGACGCCCAGAGTTCGCTCGCGGACCTGAGCTGGCCCGACGTGGCGGACCGCCGCCCCTTGGTGCTGCTGCCGCTCGGCTCCTGCGAACAGCACGGCCCGCACCTGCCACTGGACACCGACACGGCGGTGGCCTCCGCGGTCGCCGAACGTGCCGCCGCCCGGCTGCGCGGCGAGGCGGACGTGCTGGTCGCGCCCGCTCAGCCGTACGGGGCCAGCGGCGAGCACGAGGGGTTCCCCGGCACCGTGTCCATCGGCCACGACGCGCTGCGCCTGCTGGTCACGGAGACCGGCCGTTCGATGCTGCGCTGGGCGTCCCGCCTGCTGGTGGTCAACGGGCACGGCGGCAACCTCGCCAGCCTGGCCGAGGCGGTCACCGGTCTGCGCGGCGAGGGCCGCGACGTCGCCTGGTGGCCCTGCCTGCCGCCGGGCTCCGACGCCCACGCCGGGCGCGCCGAGACCTCGATGATGCTGCGGCTGCGGCACGCGGCCGTCCGCGCCGAGCGGGCCGTCGCCGGACCGACCGAACCCGTTCACGTGCTGATGGACCGGCTGGTCGCCGAATCGGTGCGCGGGGTGAGCCCGTCCGGTGTCCTCGGTGACCCCGCCGGGGCCTGCGCGGGCGACGGTGAGCGGCTCCTGGAGCGGATGGCGGACCGCCTCGCCGAGGACGTCCGGGGATGGCGGGTGGGCGCGCGGGCCCGCCTCGGCCGGCCCGAGAGGCAGCCGGTCACCACCTCCGGCGGGGACGGGCGATGACCGGCCGGCGGGTGGCCGTCGTCACCGGTGCCGCCCGGGGCATCGGGGCCGCCACGGTACGGCGACTGGCCCGGGACGGCTGGGCCGTGGTGGCGGTGGACCGCTGCGCGGACGACCCCGACGTGCCCTATCCGCTGGCCGAGCCCGGCCTGCTGGACCTCCTGGCACAGGAATTCCCCCTGATCCGTACGGTCCGCGCCGACGTACGCGACGCCGCCGCGCTGCACCGCGCGGTGGTTCTGGCCGAGACCGAGTTCGGCGGCCTCGACGCCGCCGTGGCCGCCGCCGCGGTGATGCTGGGCGGGGACCCGGTGTGGGAACAGACCGACGCCCAGTGGCGGACCCTGCTCGACGTGGACGTCATGGGCGTGGCCAACCTCGCGCGCGCCGCCGTGCCCGCCCTGCTGCGCAGGCCGCACCCGCGGCACGGCCGCTTCGTCGCCCTCGCCTCGGCCGCCGCGCACCGCGGCCTGTGGCGCCTGGGCGCCTACTGCGCGGCCAAGCACGCCGTCGTCGGCCTGGTCCGCGGCCTCGCCTGCGACCTGCGCGACACCGGCGTGCACGCCGTCGCCGTCTCGCCGGGCTCGACCCGCACGGACATGCTGCGGGCCACGGCGGACCTGTACCACCTGCCCGACGCCGCCCAGCTCGCCGCACAGCAGCTCACCGGGCGCCCGCTGGAACCCGAGGAGGTGGCCGCGGTGGTGGCCTGGGCCTGCTCCTCCGAGTCCTTCGCTCTCACCGGCTCCGTACTGCACGCGGACGGAGGGTTCACGGCATGACGGCACTCGCACACCGCACCCCGGCACCCCCGACGAGCACGCCGCTGCCCTCTCCGGCGGACACCGCCCTGCCGGCCGGCCTCACCGTCGAACTCGCCGCGGGCACGCACCGGTCCGAGGACGGGCGGCTGCTGCTCGGCGGATCGCCGCTTCGCCTGCTCCGGCTGACCGCCCCTGCGGCGCGCCTCCTGGACGGGGGCCGGCTCACGGTCACGGGCCCGGCGAGCGGCGCGCTCGCACGACGGCTGCTCGACGCCGGGATCGCCCATCCGCGCCCCGCACCGGTGCCGGTGAGCGACACAACCGTGGTCATCCCCGTCAAGGACCGCGCCGACCAGCTGGACCGGCTGCTCGCAGCCCTGCGCGCCGACCCGCCGACCTCCCACCTGCCGGTCCTGGTCGTGGACGACGGCTCCGCCGACCCCGCGGCCCTGGCCCGGGTGGCCAGCGCGCACGGCGCCGAACTGCTGACCCACCCACGCAACCTCGGCCCGGCGGCGGCCCGCAACACCGGCCTGCGGCACGTCGGTACCCCGTACGTGGCGTTCTGCGACTCCGACGTGGTGCCCGAACCCGGGTGGCTCGCCGCCCTGCTGGCGCAGTTCGCCGACCCCGCGGTGGCGCTCGCCGCTCCCCGCGTGGTCGCGCTGCCCGTCGCCGAAGCCGGGCTCCTGGACCGGTACGAGGAGAAGCGCTCGCCGCTGGACATGGGAGCCGGGGAAGGGCCGGTCGTGCCGGTGTCCGCGCTGTCCTACGTCCCCAGTGCGACCATCGTGGTCCGCCGCGACGCCGTCGGCGCCGGCTTCGACGACAGCATGCGCGTCGGGGAGGACGTCGACCTGTGCATGCGGCTGCACGAGGCGGGCTGGCGGCTGCGGTACGTGCCCACCGCGCGCGTGGGCCACCGGCACCGCACCGACCTGCGCGGCTGGCTCGCCCAGCGAGCCGCGTACGGTACCGGCGCCGCCGACCTGGCGCTGCGCCACCCCGGGCAGGTGCCGCCGCTGTACGCCGCCCCCTGGTCGCTGGCCGCCTGCGCCCTGCTGCTGCGCGGCAGGCCGGGGCCGGCGGCCGCGGCAGCGGCCCTGACCGCGGTGACCGCCGTCCGGGTGGCACGGCGTATGCCCGACGCCGACCACCCGTCCCGCGCGGGGGCACTGCTGTCGCTCGCCGCGCTGCGCGGCACCGCCGAGCAGCTGCTGCGCTGCGCCACCCGGCACCACTGGCCCCTCGCGACGGCCGCCGCCGTGGCGAGCCGGCGCGCGCGGTACGTGCTGATCGCCGCGGCCGTCGTCGAGGGGCTGGTGGACCACCGCCGCTCCGGCACCTCGCTCGGCCCCCTCCCGCACTTGGCGATCCGTCGCCTGGACGACCTCGCCTACGGCTGGGGCGTCTGGCAGGGCGCACTACGGCGCGGGACCACCGCACCGCTGCGGCCGCGCCTCGCCCTGCGCCTGGTGAGCCGTTGGACCGCCGGAGGGCGGCCGTAGCCGCGGCCCCCGACCCGCCGCCAACCTCCCGCCAACCCTCACCGGCCACCGTGTCCACCTGGCGACGGCCGACCGCGCCCTCGGACCGGCACCCGTGCCGTCAGCACCCGCACCCCACTGGAGGATCTGGTATGTCTCCGAGCTCTGCCCACCCCGCCCTTCCAGAGAACCCGCTCACCCCCCGGGGCGCCGCCGTGTCCGGACCGCCGGAGCGGGCCGCGGACGACCGCCTCGCCTTCTGGGCGCGGCAGGCCGGGCAGCTCCACTGGGACACCGGCTGGGAGCAGGTGCTGGACTGGACGGACGCGCCCTTCGCCCGCTGGTTCACCGGCGGGAAGCTGAACGTGGCGTACAACTGCGTCGACCGGCACGTCGAGGCAGGGCACGGCGACCAGGTCGCCTTCCACTGGGAGGGCGAGCCGGGTGACACCCGCACGATCACCTACGCGCAGCTGAGGCGCGAGGTCTGCCGCACGGCGAACGCCCTGCTCTCCCTCGGTCTGACGCCGGGCGACCGGGTCGCCATCCAGCTGCCGATGATCCCCGAGGCGGTCTTCGCCATGCTGGCCTGCGCCCGTCTCGGCCTGCCGCACAGCGTCGTGTTCGGCGGGTTCTCCCCGGCCGCCCTGCAGTCGCGCATCGACGACGCCCGGGCCAAGCTGCTGATCACCGCGGACGGCCAGTACCGCCGGGGCAGCGCCGAGCCCATGAAGGCGAACACCGACGAGGCGACCAGGAACACCCGGAGCATCGAGCACGTCCTGGTGGTCCGGCGCACCGGCACCGGCGTGCCGTGGACCGAGGGCCGCGACCTGTGGTGGCACGACCTGGTCGACGCCCAGTCCGACGAGCACACCCCGGAACCCTTCGACGCCGAGCACCCGCTGTTCATCCTCTACACCTCCGGGACGACGGGCAGCCCGAAGGGCATCCTGCACACCTCCGGCGGCTACCTGACCCAGGCCGCCTACACCCACCGCGCCGTCTTCGACCTCGACCCCGAGACCGACGTCTACTGGTGCACCGCCGACATCGGCTGGATCACCGGGCACTCCTACATCGTGTACGGGCCGCTCGCCAACCGGGCGACCTCGGTCATGTACGAGGGCACGCCCAACACCCCGCACGAGGGGCGGCACTTCGAGATCATCGAGAAGTACGGCGTCACGGTCTACTACACCGCCCCCACCCTCATCCGCACCTTCATGAAGTGGGGCGAGCAGATCCCCGCCCGCTACGACCTCTCCTCGATCCGCGTGCTCGGCAGCGTCGGCGAACCCATCAACCCCGAGGCGTGGCGCTGGTACCGCACGCACATCGGGGCCGGCAGGGCGCCGATCGTGGACACCTGGTGGCAGACCGAGACCGGCGCCGTCATGATCTCACCGCTGCCCGGGGGCACCTCCCAGCCCTCCAGGGCTGGGGGCGGGACCGGCGCGAAGCCCGGCTCGGCCCAGGCGCCGCTGCCGGGCCTGTCCGCCAAGGTGGTCGACGACCAGGGCCGTCAGGTCGGCAACGGCGAGAGCGGCTATCTGGTCCTCGACCAGCCCTGGCCGTCCATGCTGCGCGGGATCTGGGGCGACGAGGAGCGGTACCGGGCGACGTACTGGTCCCGTTTCGCCGACCAGGGCTACTACTTCGCCGGGGACGGCGCGCGCTACGACGAGGACGGCGACATCTGGCTGCTGGGCCGCGTGGACGACGTCATGAACGTCTCCGGGCACCGGATCTCCACCGCGGAGGTCGAGTCGGCGCTCGTCTCGCACCCCGCGGTGGCCGAGGCCGCGGTGGTGGGCGCGTCGGACGCGACGACCGGGCAGGCCATCGTCGCCTTCGTCATCCTGCGCGCGGGCGCCGACCCGGACCTCACGGCGGCGCTGCGCGAGCATGTCGCGCAGGAGATCGGCCCGATCGCCAAGCCCCGCCGGATCACGGTGGTCCCCGAACTGCCCAAGACCCGGTCCGGGAAGATCATGCGCAGGCTGCTGCGCGACGTCGCCGAGCACCGGGAGGTCGGAGACGTCACGACGCTCGCCGACGCCTCCGTGATGGACCTGATCAACGCCGGTCTCAGCGGCGGGCAGCAGGACAAGGCGGGCCCGGCATGAGCGGCGGCGGCCTGTCGCCCGGCCGGGTCGTGCGCCTCGCCGGAGCGAGCGGCCCCGACGACCCCGACCGGGTCGTCGACACGGTCGTCGACCGTTTCGGGCGCCTCGATCACCTCGCCCTGTGCGAGGTTCGGCCCAGGGACCCGGGGATGCCGCCGGCCTGCGTGCGGCGAGCCGGCCGGCGCCGGATGGCCGCGCACGGCGGACCGGTCGTCGACGTGGTCACGGATGCGGTCCGGGAGCGGTCGCAGGACACCGCCCTGGCAGGACTGCCCGGGCTCGCCGGGTGGCCGGCGGCCGAACCGACGCCCCGCACCGGCGTCCACACCGTCGTCACCGGTCCGTCGGTCGGCGCGGACGCGTACCGCAGGGCGAACGCCGAGGCGCTGTGCGGCCTCCCCGGCCCGCCGCGCGCACCGGGCACCCGGGCCGGTACCGGTCCCGGCCGAGGGACCTCTCCGCCCGTCACGGGCCGCCTGTCCGGAGCACGCCGACAACGGCGAAGACCAGGAACGAAGACCAGGAACGACCACTGGAAGGCACGCACGCGCTGATGCGAATCGTCCTCATCGGCCCTCCCGGAGCGGGCAAGGGCACCCAAGCAGCCATACTCAGCGAGAGACTCGGCATACCGCACATCTCCACCGGGGACCTGTTCCGCGAGCACGTAACCCGCCGGACGCCACTCGGGCAGGATGCCAAGCGGTATCTCGACACCGGCGAACTCGTACCCGATCACGTCACCGGCGGCATGGTCCGCCAGCGGCTGGAACAGTCCGACACCCGGCGCGGCTTCCTTCTCGACGGTTTCCCGCGCACCCTGGCACAGGCGCGGGAACTCGCCGCGACACTGGATTCCACCGGAGCCCGACTGGACGCCGTGGTGGAGTTCACCGCTCCCGAGGACGTCGTGGTGAAGCGGCTGCTGAACCGCGGCCGGCCGGATGACACCGAGGATGTCGTCCGCCATCGGCAGCGGGTCTACGAACGCCAGACCGCCCCTCTGCTCGACCACTACGCGGACATCCTGCTGACCGTTCAGGCCGTCGGACCGATCGACGAGATCGCCGGGCGGGCGCTCAGCGGACTGTCGGGAGAGCCGGCCCGGCACCCTCGCCGCGCACCGTGATCACCTCGTCCTTCACGGGAGGCAACCGGCCTCGCGGGACGCGGGGCCGGACAGTGGGGGACGTTCCCGGTGCGGGCGCTCGGGCGCGCCAGCATCGGACGTCCATCGTGTCGCGACGAGACGCGGGAGGGCACGCCGCCGGGTCGTGGTCACCGTCCTCATCGTCTCCGGCGGGTTTCTCGCGGTCACATGCTCCGTTCGAGGGGGTCCAGGCCTCCGCCGAGGTAATCCGTGAGGATGCCGGCCGGCGGTCTCCGCTCCGGCCGGACACCGGACAGGCAATCGATGTGCACGCGCCGCGTCCGCTCGACCCGGACGACGTGCGCTCACCATGCTCCGAGGAGAGTCGCCATGGTGTTCGGTCAAGCGGGTACCGGCACGGGGCGTCTGGCGTACACGGGCGCCAGACCTCCGGCCGAGAGCCTCCGAAGCGTCCAGTTCTCCTGTCAGTTGCTCTCCCGCAACCAGGGCCGGTTCATGGACAGCTTCTACGAGAGCATGGTCGTTCTCGTGCCCCAGGTGCGGGAGTTGCCGCCGCGGGCGGGACGGCCGCTGTGCAACAGGCTGGCCCAGTCGGTGCTGTGGGCCGCACTGACCCAGGACGCACCGGAGGCCGTCGAGGCGACCCTGCGCCAGGTCGGCGGGGGGATCCAGCAGCAGGGATTCTTCGACGGCTGGCACTGGTCGTTCGGCGCGGCCCTCCTCGACACGGTGCGCCAGATACACAGGAGCGAGTGGGGCTCCCGGCTCAGTTCCGACTGGATAGCGTTCTACACATGGCTCAGCGGGAACCTCCGGCTGGGCGCGGATGCCGTCCGGCTGGGAACGGATCACGCCCAGCCGCGGCCGGATCACGGCCAGCGGCAGCCGCGTCGCGGTACACCGCGGGACGACGGCTCCGCTCCGGCCCACGTCGGCACCGCGAGCGACCGGCCGCGGGAGCAGACACTCAATGGGATCCTCGCCGTACTGCGCTCCCGACACTTCCCCTACGACGACCGTGGGCTCGCGGCGATCTGCACCCGGGTCGCCCTGCGCACCGGCGTCGACCTGCGCTCCCCCCGCCCGGACCAGCAGGCCGACGCGGCGGTGGTCTCCAGAGTCCTGAGCATCCTGCTGGTGCTGGGCTTCTCGTTGTCGCCCTCGCCGCACGACCTGCTCATCCACCCACCGGACCCGGAGGACAGCGGCTCGCGGCAGGCCGGCGGCGAGCCCGTCGCCACGGCGGGCCTTCGGCAGCGTTTTCGGCGACTTCTGAACAAGGCGGACAGATGACGTTCTCCACCCCCGCCGTACCCGGCGCCGGCGTCGTACGCGCCCATGTCACCGGACCGGCTCCGCAGGCGGTCGACCGGCTGCTGGCACAGCTCGGCCGCGATCTGTCGGGACGCCGGGCGGTCGCGGTGATGTACTTCGCCTCCAGCGTGTACGACCCCGCCGATGTCGCACCCGTCATCAGCTCGCACTTTCCCGAGGCGGTGGTCATCGGCTGTTCCACCGCCGGGGAGTTCACCGACCTGCACAACGGGACCGGCGGCATCTCGGCCGTGGTGCTTCCGGACGGTCTGATCACCCAAGCGGTGGCGGTGCTCGGCGAGTTGGACGGCGACGCGGGCGACGGCACCGCGGTCGCCGTCCGGTCGCTCGAGGAAGCCCTCCAGGTTCAGCTCCGCCACCTCGACCCGGCCCACCACCTGGGTTTCGTGCTGATCGACGGCCTGCACGGATCCGAGGAGCAGGTCAACGAGATGCTGGGGAACGCGGCACCGCTGCTGGACTTCGTCGGCGGTTCCGCCGGGGACGACTTCGCCTTCCAGGGCACCTGGACCGCCGTGGGCCGCGAGGTGAGCTACCACGGGGCGGCGCTCATGGTGTGCCGGACCGCTGTCCCGTTCCGGGTGGTCAAGTCATGTTCCTTCGCCCCGACCGGCAGGCTACTGCGGATCACACGCGCGCACAGCGAGTCCCGGACCGTCCTCGAGATCGACGGGCGGCCGGCCGCGGAGGCGTACGCGGATGCCCTGGGCCTGAGCGTCGACGCGCTCGACGCCGCCTGGACGGAGTATCCGGTCGGCCTGATGATCGACAGCCAGCCGTGGATCCGCAGCCCCCAGGCGGTCACGCCGGACGGTGGCCTCCGGTTCTTCGCCGAGATCATGCCGGGGATGGAGGTCGAGGTCATGCGGGCCGGTGACCTCATCGCGGAGACCGCCGCCGCCCTGCGCCGAGCCCGTGCCGAACTCGGAGGGCGGTCCGGCGGCGCGGTTCTCTTCAACTGCTGCCTGCGCCGACTGGAAATGGACGCCAAGAACCTCTCCGCGGCCTTCGTCACGGCCTTGGGCGGCGTCCCATCGGCAGGGTTCCACACCTACGGCGAGAGTTGGCTCGGTCACGTCAACCAGACCCTCACCGGTGTCGTGTTCGGAAGCCCGGCCGCGCTCTGAACCCGCGTGCCCCGAAGGACCTTCGGGCTGGTCGATGCGGCTGGGCGGTGGTCGCCGGCGTGCAATGGGGTACGGGCCTCATGACGCGGACGACCGCGAGGGTCCCGCCGGTCGTGCGAGGTGAGCAGGGCGCGGATCCGGTCGTCCGTCGCGCCGGACGACGGTGAGCGGCTCGGAACGCCTCCAGCAAGGCGCGATCGCGGGCCGTGGCTGGACGCACGCACCCGGCAAGGATCTGCCGAACCCGGGCGTCGCGCCGTTCCTCGTCAACGAGTCGGCCGGCCCGCCGGTCCGCGGCCGCATCGGCCGTCCCCGCCGTAAGCCCGACTCGCTGTTCGCCGACCGGGGCTACGACCACGACATCCACCGCGACCAGGTCCGCGCTCGCGGCATCGTGCCGGCCATCGCCAGACGCGGAACCCGGCACGGCACTGGCCTGGGCACTTACCGGTGGGTGGTCGAACGGGCCTTTGCCTGGCTGCACGGCTTCCGACGCCTCCGGATCCGCTGGGAACGGCGGCCCGACATTCACGAGGCGTTCCTCAAACTCGCCTGCTGCCTCATCACCCACCGGCAACTTCGCTCATTGTGTCAGCCGTTGTAGGACCGCATTGCGAGCGCTCGAGGCACTTGAGGGAGGGAGACCGTTTCAGAGCGATGCGATGGCCATCGCCACCAACCAAGGCGTGCCCTTGGGTGCCGACCCGGCTTCGCACGTTCTGCCGCCCACATTCCCGGCCGCCACGGCCGGGGCGGAGGGGATCAACGCGCGATCGCGCTCTCGTGGCCGGCTGCCACGACATCAGGCCCCACCTCACGGGACGGTCGCAGAGCCGCCTGCTGAGGCCGACGGAACTATGATCTGCCCATGGCCATGGCGTCCACCTCGCCTACGCGCCAGGGACTTTTCAGGGACTTTCAGCGCTGTCCGAGGGGCTTTCCGCCGCCTAACGCGGCAAGCCCCGAAAGACTGGAAAGGGCCTCCGACGCAGGTCAGAAGCCCTTTCCCAGGCAAAGCCGCAGGTGGCGGCAGACGAGTCGGGCTGTACGCCGGGTTCTGTTCCGAAGGGTCCTCGCGGGCCCCTCGGCGACGGCCATCCATCTAGGACCGACGTTGCCGTCGGCCTCGTGCGGTCTACCCGCGGGCTCGGGCGGGCAGCCCTCGAACGTCCGCGCAGAGTCGCCTTTTACAGCGGCTCCTTTTGACCTTGCTCCGGGTGGGGTTTACCTAGCTGCCCAGGTCACCCTGGGCACTGGTGGTCTCTTACACCACCGTTTCACCCTTACCGTGAGCCGGAGCTCACGGCGGTTTGCTTTCTGTGGCACTGTCCCGTGGGTCACCCCAGGTGGCCGTTAGCCACCACCCTGCCCTGTGGAGCCCGGACGTTCCTCGGGAAGCCCCCTAGGGGGACTCCACGCGGCCGTCCGCCCGGCTCGTCTGCCGTGTCGACCATGGTACCGGGCGTGTGGGGCGGCGGGGGCCGGCGGTCGCAGTGGCCAGTACCGAGCCCGCCAGGATCAGGGCGAAGGCGGCCAGGATGCCCGCCGTCAGCGGTTCGTTCAGGAAGAGGGCGCCTGCCGCTACCGCCACCGCCGGGTTGACGTACGTGATCACCGTCGAGCGCGTCGGGCCGACCTCCTTGATCAGTTCCAGGAACGCCACGAAGGCCAGCGCCGTGCAGATGACGCCCAGGCCGGCGAGGGCCGCCAGCACCGAGGAGGACGGCATCTCGGTCGGCCAGGTCGCCGCCGCCGCGGGGGCATAGACCAGCGCCGCCAGTGCCAGGCAGGGGGCCGTCAGGTGGAGCGACGGGACGTCCTTCAGGTGGCGTGCCGCGATCAAGGGGGCCGTCGCATAGCCCACGACGGTCAGGAAGACCTCGGCCATGGAGCGGGTGTCGCCTCCGGTGAGGTGTGGGACGGTCAGGACGCCGACCCCCGCAAGGCCCAGCGCCAGGCCGGTCGCCCTCCTGGTGCCCAGCCTCTCCGAGTCACCAAGGGCGAAGAAGCGGGCCAGCAACACTCCGACTATCGGTACGCCCGCTATCAGCAGGCCCGCCGTGGAGCTGGACAGGTGCCGTTCGGCATCGGTGAGGGTGAACCACGGGCCGATGATCTCGATGCACGCGAAGGCCAGCATGGGACGCCAGTGGGTTCGGATGGTCCGGGTGAGGCCTCCGCCCCTGATCGCGAAGGGAAGCAGGAGGGCCGCCCCCAGGGCACAGCGCGTGAACACCACCATGGCAGGGGACAGGTCGTCCACCGCCACCTTGATCATCAGATAGGGGATGCCCCAGACCACTCCCATCAGGGAGAACAGGAACCAACCGCGTGCAGTCATGGGGTCGAGTTTCGGTCGCCCCCTCGTCAGGTGTCTTGAACGCTGTTGCGGTACGCCGCCGGGGTCACCCCCAGCACCCGGCGGAACCAGCGGGTCAGGTGCGCCTGGTCGGCGAAGCCCACCAGGCCCGCCACTTCGGCCGGGCGCAGTCCGGCCTCCAGCAGGGTGCGCGCCCGCGTCACCCGGTACTGGGCCAGCCACGCGTACGGCGGCACCCCCATCGTCGTACGGAAGGCCCGTAGGAGCTGATAGCGGGAGAGGCCGAGGTCGGCCGCGAGGAGGGACAGGGACGGTGGAGCCGTCAGTTCGTCTGCCAGGCGGTCGCGGACCGTCAGGGCCAGGGTGGCCGCGCCTGGGATGTGGTGCGAGACCGGTCTTGCCGTGGAGTGGCGGTGGGACAGGGCAGTCAGGAGCCAGGGGAGGCGCGATTCGACTTCCAAGGGGTCGGGGCACGTGCTGAGTTCCGTGTGGGTCACGCGCAGGGCCGTGGCCAGTTCGGGGTCCTCGAGGAGTGGTTCGCGGAAGTGCGGGAGGGTGCCCAGTGTGCCGTCCGCCAGTAGGGACGGCTCTGCGTACAGGGCTCGGTAGGCGTAGCCGTCGGTAGGGGTGCCGGGGCCGCCCGTGTGCATCTCGCCGGGTTCGAGGACGACGATCGTGCCGGGGCCGGTGCGGATGTGGCCGCCGCGGTAGTCGATCACCTCGGAGCCGCCCACGCAGACGCCGATCGTGTACTCGTCGTGGGCGTGTGGGGCGTAGGTGTGCCGGTGGAAGTTTGCGGTCAGGAGGTCGAGCGGGGGGCCGCAACGGCCCAGTCGCGCTCTCGTCCACAGCGCCTGTTCCGCCATCGCACACTCCCCTGCCGTACTCCCTGCTAAGGGTGCAACGCCTTCAGGCCCCGCTTCCATGCCGCGTCCAGGTCGGCGTCGGCCGGAAACCGGCCGTGGATCTCCAGGATCACCATGCCGTGGGCGAAGGCCCAGACGGCGCGGGCCAGGTCCAGGTCGCCGGCGCAGGCCCGCAGCAGCGGCAGGGCGGCCCGGTCTTCGAGGCCTTCGGGGAGTTCGGTGCGCGGGAGGGGCTGTTCCGTGGCCAGGCAGTACAGGTGCGGGTGGGCGAGGGCGTAGGCGCGGTAGGCCTCGGCCAGCGCTTCCAGGGAGCCGGGAGCCTGAGCCTCCGTGGCCTCCAGGGCCTCGGCCGATTCCGTCAGCAGCTGTGCCGTCAGCTCGACCTCCACGGCGTGCTTGTCGGGGAAGTGCTTGTAGAGGGACGGGGCCTTGATGCCGAGGCGGTCGGCCAGGCTGCGCATGGTGAGGGCGGCGGCCCCTGACTCCTCCAGGAGGGCTCGCGCCGCCGTCGCGATCTCTCGTGCCCTCGGCGTCAGACGCTCAGCCACGCTGGAAGCCCTCCTTCGTCCGCAGTCCGTATCCGAAGGCGCGATCGTACGAGACGTGGGCCAGCCAGCCGCACAGCGCCGCGAAGGCGGGGGCCCAGGTGAAGGGGCCGAAGGCGTAGGCCACCATCAGCGCCAGCGGGACCGGGGCTCGGTGCATCGCGTTGTAGTACGGCACCGCGCGCGGCGCCAGTTGGCCCTTCGCCATGCGTGGCGCCTCGTCCAGGGCGACCAGGAAGGTGAGGTCCGGCAGGACGAGGAAGACGAGCGCGAGGGTGCCGGCGATCCAGCCGTGGTTCACGGCTTCCAGCACCGCGAACGCGGACCAGAACAGGGCTCCCGCGAGCCAGGCCGTGCGGCGCAGGACGGTGAGGGGCGAGGTGGCGCTCGTAGTCGTGGCGGACATGGCTGCCTCCGGGGTCGTACGGCGTCGGGGCCGTCCTGGCTAACACCGTTAGCCAGGACGGTACGCACGACGGTACGGCTAACGGTGTTAGCCGTCAAGAGAGTGGCCGCCGGAGGAGGCGGCTATGAGGTCGTCCGCTCCAGCGCGGCGAACGCGGCCTCCAGTCGGGCGCGATGATCCTCCGCGACCTCCTCCACCGGATCCCCGGCCATCAGCCGGCGCGCCGAGGTGACGTACACCGTGCGGTACGCGGCGACCGTCAGGGCGGCCAGCAGGTACGGGTCGGCCACTTCCGCTTCGGCCAGGGCCGCGGCCAGCGCGGACTCGACCTCCTCGACCCCTTCGCGGGCGCGGGCACGCAAGGCCGACGAGTCGATGACGATCCGCCAGAAGTGCACGAACCTCTCCGCCATGCCGCTCAACGGATGTCGCTCGTCGAGGAGTTGGAGCGCGAGGCGGTGCAGGGCGGCCAGCGGGGGCTCGCCGGGGGCGCGGTCGCGTACGGCCGCGGCGAACAGTTCGGCGGCCTCGGGGATGCGGTCGAGGAACAGGTCCTCCTTGCGCGGGAAGTAGTTGAAGACGGTCATGGTGGAGACGCCCGCCTCGCGAGCCACCTCGGCGACCGTCACCGCATCGAAGCCGCGCCGCGCGAAGAGCAGCGTGGCGATGTCCGAGATCCGCTGCCGCGTCTCCCGCTTCTTGCGCTCCCTCAGAGAAGGTTCTGGACCCCGGCCCTTGTTCATGGAGAAAACTATAGCCGCTCGAAATTTTTAGTGACTACAGTAAAGCCATGACGACGAACGAGAACATGACGGCGGATTACGACGTGGTGGTGGCCGGCGCCGGGCCCGTGGGACTCTTCCTCGCCTGTGAGCTGGGGCTCGGCGGGGCCCGGGTGCTGGTCGTGGAGCGGCTGACCGAGGTCGACGAGACGATCAAGGCGGGCGCGGTCAACATTCCCAGCGCGGTGGCGTTCTACCGGCGGGGCCTGCTGCCGGAGATGGCGGCGGTGTGGGAGGCGGCGCTGGAACGGATGCGTGCCTTCCGCAAGGAAGGCGGCGAAGGCGACCGGCCCCGCATGCCTCCCAAGTTCGCCGGGCACTTCGCCGGGATCATGATGGATCCCGAGTTGTTCGACGGGTCCGACCCCATCTGGGCCGAGGTCGGCCCGGCCGCCGAGGCCGGTCTGGGTGTGCCGCAGGCCGAGCTGGAGCGGATCCTGGCCCGGCGGGCCGCGCAGCTCGGCGTCGAGGTGCGCCGGGGCGTGGAGCTGACCGGCTTCGCGGCGGACGCGGACGGGAACGGGGACGGGGACGGGGTGACCGTGCACATCCGTGATCGCGAGAGTGGTCCCGAGGAGATCCGGGCCGGCTGGCTCGTGGGGTGCGACGGCGGTCGTAGCACCGTCCGCAAGCTCGCCGGGTTCGACTTCCCGGGTACGGACCCGGAGATCACCGGCTACCAGGCAGTGGTGGAGATGGCCGGCACCGAGCGGCTGGGCGCGGGCTGGAACACGACCGACGTGGGGACGTACGTCCACGGTCCCTTCCCGGGTCGCATCCTCAGCGTGGAGTTCGACGGGCCCCCGGCCGACCGGTCGGCGCCCGTCACCGCCGAGGAACTGCAGGCCAGCCTGCGCCGGGTGTCGGGCGTGCCGGAGGTGAGCATCACGAAGGTGGTCACGGCGACCCGGTTCACCGACAACGCCCGCCAGGTCACCGGCTACCGCAAGGGCCGGGTGCTGCTCGCGGGCGACGCTGCCCATGTGCACTCGCCGTTCGGCGGGCAGGGACTCAACCTCGGTATCGGGGACGCGATGAACCTCGGCTGGAAGCTCGCCGCCGTGGTACGCGGCCGGGCGCCCGAGGCCCTGTTGGACACCTACACCGCCGAACGGCACCCGCTCGGCGCCTGGGTGCTCGACTGGACCCGCGCCCAGATCGCGCTGATGCGCCCCGACCGGCATGCCCGGGCCCTGCGCAAGGTGGTGACGGACATGGCCCTGACCACCACCGGCACCACCTACCTGGTCACGCAGATCTCCGGGGTATGGCAGCGGTACGACCTCCCCGGCGACCATCCGCTGACCGGTCACAGCGCCCCTGACCTCGAGCTCGCCGATGGCACCCGGCTCGGCGACCGTCTGCACACCGGCCGGGCCCTGCTGCTCGACCTCAGGGACGACCCCGAGCTGCGCGCCCGCGCCGAGGGATTCGGCGACCGGCTGGACGTCCTGACCCTCGCCTGCCCCGCCCGACCGGGCCTGGCCGCGCTGTTCGTCCGGCCGGACGGGTTCGTGGCGTGGGCGGCGGACGGCCGGTCTGACGGGGCTGACGGGGCTGACGGGGCTGACGGGGCTGACGGCAAGGACCTGCCCGAGGTCCTGGAACGCTGGCTCGGCACCCCCGCCGGCACCGCTTGACCCTCCCGCGACGTCAACCTCTGTACTGGACCCATGCGGATCGGAGAACTCGCCGCCGTCGTCGGCGTCACCACGCGCGCGGTGCGGCACTACCACCACCTGGGCGTACTGCCCGAACCCGAGCGCCTGTCCAACGGATACCGGCACTACGCCCTCCGGCACGCCGTCGTCCTCGCCCGGATCCGGCGGCTGACCGAGCTGGGGATGGGCCTGACCGAGGTACGGGACGTGCTCGCCGACGACGCAGGCAAGGACCTGGTCGAGGTGCTCACCGAGCTGGACGAGGACCTGGCCCGGCAGGAGGCGGAGATCCGGGAGCGGCGGCAGCGACTGCGGGCGCTGTTGGAGGCCGAGGAGCTGCCCGCCGACGGACCGTTCTCCCCCGAGCTGGCCGGTCTGCTCGCCGGTCTGCCCGGCAGCGACTCCCCCATGGCCGCCAAGGACCGCGAGATCCTCGCCCTGATCGACACCGGCGCGGCCCCCGCGGACCGGGAGCGGCTGCTGTCCGCACTGCGCGGCACCCTGGACGGCCCGGACGCCCTGGCGCGGGCACAGGAGGCGTACGCGCTGCTCGACGCGCTCGCGGACGCCGCACCGGACGACCCGCGCGTGGAGCAGGCTGCGCGGACTCTGGCCGGCCTGGTCCCGACGGAGTTTCTGCCCGCGACGGACTTCGACCGCGACAACGCCTTCCTGCGCGCTCTGTACGCCGACTTCGCGCCCGCCCAGGCCGAGGTGATCCGCCGCCTCCTGCGGATCCTCACCGGGGAACGGCCATGAGAGTCGTCCACGGCCTGGTCCGGCACGAGGCGCGGCTGTTCGCGAGCCTCGTCCTCTGGCTGGCCCGGCGCACCCACGGCACGGCCGGCGGGCGGGCGTTCGGGTACGCGCGCGGGCAGGGCACGACGCTGTTCGGGCTGGGCTTCGTGTGCGTGGTCGAGTCGCTCACGATGTCCGTGCTGCTGCGCAACTGGCCCACCGCGCACCGGGTCGTGCTCCTGCTGGACCTCTACACCCTGCTGTTCGTCGTCGGTCTGCACGCGGCCTGCGTGGTCCGCCCGCACGTGCTCACCCCGGACGCCCTGCGGGTGCGGTACGGCGTCCACGTCGACCTGCGCATACCGCTCGCGGCGATCGGGGCCGTACGACGGGAGACGCGCACCGCCCACGAGCGGACGGCGGGTGAACTCGCCCTCCCCGTCGCGTCCCGGACGACCCTCACCCTCGAACTCACCGCCCCGCTCACCCGGACGACCCTCCTGGGTCGCCGCCGGACGGTGCGCGTGATCCGCCTGCACGCCGAGGACCCCGACGGCCTCGTACGGGCCCTCACGCGGGTGTGAACAGGATCTTCGCTGTGCCCGGATCCGCTCGGACGAGGCGGACCCGCAGGCGTTCGCCGAGCGGCAGGTGCTCGCCCTCGATCCGGCCGATCACGGCCGGGGACTCCAACTGCACGGTGCCGACGGTCGGTTCGTGGTCCGACAGGTCCACCACGCACCCGTCGAAGACGTCTCCGACCCGGTCTTTGAGGAGGGCGGCCTCGACGATGTCGACGCACTCCCGCTCGACCGTGCCCGCGCGGCGGGTGCCGTCGGCCATCTGCTGGGGCAGCACTTCGAGTGCGGCGAGGACCCAGTCGGGCGGGGTGTGGCCGGCGGCGGCCGCGAGGCAGAGTTCGGTGGCGTAGCGGTCGACGAGGCGGCGCAGCGGGGCGGTGCAGTGGGCGTAGGGGGCGGCGACGGCGGCGTGGGTGGTGATCGCTGGCAGGTTCCCGTCCCAGAAGACGCTGTAGCCCGCGCCGCGCAGCAGGGTCGTGCACTCCAGGAGGAAGGCCGCGTGGTGCGGGTCGTGCGGGTCGAGGGTGCGGATCAGCGCCGCGTACGACACGTGGTGCGGCCAGTCGATGTGCAGGGCGACCGCGGTACGGCGCAGCCGGGCCACGGCGCCGTCGGGCGCGGCCGGGAGGGTGCGCAGGATGCCGGCGCCGGTGGCCACCATCAGGTCCGCCGCGGCCATGCCGGTGAGCAGGGAGAGCTGGGCGTTCCAGCCGTCGGCGGGCAGCGGGGCGCGGAAGGCCAGCTCGTAGGTGTGGTCCCGCTCGGTGATCTCCTGCTCGGGGACGCCCAGCGAGATGCCGCCGCGCTCCACCTCCAGGCGCTCCCGGGCCTGGCCGATCTCCCTGAGCAGCGCGACCGGCTCCTCGGCCGTGCCGCTGTCGATCTGCCGCTGCACACCCGCGTAGTCGAGCTTCGCCCGGCTGCGCACCAGGGCCCGGCGCACGTCGACGGCGACGGTACGGCCCTCCGCGTCGAGGTCGAGCGTCCACAGCACGGCGGGCCGGGTGCGGTCGGGCAGCAGGCTCCCGGCGCCCTCGCTGAGCACGGTGGGGTGGAGCGGGACCTTCTGGTCGGGGAAGTAGAGGGTGTTCACCCGCTTGTGCGCCTCCGTGTCCAGCGGCCCGCCGGGTACGACGAAGGCGGCGACGTCGGCGATGGCGTACCGGACCCGGTACCCGGTGCCCTGACGGGACAGGTGGATCGCCTGGTCGAGGTCGGTGGAGCCGGGCGGGTCGACGGTGAAGAAGGGGAGGTCCGTGGCGTCGTACGACGGCAGGGTGGGCGCCTGCGCCGACCGCTCGGCCTCTGCCTGGACCTCGGCCGGGAATGCCTCCGGTACGCCGAGTTCGGCGCGGAGCACGGCGAGGGCGGCCCGAAGGGGGGCCTCGGGGGCGCCGGTCACGCGGATCCTGCGGCGGGGCATGTGTCGAGCGTAGGTCGAAGGCGCTGGGGCAGCACCCCGTACCCTGGCGCAGAACCGGAGAGAAGGAGTACCACCCGTGCTTGTCCTGCTGCCGCCCTCGGAAGGCAAGGCGTCCTCGGGCCGTGGCGCCCCGCTGAAGCTGGAGTCGCTGTCCCTGCCGGGGCTGAGCGACGCGCGGGAGGCCGTGCTCGGGGAGCTCGTCGAGCTGTGCGCCGGGGACCCCGAGCAGAACGAGAAGGCGCGCGAGGTGCTCGGGCTGAGCGAGGGGCTGCGCGGCGAGGTCGCGAAGAACGCCGGACTGCGCACGGCCGGGGCGCGGCCCGCCGGGGAGATCTACACGGGTGTGCTGTACGACGCCCTCGACCTGGCCTCCCTCGACGCGGCCGCGAAGAAGCGGGCCGCCCGGTCGCTGCTGGTGTTCTCGGGGCTGTGGGGCGCGGTGCGCGTCAACGACCGCATCCCCTCCTACCGGTGCTCGATGGGCGTGAAGCTGCCGGGGCTCGGGGCGCTGGGCGCCCACTGGCGGACGCCGATGGCGTCGGTGCTGCCCGAGGCCGCCGCGGACGGGCTGGTCCTGGACCTGCGGTCCGCCGCGTACGCGGCCGCATGGAAGCCGAAGGGCGAGGTGGCCGGGCGTACGGCGACCGTGCGGGTGCTGCACGCGCCGACCCGGAAGGTCGTCAGCCACTTCAACAAGGCGACGAAGGGGCGGATCGTACGGAGCCTGCTGTCGGCCGGGGCCGCGCCGAAGGGGCCCGCCGAGCTGGTGGAGGCGCTGCGGGACCTCGGGTACGCCGTGGAGGCCGCGGCACCGGCGAAGGCGGGGCAGGCGTGGTCGCTGGACGTGCTGGTGGAGGAGATCCACTGAGCCTTTCCTGAGGGCACCTGGCGGGCGTTGCAACATACGCAATGCTCTTTGCGCATCCTGCATTGCGTCGGCAGGATGAGCGGCATGCCCTCGTCTGTGCTGGACCTCGCGCCCGTCGTGCCCGTCGTCGTCGTCGAGGACGCCGCCGACGCCGTACCGCTCGCCCGTGCGCTGGTGGCCGGCGGGTTGCCCGCGATCGAGGTGACGCTGCGGACGCCGGCCGCGCTGGACGCGATCCGGGCGGTCGCCGGTGAGGTGCCGGACGCGGTGGTCGGGGCGGGGACGGTGATCGCGCCGGAGCAGGTGGGCGTGTGCGTGGCGGCCGGGGCGCGGTTTCTGGTCAGCCCCGGGTGGACGGACGCGCTGCTGACGGCGATGCGGGCGTCCGGGGTGCCGTTCCTGCCGGGGGTGTCGACCACCTCGGAGGTGGTGGCACTGCTGGAGCGCGGGGTGCGGGAGATGAAGTTCTTCCCCGCGCAGGCGGCGGGCGGGACCGCCTATCTGAAGTCCCTGGCCGGTCCGCTGCCGCAGGCCCGTTTCTGCCCGACGGGCGGGATCGGGCCCGCGACCGCGCCGGAGTATCTGTCCCTGCCCAACGTCGGCTGCGTGGGCGGGAGCTGGATGGTCCCGGCGGACGCGGTGGCCGCCGGGGACTGGGTCCGGATCGAGGAGTTGGCGCGGGCCGCCGCGGGGCTCAGGGACGCAGGTGGGACGTGTCGTTGAACAGCCGCACGCTCGCGTTGCCGTCCGCGTAGTACGCCACCGCCGACAGGGAGGCCGCGGAGAGTTCCATGCGGAACAGCGACTCGGGCGGGGCGCCCAGTGCGAGGCGGACGAGGGTCTTGACCGGGGTGACGTGTGTGACCAGCAGGACCGTGCGGCCCGCGTAGGCCGCGACCAGCTTCTCCCTGGTGGCCTCCATCCGGGTGGCGGTCTCCGCGAAGCTCTCGCCGCCGCCGGTGGGGTGGGCCTCGGGGTCGGCGAGCCAGGCGTTCAGGTCGTCCGGGTGGCGTTCGCGGACCTCGCCGAAGGTGAGGCCCTCCCAGGCGCCGAAGTCCGTCTCCCGCAGGCCCTCTTCGATCGTGACGCCCAGGCCGAGGCGGGCGGCGACGATGCCGGCGGTTTCGCGGGTGCGGGCGAGGGGGGAGGCGAGGATCGCCTGGATCGTGCCTCGCCTGGCGAGTGCCTCTGCCGCTCGGTGGGCCTGCTCGCGGCCCGCGTCCGAGAGGGAGGGGTTGCTGCCGCCGCTGCCGGAGAAGCGCTTCTGGGGGGTGAGGGGGGTTTCGCCGTGGCGGAGGAGGACGAAGGTGGCGGGGGCGCCGAGGTCGGGAGCGGCGCTCCAGCCGGGGGTGCTGGTGCGATGCTGCTCGTCGGGGGTGGCAGGGCGCTGCTCGCTGGGAGGCGCGCCTTTCTCTGGGACGGGCGCCGCCCCAGCGGCACGACTGCCCGCAGCTGCGTCGGCTGCTGCGGCATCGGCTGCACGGCCTTGCGCCATTGCCGCCCGCGCCTTCGCCGCGCCCGCTGCCGCGTCCCCCGGTGGGCCCGAGGGCTCGGGGACGGGGCGCGGGGTGTCCAGGGCAGCCCTGGACTCGGACGCGGACCACTGGCCGCCCTTGACTCCCGCGTCCATGGCCTCGTTGGCCAGGCGGTCGGCGTGTTTGTTCTGTTCGCGGGGGATCCACTCGTAGGTGATCTGGTCCGCGGGGAAGACCTGGCCCGCCTCCAACGCGAGGGGCTTCATGGCGGGGTGCTTGATCTTCCAACGGCCCGACATCTGCTCGATGACGAGCTTGGAGTCCATGCGGACGTGGATCCGGGCGGTGGGGTCGAGGGCGTGCGCGGCGCGCAGGCCGGCCACCAGGCCCCGGTACTCGGCCACGTTGTTCGTGGCGATGCCGATGTACTCCGCGGCCTCCGCCAGGGTCTCCCCCGTCGCCGCGTCGATCACCACGGACCCGTAGCCCGCGGGCCCCGGGTTGCCCCGTGACCCGCCGTCGGCCTCGACGATGAACTCCCGCACCGCCCCGGCTCCTTACAGGCCCGACTCGGCCGTACGCACCAGGATGCGGCGGCAGTTCTCGCAGCGGACCACCGTGTCCGGCGCCGCCGAACGGATCTCGTTCAGCTCGGTGATGGCCAGCTCCTGACGGCAGCCCTGGCAGGTGCGGGCGTACAGCTTGGCCGCGCCGATGCCGCCCTGCTGCTCGCGCAGCTTGTCGTACAGCTTGAGCAGGTCCGCGGGGACGGAGGCGGCGATGACCTCGCGCTCCTTGGTCACCGAGGCGACCTCGCCGTCGATCTGCTCGAAGGCCGAGTCCCGGCGGGCGCTCGCGTCGTCGGTCTTCGACTGCACGGACCCGACCCGCTCGGTCAGCTCGGTCACCCGCTCCTGCGCGGCCTCGCGGCGCTCCATGACCTCGAGGACGACGTCCTCCAGGTCGCCCTGGCGCTTGGCGAGGGAGGCGATCTCGTGCTGGAGGTTGGACAGGTCCTTGGGCGAGGTCACGGCGCCGGAGTCCAGGCGCTGCTGGTCGCGGGCGGCGCGCTGGCGCACCTGGTCCACGTCCTGCTCGGCCTTGGTCTGCTCGCGGGCGCAGTCGCTCTCCTCGGTCTGCGCGGCCACCAGTAGGTCGCGCAGCTGCGTCAGGTCCTTGTTCAGCGACTCGATCTCGGCGTGCTCGGGCAGCGACCTCCGCTTGTGTGCCAGCTGCTGCAGGCGGACGTCGAGGGCCTGGACGTCGAGGAGTCGGATCTGGTCGGCGGGCGCGGCGTTCAGTTGGGGGCTCCCGGTTAACTAGTGGTGACGTTGGACGCCGCGTGGGCGGTCCAGGGGTCGGTGACCGTCTTGGACACGTGGACGCGCAGGTCCCAGCCGTGGCGGTCGGAGATCTCGTCGAGCTGGGCTGCGGCCAGCTCGCACCAGGGCCACTCGGTGGCCCAGTGCGCCGCGTCGAGCAGCGCGAGGGGGCTCTGCGCCACGGCCTCGGAGGCGGGGTGGTGGCGCAGGTCGGCGGTGAGGAAGGCGTCGACGCCGGCCGCGCGGACCTGGTCGAAGAGGCTGTCGCCGGAGCCGCCGCTGACAGCGACCGTGCGGACGACGGCCTCGGGGTCGCCGGCCACCCGGATGCCCTGCGCGGTGGCGGGCAGCCGTTCGGCGGCGCGGGCGGCCAGCTCGCGCACGGTCAGGGGGTGGTCGAGTTCGCAGACGCGGCCCAGGCCCCGGCGGCCCTCGGGGTCGGTCGGGTCCGGCACGAGGGGGCGTACGACACGGAGGTCGAGCGCACCCGCGAGGGCGTCCGAGACGCCCGGGTCGGCGGTGTCGGCGTTGGTGTGGGCGACGTGCAGCGCGATGTCGTTCTTGATCAGCGTGTGCACGATCCGGCCCTTGAAGTGCGTGGCCGCGACCGTGGTCGTACCGCGCAGGTAGAGCGGGTGGTGGGTGACCAGCAGGTCGGCGCCCAGCTTCACCGCCTCGTCGACGATGTCCGGCACCGGGTCGACGGCGAACAGGACCCGGGTGACCCCCTGGTCGGGGTCGCCCACGACCGTGCCGACCGCGTCCCAGGACTCGGCCCGCTCGGCGGGCCACAGGTTCTCCAGCGCGGCGATGACTTCAGACAGACGGGGCACGGGGAAAAGGCTACCTGGCTGTTCTGCCGGGCTGTACCGCATCCGCTCCCCCTGGTCCCGCTCAGCACAAACGCCCCGGTCTCCTCAGAGGAATCGCTTCTGCGCCACACGTATGTGTGAAGCCGGGGTCGGGCGATCCCACGCCCGCGCGTGCGAAAACTAGCTTCGTCGCCGGAGGTGACCGAACGATGACTGCCTGTGCGATCGAACCCCCCTCCACCGGTGAGGACGACGGTGTGCCGGGGACGCGGTGCGCCATCACGGCGGACGGCGCGTACGCCGCCCGCCTGGCGCTGGACGGCGACTCCTGGTTCCCGGAGCGCTGGACCCTGGACGGCCCGGAGCCGTACGCGGTGCCGCTGCCCGGCAACCAGCCGGAGGAGCCCGGCACCCAGGTGCAGCCGATGGCGGACGGGCGGGTGCTGATCCGGCGGCTGGTGGAGCGCCGGCACACCTTCTCACTGCTGTACCCGACCGGCCCCGGCACCGGCCAACTGCCGCTGGGCGCGGTGGAGTGCCCGGAGCCGGGCACCCGGCTCACGCTGCTGCCCTCGGCGCCGGGCGGGGTGCGCGCGTACGCCCTCGCGGTCGGTCCGACCTCGAGCGC
The DNA here is from genome assembly GCF_053597295.1 of Streptomyces sp. NPDC001450. Taxonomy (NCBI): domain Bacteria; kingdom Bacillati; phylum Actinomycetota; class Actinomycetes; order Kitasatosporales; family Streptomycetaceae; genus Streptomyces; species Streptomyces sp. NPDC001450. The sequence goes on from NZ_JBSFHY010000018.1 coordinate 81,874, forward strand.
GGTGTGGCTGGTGGCGGGCGGCGCCTTCGGGCCCGAGCAGCTGGCGGAGGTGCCGGGGCGCTGCTCGGGCGGGGCCTGGCTGGACCGTGGCGGGCGGATGCTCGCGCTGGACCGGGAACTCGGCGGGCGCACCAAGACGGTCGTGGTCGACCTGGAGCGCGGCGGCGAGATCTCGCCCCTGCTGCAGATCGCGGAGGGCAGCGACGACCGGTTGCTGCTCGCCGACCCGGACAGCGGGCTGCTGCTGATCTCCTCGGACGCGCCCTCCCCGGGGCAGGAACGATTGGGCTGGGGGGTCATGGGAAGCACGCTGCCGGTGCGGTTCCCGGAGTGCCTGCGGGTCCCGGACTGTGCGGTGACGCCGTTCGCGATCCAGCCGGGGCAGATGCTGATGCCGGAGACCTGTGCGGTGGCGCTGCGCATCGCCGGGCCGTTCGGCAGCTGGCTCGGCACCTGGCGGCCGGCCGAGCGGCAGGTGTGCCATCTCCCGGCGCCCGAGGGGTGGTTGACCGGGTCCGGGCTGTGGACGCAGGACGGGGTGCTGCGGCTGCCGTACGCCACGGGGGAGGTCCCGTGCGGCGTGGCGGAGCTGACGGCGCCCAGGGGGGAGGCGGGTCCGGGGGATCCGGTCCGGAACGGCACGGCTGCCGGGGTGCCCGAGGCGCCCTGGGAGACGGCGGAACCGGATCCTCCGGGACCGGTGACGGTCCGTCCGGTACCGCTGCAACAGGCGCCTCTCGGCCGACTTGTAACGAAGTAGCACCGGTCGGCGTGCCCGCCTGGATTCGGCCCGTGGTGCGCCGGTTAAACTCGCCGCGCTGTAAGAGATCTTGTTGACGGGGTGAATTCTTCCGATGAGCGACACCAGCACGACTCAGCCGCTGTCTGCCGACTCTCAGAACGCGGCCGGACACGGCCGGCACCGGGGCCCGATCGCGGCCCAGGACAGTGAGACGGCTCCGCACGGGCGTCACCGTAAGCCGGCCCAGGAGACAGCCGAGGCGGCTGCCTGACGGTAGTGAGAAAGAGGGGGTGCCCGTCGACCGGCGGGCACCCCCTCTCTCGTTCTCCCGTCGCGTTCAGCCGCGCTTGAGGCCCAGCACCTCGGCCGCGGCGAACGTCTCCCGCGGCGGCCGCTCCGCGTAGTGCGGGGTGAGCAGCGCGTCCAGCTCGTCGTAGCTGAACGTCTCCTGCTTGCTGTCGAACTTCGCCTGCACCCGCGGCCGTTCCACCACGGCGACCATGCCGCCGTGGACGACGAGCAGCTGCCCGTTGACCCGGGCGGCGGCGGGTGAGGCCAGGTAGCCGACGAGCGGGGCGACGTGCTCGGGGGCGAGCGGGTCGAGGCTGCCCGCGTCCGGTTCCTGGAAGCCCTCGAAGACGTCCGCGGTCATCCGGGTCCGGGCGCGCGGGCAGATCACGTTGGCCGTGACGCCGTACTTGGCGAGGGCGAGGGCGGTGGAGGTGGTCAGGCCGACGATCCCGCCCTTCGCCGCCGCGTAGTTGGGCTGTCCGGCGGAGCCGGCCAGGAACGCCTCAGAGGAGGTGTTCACGATCCTCCCGTACACCTGTGCCCCGGCCGCCTTGGCCCGGTCGCGCCAGTGTGCGGCGGCGAAGCGGGTGGTGTTGAAGTGTCCCTTGAGGTGGACGCGGATGACCGAGTCCCACTCGTCCTCGGTCATGGAGAAGACCATGCGGTCGCGAAGGATGCCCGCGTTGTTGACGAGGATGTCCAGCTTGCCGAACTCGGCGATCGCCAGGCCGACGAGTTCCCGGGCCTGCGCGAAGTCGGCCACGTCTCCGGTGTGCGCGACCGCCCGGCCGCCGCTGTCGCGTATCTCGGCGGCGACCTGCTCGGCGGGCCCGGCCGAGGCCGTGCCGGAGCCGTCGCGGCCCGGCTGTCCGTAGTCGTTGACGACGACGGCCGCGCCGAGCCGGGCGAGTTCGAGTGCCTCGGCCCGGCCGAGCCCGCGCCCGGCGCCGGTGACGACGGCGGACAGTCCCTCAAGTGGCAGTGACATTCCGGTCCGTCCTCAGATCTCGATGCACGTACGCAGGGCCGTCCCGGTACGCATCTGGTCCAGGGCCTCGTTGATCTCCGCCAGCGGCACCCGGTGGGTGATCAGGCCGGCCAGGTCGACGCGGCCCGCCCGCCACAGGGCGATGGTGCGCTCGTAGGAGCTGAGGACGTCCCCGCCGCCGTACATGGAGGGCAGGATCCGCTTCTCGTCGAAGAACAGCTCGAACATGTTGAGCTGCAGGAAGTCGTCCATGGCGCCCGCGCCGACCACGACGAGGGTGCCGCCGCGCCGGGTGTTCTCGTACGCGGTGCGGGCGGTTGCGGACCTGCCGACGACCTCGAAGACGTAGTCGAAGCCCTCGCCGCCGGTGACCTGCTGCTTGGCGTCGGCCAACTCCTCCGGGGAAACGGCCTTCGTGGCACCGAACTTGAGCGCCGACTCGCGCCGGGAGGCGACCGGGTCCACGGCGACTATCTCGGCGGCGCCCTTCAGCCGGGCCCCCTGCACCGCGGAGATGCCGACGCCGCCGCAGCCGATGACGGCGACCGACGAACCGGCCTCCACGTCGGCGGTGTTGAGGGCGGCGCCGAGTCCGGTCGTCACCCCGCAGCCGATGAGGGCGGCGATGTCGAAGGGCACGTCGTCCGGGATCGGCACCGCGCAGCCCGCGTCCACGACGACCTCCTCGGCGAAGGTGCCGGTGCCCGCGAAGCCGAAGACGTCAGCGCCGGAGCGCTTGAAGTTGGGGGTGCCCGCGTTCATGAACCCGGCCAGGCACAGCTCGCTCTGGCCCCGCCTGCAGGCGGGACAGGCGCCGCAGGCGGGCAGCCAGCAGATGACGACCCGGTCACCGGGCTTCAAGTGGCTGACATTCTCTCCGACTTCGAGGATCTCGCCCGCGCCCTCGTGACCGGGCACGAAGGGGGCCGGCTGGGGCAGTACCCCGTTCATCGCGGACAGGTCCGAGTGGCACAGCCCGGTGGCCCGCACCCGGACCCTCACCTTGCCGGGCCCAAAACCCACCGCCTCGATGTCGTCGAGGATCTCCAGCTTTTCCTGGCCGATCTCGTGCAGTACGGCTGCGCGCATGGTGCGGCTCCCCTCGGAGGCTCTTCAGGAGTGCTGAACGACGGTGTCGGCCAGGACGGGCGCGTCTGCCCGCTCAACGGCGCTCACGGCGACCCGCACCTGGCCCTGCTCGCGCCACATCCGGATCCGCAGGGTCTCCCCCGGGTACACGACCCCGGCGAACCGCGTGCTGTACTCGCGCACCCGGGTCACATCGCCGCCGAGCAGCGTGTCCACGACCGCCTTGAGGGTGATGCCGTAGGTGCACAGCCCGTGCAGGATGGGCCGGTCGAACCCGGCGAGCTTGGCGAACTCGGGGTCGGCGTGCAGGGGGTTGCGGTCGCCGGAGAGGCGGTAGAGCAGGGCCTGGTCGGCGCGGATCGGGCGCTCGACGGTCCGGTCGGGCTCGCCGGTGGGGGGCTCCAGTCGGGTGGAGGGGCCGCGGTCGCCGCCGAAGCCGCCCTCTCCCCGTACGAAGATCTGCGCGTCGTCGGTCCACAGCGGCCCGTCGGCGTCAGTGACCTCGGTGCGCAGCACGAGCACGGCCGCCTTTCCCTTGTCGTACACGGCGGCGACGCGGCGGGTGGCGGTCGCGGTGCCCGTCACCGGGATGGGACGGTGGATCTGCAGCGTCTCGCCGCCGTGCAGGACCTTGGCGAGCTCGACCTCGATCCCGGGCAGGGACAGCCCGCTGATGACACCGGGGGCGCCGGAGCCCGCGACTGCGGCGAAGCTCGGCAGGACGTGAAGCCGGGACTCCAGGGTGTAGCGCAGCTCGTCGGGGTCGGTGGCGGGGCTGTCCTTGTCCGGGTTCGCGCCGGCGCCGATGCCGAGGTGGTAGAGCTGGACGTCCTTGGCGGTCCAGGTGATCTCACCGGTCCGGGGCTCGGCGGCGAGGGCCTTGGCTGCGTCGATGGGCATGGGGCTCCTGACGGGTCTCAAGACCTCGGTGCGGACGTCCGCACCGTCGGCCGCACCGAGGTCGTCCACGGGCGGATCTAGAACGCGTTCCAGTCCGGCGCCCCCTGTATAGCCCAGCACTCCGCACTTGTGAAGGCTCCTGACGCCGTGTCAGGTGACTCGGCGGTGACATTTGTACTGCCCGAGTGCGGACATCCGCATCTGCCGGGGAACGGTCCGGACTCCTACCGTCGTAGGCATGGGACAGACGCGGCGCGCCACACCCGGTGCGATCATCGTGATGACCATCTGGCAGCCGGCGCCCGGTTCGTACGCCGTGCTGTCGTACCGCCGCAGGGCGGGGACCACTTGATCGGGGGACGAAGAGATGTCGTGGTGGACGCAGGCGAGATGCCGCATCCGGGCCGTACAGGAGGCGCGGGCCCGGTGGCGGGCGGACATGGAGCGGTTCCGGGCCGCGCAGCGGGCCGCCCGGAAGAACGGGGACGCCTCGGGCGTCGACCACCCGGGCCCGCCGCCCACCGGCTTCGCGCTGCTGCCCTGGCTGCTGATGGGGATGGGGTCCTTCTCCAACGTGCTGCAGGGCAGGACACCGAACCCGTGGGTCGGCGGCCTGGGGCTGCTCGCCTTCAACTCGCTGTACGTCTACGTCACCTTCCGCTCCTTCGACCGGGCGAAGCGCGAGGCGGTCTCCACCCGGGTGGCGCTGGGACTGATGGGCCTGCTGACCACGGGCCTGGCCGTCGGATACGGCGGCAACTGGCTGATGTTCTTCCCGCTGCTGGGCCTCGCGACGGGCGCCACACTGCGCGGCCCCTGGCTGGGCCGCACCGGCGTGCTGCTCGCGGTGTACGCGGGAGCCGTCTCCGGCGTGCGCGACGGCTGGGGGGACGCGACGAACATCGGCTACGCGACCTTCCTGTCGAGCATGGTGACCGCCGCGATCCTCGGCCTGTCCGAGGCCGTGCGGGAACTGCGCGCCGCCCGGGAGGAGCTGGCCCGGCGGGCGGTGGAGAAGGAGCGGCTGCGCTTCTCCCGCGATCTGCACGACCTGCTCGGCCACACCCTGTCGGTGATCGTGGTGAAGTCGGAGGCGGCCCGGCGGCTGGCCCCGCGCGACATGGACGCGGCGCTCACGCAGATCGGTGACATCGAGTCGGTGGGCCGGCAGGCGCTCACCGAGATCCGCGAGGCGGTGACCGGCTACCGCGAGGGCAGCCTGGCCACCGAGCTGACCCGGGCCCGCTCGGCGCTGTCCGCGTCGAGCGTGGAGCCGGCGGTGCGCCAGTCCGGGACGCCGCTGGCCCCGCAGACCGAGGCGCTGCTCGGCTGGGTGGTGCGCGAGGCGGTCACCAACGTCGTCCGGCACAGCGACGCCTCCCGCTGCGAGATCACCATCGAGAGCACCGCCGAGCAGGCCCGGCTCACCGTCACCGACAACGGCACCGGCAAGGCCGTCACGCGCGCCGCGGAGGGCATCGGCGGCACCGGTCTGACGGGCCTGACCGAGCGCCTCGCGGCGGCGGGCGGCTCCCTCAGGGCCGGCCCGTCGCCGCGAGGCGGCTTCACGGTCACCGCCGAACTCCCGGTGGAGCCGACGGAACTGACCGCGGTGGGAGCGGTTACGGCGCCCAGGGCGAGCTGACCGCCCAGCTGACGTCGTCGCTCCACGAGGAGCTGCTGTCCCACGCGTTGGAGCCGCCGTTGCTCGCTATGTAGACATTGAGGTTGTAGTGGCGCAGGTACCTCGTCGGGTAGTTGTACGAGGCGAACGAGGTGCCCGTGCCGCTCTTGCCGGTCTGCGGGCAGAAGGTGGCGTCGGCCCGGAACTGGCTGGAGCCGTCCATGGGCTGCCGGTGGAGCAGGTAGTTGTAGTGGCGCAGGAAGTCACCGGGATAGTTCCGCGACTCGAAGGAGACGCAGGAGCTGTCGGCGAGCCCCCGGCGCACGATCCAGGTCGCGTCGTTCTTGTCGAGGGACGAACTGCTCGACGTCACCGACGAGATGACGGCCGTGTCGTTCTGGTGGCGGACGTAGTCGGTGGTGCAGCAGGAAGTCGTCGCGCGCAGCGAGATCTCCGAGCCGGCGCTGAGCGTGCCGGTGCTGCCGGTCGGGCCGCCGTAGCCGACGGAGACGATGTTGGACTGGACGGCGTCGTCGGCGGCGTCGGTCGGGATGCCGGAGGTCATGACGCCCTCGAAGAAGGACCCGATGGAACCGTTGCTGTTGTCGCCGCCGGTGCCGAGGACGATCGCGCCCTCCTGGTGCATCGGCGAGTAGCCACTGGTGGTCGGCTCTCCGCCGGAATAGGTGGTCGTCAGTCCGCCGGATTGCGTATTTCCGTATTTCAGCGCGAAATGGTTCTGCCCGTTGTTCTTGAGCAGCGCGGTCACGAACGGCAGCGGTCCGGTGCCGGTGTTGGACGTGTTCTTGCTGTACCCGGCGTCGGACTGGAACAGCCCGTTCTCCAGGTCGGCCTGCACCCACGGCCCCTGTCCGTAGCAGGGCGAGAACCAGCACTCGGTGCCGAAGTTGATGGCGTCCATGTGGCCGTTGCCGGTGTCCAGGTTGTTCGTCTCGGCGTTGCCGTAGTCGAAGCAGCAGCGACCGTTGACGTGGGTGCCGGAGGTCACCATGTACATCCCCTCGGCCTGCCCGTTCACGGCCACGCCCGAGGTGGAGTTGTCGCGGTAGCCCATGCCGGCGGAGATCTCCAGGCCGTAGACCTGGTGTCCGCCGACGGTCACCGGCAGGGCGTCCGCGGGCGCCCCGACATCGGCCGCGCCGGCGCCGCCCGCGCCCTCGACGGTGAGGTGGTTGTGGCGTGGGGACTGGTCGTAGATCTCGGTGATGATGCAGGTCGTGCCGGAGCAGAAGGAGTCCTGGGCGGCCGCGTTGGCGTATCCGCCGGTGGCCAGCAGGCCGATGTTCGCGGTGGCGCCGTCGGAGGCCCGCTTCACCTGGTACAGCGAGCCGCTGTACGACGAGTACAGCGCCCGGACCAGGCTGTGCGCGGCGACGCAGGGAGTGCCTGCGGCCGCGTAGACGTCACAGGGCAGCGAACTCGCGGCGGCGGCCTGCGGGGTGCCGACGCCGACGACGAGCGCGGCGACGGTCGCGAAGGCCGCGAGCACGGACAGGGCGGCTTTTCTGAGCCGCCGCGGACATGAGCGCAGGAGTGTGGGGAGCACGTGCACCTCTTCGGTTCCTCGTAGGGCGGTGCGGGGGCGGTCGAGTGGTTCGATATACCGAACGTCGTTCGATCGATATACCGAACCCATTCGACGTCGAAATGCCGAACAATTGCCGGAAATGCAGAGGCGATTGTTTGCGGGTCCCCGCGGGCCGTCAACCCCTGCGGACTCGAACCATGACGAGTCTTTAGTTTCCCGCCCTTGGCTACGCTGGGACCGTGAAGAACATCCGGGTCCTCCTCGCCGAGGACCAGGGCATGATGCGCGGCGCGCTCGCCCTGTTGCTCGGCATGGAGGACGACATCGAGGTGGTCGCCCAGGTCGCGACCGGTGACGCGATCGTGGCGGCCGCGCTGTTGCACCGGCCGGACGTGGCCCTGCTGGACATCGAACTCCCGGGCATCAGCGGCCTGGACGCGGCGGCCGAGCTGCGTGAGCAGGCCCCCGACTGCCGGGTGTTGATCCTGACCACCTTCGGCCGGCCCGGCTATCTGCGCCGGGCCATGGAGGCCGGAGCGGCAGGCTTCCTGGTCAAGGACGGGCCGGTGGAGGAACTGGCCCAGGCGATCCGGCGCGTGCTCACCGGGGAGACCGTGGTCGATCCGGCGCTGGCCGCGGCCGCGCTCAGCGCCGGGCCGAATCCGCTGACCGCCCGGGAGTGCGAGGTGCTGAAGGCCTCGGCGGACGGGGCGACGGTCGCCGACATCGCCGGCCGGCTCCATCTGTCCGAGTCCACGGTCCGCAACTACCTGTCGTCCGCGATCGGCAAGACGGGCACACGGAACCGGGCGGAGGCGGTGCGGGAGGCCCGGCAGCAGGGATGGCTGTGAGCACCGCCCGGCCTGGGTCGCCTTACTGGATCACCTCCGCCGACCGGTAGCTCGTCCCCTCCGGTGCCACGCACCCGAACCAGCTCATCGGAAAGCCGGCCGCCCGCTGAGGCAGATCCACGGTGCTCGTGCCGTCCTTCCAGGTGCACTTGACCTGCTGGGCGGTGTTGGCGACCATGCCGATCACCAGACGGCCGGAGCTCTCGGGTTCGTACCCCAGACGGGTCGCGGCGGCCTCCAGGTCCGTGCCCGAGAAACGCTCCAGCTTCTTCACCGTGTTGAACATCACCTGCTGCGGGCGGTGGTCGCCGTAGGCCCGGGTCACGAAGAACGAGACCTTGCCGATCAGGTCGGCGGGCTTGTGGACCTCCGCCGGCTCGAGCCCCAGCCTGTCCATGGCCTGGAACTGCCGGGCCGCTTCCGCCTGGTCGCGCGGCGCTCCCCACAACTCGACGGCGGCACGCCACTGCTTGCCGCGATACATCCCCCGGGCCAGCTCGGTCCGCTGCGGCTCGTACACATGCCGGGCCTCAGCCGAGGCCGGCGGCTTCGCCACGTGCGCCTGCCGGTCCGCAGGGCCGCCGCCCGGCAGCCCCGTCACCGCCAGGGCCCCCGTCGATCCGGCCACCACCAGCGCCGTGGCCGTCGCCACCGCCCAGCGCCGTGCTCTGCGCCGCCGGCCGCCGCGGATGACCGCCTGCACCGGGGCTATACCGATCTCGACCTCGTCCGCGGCGTCCGCGAGGAGGAGGGCGATGTCCGTCTGGCTCATGTCGTGGTTCCTGTTCCGGTCCGCGCTCATCACTTCCGCCCTCCCTGCGTCACCATCTCGGCCAGTCCCGGTATGGCGCGGAGTTTCGCGATCCCCTTGGCCGCGTTGCTCTTCACCGTGCCGACCGAGCAGCCCATCGCCTCCGCCGCCTGGGTCTCCGTCAGGTCCTCCCAGTAGCGCAGGACCACCGCCTCCCGCTGCCGCGCGGGCAGTTGGGCGAGCGCCTTGAGCAGGGCACTGCGGTCGTCGGCCTGCGCGATGCGGTCGCCCGTGTCGGGCACCTCGTGCACCAGGCCCGAGTCGTCCCTCGGCGCGAGGAACTCCTTCAGCCTTCTTCTGTGCTTGCGCGCGTGCGCGTTGATCATCACGCGCCGTACGTACGCCTCCGGGTCGTCGGCCGAGCCGACCCTGCGCCAGGCCACATAGACCTGCTCGAGCGTCGACTGGACCAGGTCCTCCGCGGCGTGCTGCTCCCCCGTGAGGAGAAATGCCGTACGCATCAGCCGCGGCCAGCGGCCGATCATGAAGCTCTGGAACTCCTCGTTCCGAGCCTGCTTCCCGTCCCCCATGGGCACCTCCTAGATGTCAAAAGGAGTCCATGGGCCGCCCGGACCGTTGCCTCACCTCACGGAACTCGTCGAAATTTTCTTCGGCAGCCAGAGCAGCATGAGCACCACCCCGCCCAGCAGCACCCCGGTCCCGGTCCGGAACGCCAGCGCGTACCCCTCGGTCAGGGCCTCGGCCCCGACGCCGCTGCCGGTGTGCGCCGTACGCGTTGCCGCGATCGTGGACATCACCGCGAGCCCCAGCGAACCGCCCATCGTGCGGGAGGTGTTGACCAGACCGGACACCAGCCCGGCGTCGGAGGCCGACGCCCCCGAGGTGGCAAGCGCGGCCAGCGGCGTCGCCGAGAGCCCGGCGCCCAGCATCATGAGGATCCCCGGGCCCATGACGGAGGTCGGGTAGGCACCGTGCGCGGTCATCGTCGACTGCCACGCGAAGCCGGCGGCCGCGATCAGCGCCCCCACCACGGCCACGGTGCGCGCACCCAGCGCCGGCAGGAAGCGGGGCGCCAGCTTGGAGCCGAGCACCACGGCGAGGGAGCTGGGCACCAGTGCGAGTCCGGCGACCAGCGGCGAGTAGCCCAGCACGTTCTGCGCGTACAGCGTCATGAAGAACCACATGCAGAACATCGCCGAACCGCTCAGGAACATCGCGGTGTTCGACGACGCCACCGAGCGCAGCCGGAACAGTCCGAGCGGCATCAGCGGGGCCGGGGTGCGGGCCTCGACGGCGAGGAACAGTCCGACCAGCGCGAGCCCGGCGGCCAGTGGCACCAGCGTGGCCGCCGCCGTCCACCCCTCGCTCTCGGTCCGTGAGATGCCGTACGCCAGCGTCGCCAGACCCGCCGTCACCAGCAGAGCGCCCGGCAGGTCGAGCCGCCGCCCTCCCCCAAGCTTCTCAACTTCGTTCGAGCAGGGGGGACCCCCATCCGCCCGGCTCTCCAGCAGCCACCGCAGCGAGCCGGCGAGCACCACCGCACCGACGGGCACGTTGATCAGCAGCACCCACCGCCAGTCCAGCACGTCCACGAGGGCCCCGCCGACCAGTCCGCCCGCGGCACCGCCGCCGGCGCCGACCGCGGTCCAGGTCGCGATCGCCCGGGCCCGGGCCGGCCCCTCGGCCACCGCGGCCGTCAGCAGCGTCAGGGTCGAGGGCGCCAGCACCGCCGCGCCCAGCCCCTGCACGGCCCGCGCCAGCAGCAGCTGCCAGCCGTCCTGGGCCAGCCCGCCGCCCAGCGAGGCCAGCGTGAACAGGCCGAGCCCGACGAGGAACATCCGCTTGCGGCCGTAGAGGTCACCGGCCCGCCCGCCGAGCAGCATGAACCCGGCGAAGGCGATGGCGTACGCGTTCACCACCCACTGGAGGCCCGACGTGCTCAGCCCGAGGTCGGTGCGCATCGACGGCAGGGCGACGTTCACCACGGACACATCGAGCACGACCAGGAACTGTCCGGCACAGGCCAGCGCCACCACCAGCCAGGTGGGCGGGGTGACGCGGCGGGATATGAGGGGCGAGGTGTCGGCGGCTTCCAGCATGGGTGTCATGTTCTCAACCCGGTTACGGTCCTTGCATCGGCATTTCGGACCACCGGGTCCTGGGTCGTACGACCTACACCCGGGCTACGCCGCCCGCAGCAGTGTGACCACCGCCGCCCCGCCCAGCCCGATGTTGTGGGCGAGGCCCACCCGGGCCCCGGGCACCTGCCGTTCCCCCGCCTCGCCGCGCAGCTGCCAGACCAGCTCGGCGGCCTGGGCGAGGCCGGTCGCGCCCAGCGGGTGCCCCTTGGAGATCAGCCCGCCGGAGGGGTTCACCACCCAGCGGCCGCCGTACGTCGTCGCCCCCGACTCGACGAGTTTGCCGGACTCGCCCACCGGACACATGCCGAGCGCCTCGTACGTCAGCAGTTCGTTGACGGAGAAGCAGTCGTGCAACTCCACGACGTCCACGTCCTCGATGCCGAGCCCGGCCCGCTCGTACGCCTGCCGTGCCGCCTCGCGGGACATCGGCTGTCCGACGACGTCGATGCACGAGCCGGACGCGAAGGACTCCTCGGTGTCCGTGGTCATGGCCTGCCCGGCGATCTCGGCCAGGCCGGTCAGCGAGCGCTCCTCGGCGAACCGCTCCGACACCACCACGGCCGCCGCCGCGCCGTCCGAGGTCGGCGAGCACTGCAGCTTGGTCAGCGGCCGGTGCACCATGCGCGCGGCCAGGATGTCGTCCACCTCGTACACGTCCCGGAACTGGGCGTTGGGGTTGTGCGCCGAGTGGCGGTGGTTCTTGGCGGCGACCGCGGCGAACTGGGCCTCGGTGGTGCCGTACCGCTCCATGTGCTCGCGGGCTGCGGCACCGAAGATCTGCGCGGTCGGCGGGGTCATCTCGAAGCCGTGCCGGGCGGCCATGATCCCGTAGTGCCGGGCCACGGGTGACGTGGAGCTCCAATCATCAGCGGCTCCGCCGCGGGCACCGCCGTCGGCGCCTCCCCCGAGCGCGCCCTTCTTCATCTTCTCGAAGCCCAGCGCCAGCACGCAGTCCGAGGCGCCGCCCTCGACCAGCTGCCGGGCCAGCATCAGCGCGGTGGCGCCGGTCGCGCAGTTGTTGTTGACGTTGTAGACGGGGACTCCGGTCAGGCCGAGCTCGTAGGCGGCGCGCTGGCCGGCGGTCGAGGGCTGGAAGCAGTAGCCGACGGGAACCTGTTCCACATCGGTGTAGTCGACCCCGGCGTCGGCGAGCGCCGCACCCCCCGCCTCCCGCACCATGTCCCAGTACTGCCATTCCCGGGTCTCGGGCTTCTCGAAGCGGGTCATCCCGACCCCGGCGACATAGGCCTTCATGGCGCGCCAGACTAGAACGCGTTCCATCAATACACCAGAGCCTGACGACAGATCAGAAACCCATGAGCCGGTCAAGGATTCATTAGAGGCCCGAAGCAACGGAATAGTTGCCTGTGCATACGAGGTTTACCCGGCACTTATGTCACGCGGGAGGCCTCACTCAATGACGCACACGACGACCGACCAGCCCCACCGGAGGGCCGGCGGTGCCGTGGTCCCGGTGCTCGCCTTCGCGGGCATCGTGGTCGCGGTGATGCAGACGCTGCTGGTGCCGGTCATCAAGGACCTGCCGCAGCTCCTGGACACCGCCCCCAGCAATGCCACCTGGGTCCTCACCTCGACCCTGCTGTCCGGTGCCGTCGCCACCCCGATCATGGGCCGGCTCGGCGACCTCTACGGCAAGCGGCGCATGCTGATCCTCAGCCTCGCCGTGATGGTGGTCGGCGCCCTGGTCAGCGCGCTCACCAGCCAGCTGCTCACGATGATCGTGGGCCGCACCCTCCAGGGCTTCGCCATGGGCGCGATCCCGCTCGGCATCGGCCTGATGCGGGACATGCTGCCGCGCGAGAAGCTCGGCTCGGCCATGGCCCTGATGAGCTCCTCGATAGGCGTCGGCGGCGGCCTCGCGCTGCCCGCCGCGGCCCTGGTCGCCCAGCACACGAACTGGCACGCCCTGTTCTACGGCGCCGCCGGCCTCGGCACCCTCTCCATCGCCCTGACCCTCCTCGTCGTACCGGAGTCCCCGATGCGCGCCGAGGGCTCCTTCGACCTGCTGGGCGCGATCGGCCTGTCGACCGGTCTGGTGCTGCTCCTGCTGCCCATCACCAAGGGCAGCGACTGGGGCTGGTCCTCCGGCACGACGCTCGGCCTGTTCGCCGCGTCCGTCGTCGTGCTCGTCCTGTGGGGCCTGTACGAGCTGCGTGTCCAGGCACCCCTGGTCGACCTGCGCACCACCGCCCGCCGCGAGGTGCTGCTCACCAACCTCGCCTCGATCATGGTCGGCGTCAGCTTCTACGTCGTCTCACTCGTCCTGCCCCAGCTGCTCCAGCTGCCGAAGGCGACCGGCTACGGCCTCGGCCAGTCCATGGTCGTCGCGGGCCTGTGCGTGGCCCCGCTGGGCCTGACGATGATGTTCACGGCGCCGGTGTACGCCCGCCTGTCCGCCCGCTTCGGCCCCAAGGTCACCCTGATCATCGGCCTGCTGATCATCGCCATCGGCTACGGCGGCGGCCTCGGCCTGATGGACGCGGCCTGGCAGACCATCGTCACGTCCGTGGTCCTGGGCGCGGGCATCGGCCTGGCCTACTCCTCCCTCCCCGCGCTGATCGTCGGCGCGGTCCCGGCCTCCGAGACCGGCGCGGCCAACGGCCTGAACACCCTGATGCGGTCCATCGGCACATCCGTCTCCAGCGCCGTCATCGGCATGGTGCTGGCCAACACGGCGAACAACGTGGGCGGGCTCGAGATCCCGACCATGCACGGCTTCCGCGTCTCCTTCCTGATCGCGACGGCCGCGGTGGCGGTGGGCCTGCTGCTCGCCCTCTTCCTGCCGAAGCCGGACCGCGCACCGCAGCTGCGGGCGAGCAGCGAGGAGGACGCGAACCTGAAGCGCGCGCAGGAGGTACTGCGGGGCTTCCGCGGGCGGGTTCTGGACGCCGAGGGCACCCCGGTCGCCCGGGCCAAGGTCACGCTGATCGACCGGCGGGGGCGGCAGGCCGGCGCCACGCTCTCGGCGGAGGACGGCTCCTACACCCTCGCCGTCCCGGCCCAGGGCGCCTACGTCCTGGCCGCGAAGGCCACCGGGCACGGGCCGCACGCCTCGTCCGCCACCCACACCGGGGACGAGCGGGCGGTGGAACTGGACCTCTCCCTGCCCGGTGAGACGGTGACCGCCTGAGAGACATGCCACCCGTACCCCCTGTCGCTCCGGTGACAGGGGGTACGACAGCATGGGGCGCCGAACACGTCGTACACCCCTGACACGTCGTACAGCCTCGACACGTCGCACAACCGAAAGGCCCCCCATGCCCGCCGCACCCAAGCCCGAGATCCTGGCCGCGTTCGAGGCGGCCAAGGGATTCATGCCCGTGCACGAGGGGCTGGCGCTGTACGCGGCCGCGGTGGAGGCGGGCCGGCTGGGGCTGCCCCTGCTGGAGGTCGGGACGTACTGCGGCCGCTCGACGGTCCTGCTCGCGGACGCGGCCCGGCAGGCCGGCGTCACCGCGCTCACCGTCGACCACCACCGGGGCAGCGAGGAGCAGCAGCCGGGCTGGGACTACCACGACCCGGAGACCGTCGACCCCGAGATCGGTCTGATGGACACGCTGCCGACGTTCCGCCGGACCCTGCACAAGGCGGGCCTGGAGGAGCACGTGGTGGCGCTCGTCGGCCGCTCGCCGCAGATCGCGGCGATCTGGAACTCTCCCCTCGGTTTCGTGTTCGTCGACGGCGGCCACACCGACGAGCACGCCACCGCCGACTACGAGGGCTGGGCACCGCACGTCGCCGAGGGCGGCCTGCTCCTCATCCACGACGTCTTCCCGCACCCCGAGGACGAGTTCACCGGCCAGGCGCCGTACCGCGTCTATCTGCGCGCGCTGGAGTCGGGCGCGTTCGAGGAGGTCTCCGTGACCGGATCGTTGCGCGTACTGCGGCGGACCGGGACGGGCATCTGACCCAGCAGCGGACGCAAGCAGTCCGGTTCCCGGGCCGGCCCGCGTCGTTCTCGGCCCGGCCACCCACACGGCCCTGTCGGCCAGGTGAAGAACCTGTGTGGCCGCTAGGGTGGCAGGCGTGTCGTACGTAGGCCCGGACTTCGATCCCCCGCAGCCCCGCCGGCCCCGGCGAGGGCCGCTGACCGTCGCGCTCGCCGCGCTCGTGCCCGGTGCGCTGCTGGGCTGGCTGGTGTACGAGGCGGTGGGCGGGTCCGGGGGTTCGGGCAGCGGCTCGGACACGGCGGGCCCGCAGACCTCCGCGGCGTCACCGAGCACCGCCGAGCCCTGGTCGGCGCCGGCCACCGACGACGGCAAGCGGAAGAGTCCCTCGCCGTCACCCACGTCGACCGCCGACGGCCCCCTCAAGGGCAAGGTCGTCGTCATCGACCCGGGCCACAACCCCGGCAACTTCTCTCACGCGGCCGAGATCAACCGCCAGGTGGACATCGGCACGAACAAGAAGGAGTGCGACACCACCGGCACGTCCACCAACTCGGGTTACACAGAAGCCCGGTTCTCACTGGACGTGGCCCACCGGCTGCGCACGCTCCTGGAACAGCAGGGCGCCACGGTGAAGTTGACGCACGACGGCGACTCCCCGCCCTGGGGCCCGTGCGTCGACGAGCGAGCCCGGATCGGCAACACGGCGCACGCGGACGCCGCCATCTCCATCCACGCCGACGGCTCCGCGGAGGGCGACCGCGGCTTCCACGTCATCCTCCCGGCGTCCGTGCACGCGGGCGCCGCCGACACCCGCCCGATCGTCGCCTCCTCGCGCGACCTCGGCGAGCGCGTCGCGGGCAACTTCCTTCGTGTCACCGGTGAACCGCCCTCCAACTACGTAGGCGAAGGTACCGGTCTCGTCACACGTCAGGACCTGGGCGGTCTCAATCTGTCAACGGTTCCCAAGGTCTTCATCGAGTGCGGCAACATGCGCGATAGCAAGGACGCGGCACTGCTGACCAGCGGCGCCTGGCGGCAGAAGGCGGCGCAAGGGATCTCTGAGGGAATGGTGAGTTTCCTGCGCGAGTCGTGACCGGCGGGCGGAACCGGCCGGACAGCCGGATCTTGCGGACGATAGTGTCTACCGACGACGAGACGACTCACGAAGGACCCTGTGAAGTGAATATCCGCTCCCTCACTAGAGGCGACGGCGTGGTGATCGGAGCAGCGGTGTTGCTGTTCATCGCGTCGTTCCTCGACAACTACTCCCCCGACGATCTACCGGACGGCTTCGACATCCCGAACCTGTGGGAAAGCGGACCGGTTCTGCTCAGCGTCGTGCTGGCGGGGATGATCGGCGCGGGGCTCGTCGTCTTCGCCCGGGCCAAGCCGCAGCCGCTCAAGGTGGCGGGCCTGGACCTCGGCCAGTTCGGCGTGGCGTTCACCGTCTTCGCCGCGTGGAGCGCCCTCGGTAATGTCATCGACCCGTCCGGCGGCGTGAACAACATCGGCAGCGCCTCCGACAAGGGGCCGAGCGCCGGCACGGGCCTGGTCATCGCACTCATCGCCACCCTGGTGATGGCTGCCGCGGCCGTCGCCACCCCCCTGGTCCCCGCCCTGCAGGCGGGCCTGGTCCCGGCTCCCAAGCCGGCCGCCCCGCAGCCCTACGGCGCCCAGCCGCCCGGTGGTTACGGCTACCCGGGCGCCCAGCCGCAGCAGCCGCAGCAGCCGTACGGTGCCCAGCCGCAGCCGGGCCAGCCGTTCGGGCAGCAGCCGGCCCCGCAGGCCGCCGCCGCCCCGGCGCCGCAGCCGGCCCCCGGCGCGGACTTCTCGCCGTTCTGGTTCGCCGTGCCGGTGGCCCGGCAGCTGTTCGCCGAGGACGGTTCGCCGACGCCGATCGCCGAACTGGCGCCGGGCACCTGGTACTTGGCCGTCGAGCAGCGCGGTGCCGCGCTGGTCGCGCAGACCCAGGACGGTCGCCGTGGTGTGCTGCAGGACACCTCCGGGATCCAGCGCGGCTGAGCCCCACCCGTACGTCGCCGACGGCCCCTCGCCCTTCCGGGCGGGGGGCCGTTGCCGTACAGTCGCCTCCCGTCAGTAGCTGACGGATCGTCAGGAGGCAGGCATGCGGCTCGGTCTCGCGCTCGGCTACTGGGGTCGCGGCCCTTCCGCTGACCACGTGCCCCTCGCGCAGGAAGCGGAGCGGCTCGGCTATCACTCCGTGTGGACGGCCGAGTCCTGGGGCTCGGACGCCTTCACGCCGCTGACCTGGATCGCCGCTCAGACCTCAACGATCAGGCTGGGTACGGCCGTTGCCCAGATGGCGGCGCGCTCGCCGACCGCGACCGCGATGCACGCGCTCACCCTGGACCATCTCTCCGGGGGGCGGATGATGCTGGGGCTGGGCCTGTCGGGGCCACAGGTCGTGGAGGGCTGGTACGGCCGCCCGTTCCCGAAGTCGCCGCTGACCGCGACCAGGGAGTACGTGGACGTCGTACGGCAGGTGCTGCGGCGGGCGGCGCCGGTGGAGTCGGACGGCCGTTTCCATCCGCTGCCGTACCGGGGGCCGGACGGCACGGGAATGGGCAGGCCGCTGAAGTCGATCACCCATCCCCTGCGGCACGACCTGCCCGTTCTGCTGGGCGCGGAGGGCCCGAGGAACGTGGCGCAGACGGCCCGGATCGCCGACGGCTGGCTGCCGTTGTACTGGGCGCCGAGCCGGCCCGAGGTGTACGGGGATGTGGTGCGGGAGTTGCCCGAGGGGTTCCTGGTGGCGCCGATGGCCCGGGTGAAGGTGTGCGACGACGTGGCCGAGGGTCTGCTGCCGGTGAAGGCCATGCTCGGCTTCTACATCGGCGGGATGGGCCATGCGGCCCGCAACTTCCACGCCGACCTCATGGCCCGCATGGGCTACGAGGAGGAGGCCCGGCGGATCCAGAAGCTGTTCCTGGCCGGGCGCCGCGAGGAGGCCGTGCTGGCCGTGCCGGACGCCTTCGCCGACGAGATCTCCCTGGTCGGCCCGCGCGAACGCGTCGCGGAACGCCTGGAGTTGTGGCGCAAGGGTCCGGTGACGGACCTGCTGGCCCTCTCACCGGACCCGCACACCCTCAGGGTGCTCGCGGAGCTGAACGCCTAGCCGCCGCTCAGCTGCGAGGCGGACGGCACCTGCTCCTTGACCGGGGCGCCGGCACCCTGGCCCGCGTCCTTCACCTTGTTGATGAGGTCGTCGAAGGCACCGGCCGCGCCCTCGTCGCCGCTGCGCAGCTTGGACGGCAGGCTCTTCAGCCCCTCGATGCCCGCGGTGAGCGGTGCCAGGGCCTTCGAGAGCAGCGGATCGCCCTGGGCGTTCTTCTGGGCCGCCTTGAGCCGGTTGTAGGCGAAGGCGCCGGCCAGGCCGGCCTTCACCAGGGTCAGCTTGCGGCCCTTGGCGCCCTTCTTGAACTTGTCCGCCTTCCAGGGCTTGACGATCCACTGGTAGACCGCGCCGGCCGCGAGGCCCGCGTTCGCCACGAAGCGGGCCTTGGCGAACTTCTGGCGCTCGGCCGACGTGCTCGGACTGGGCGTGGCCGCGTCGCGGGCGGCCACCTGCGAGGTGTCCTTCGTACTGGTCTTCTCGCTGCTGCCGCAGGCGGTGGAACCGGCCAGCAGGGCGCAGCACAGGGTGAGCGCCACACAGAGACGCCGTATCGGTACGGGCACGAGGTCCTCCGGACGTGTCTCCCCGAGCGGGTGTTTCCTCCGGAAGCCTCACCCGGACGGCCGGTGTCCGCCACTTGGGGGACTCCGTCCGGGTTCCGGCCGCGGGTCAGCGGCAGCAGTCGGGGTCCAGGCCGGTCGGCAGGTGCTCCCCTCCGAAGACCGCGCAGGTGGCGTCGTGGCCGCCCAGGGCGGCGACGGCCAGCAGGAGGGAGCCCGCCGTCCAGGTGGTGAGTTCGCGCGGCCAGACCGCGTCGTCGTCGAAGACGTAGCCCGTCCAGTACAGGCCGCTCTCCGGGTCGCGCAGATGCTGGATGGCCTGGAGGATCTCCAGGGAGCGGTCGGACTCGCCCATCGCCCACAGGGCCAGGGCCAGCTCGCTGGACTCGCCGCCGGTCACCCAGGGGTTGGGGACCACACAGCGTACGCCGAGGCCGGGTACGACGAAGCGGTCCCAGTCCGCCTCGATGCGGGACTTGGCCTCCGCCCCGGTCAGGGCGCCGCCGAGGACCGGGTAGTACCAGTCCATCGAGTAGCGGTCCTTGTCGAGGAAGCGCTCGGGGTGGAGGCGGATCGCGTGGCGCAGCGCGCCCACCGCCAACTCCCAGTCCGGCTGCGGCTCCTCACGCTGCTCGGCGATGGCGAGCGCGCACCGCAGGGCGTGGTGGATCGAGGAGCTGCCGGTGAGCAGCGCGTCCGCGGTGGGCGTGCCGTCGTCGTCGCGGCGCCAGCCGACCTGGCCGCCGGGCTGCTGCAGCCGCAGCACCCACTCCATGGCCGCGTAGACGGTGGGCCACATGCGGTCCAGGAAGGTGTCGTCGCCGGTGGACAGGTAGTGGTGCCAGACGCCGACAGCTATGTAGGCGACGAAGTTCGACTCGCGGGCGCGGTCGGTGACGTCGTCGTGGGCGCCGTCGGCGTAGGCGGCGTACCAGGAGCCGTCCTCGTTCTGGTGGGTGGCGAGCCAGATGTACGCCCGCTCGGCGGCCTCGTGTTCACCGGCCGCGTCCAGGGCCATCGCGGCCTCGGTGTGGTCCCACGGGTCGAGGTGATGCCCGCGGAACCACGGGATCGCGCCGTCCTCCCGCTGCACGGCGAGGATGCCACGCACGGTCGCGGCGGCCTGCTCGGCGGTGAGGACCCCGGGCAGGACGAGGTGTTCTGTCCGGGGCGTGGTCACTTGGCGGCCGCCCCGTCGGTCTCGGCGAGCCGGGGCAGGTGCGGCTTGGTCGCGTAGGCGACGAAGCTCTTGCCGATCAGCGGGTTCAGCGCCTGCTCGGCGACCCGGGTGGCGAGCGGCTTCTTCATGATGTCCCAGACCAGCAGCTTGTGGTACGCCCGCACCGGCAGCGCCTTGTCGTTGTCCACGCCGAACGCGCACTTAAGCCACCAGTACGGCGAGTGCAGGGCGTGCGCGTGGTGGGTGCCGTACGGCCTGAGGCCCGCCTCGCGGATCTTGGCGAGCAGCTCGTCGGCCTTGTAGATGCGGATGTGGCCCCCCTCGACCTCGTGGTAGGCGTCGGACAGCGCCCAGCAGACCTTCTCGGGGCCGTAGCGGGGCACGGTGACGGCGATCCGGCCGCCGGGCTTGAGCACGCGGACCATCTCGGCGAGCACGCCCTTGTCGTCGGGGATGTGCTCCATCACCTCGGAGATGATGACGACGTCGAAGGACTCGTCCGGGAAGGGCAGGGCGAGGGCGTCGCCCTCCATGGCCGTGGCGGTGGCGCTCGCGGGGGCCTCGCCGGCCTCCTTCATCGCCGCGAACCACTTGGCGACCTCCCGGATCTCCTCGCCGTTCTGGTCGAGGGCCACGACGTGCGCGCCGCGCCGGTAGCACTCGAAGGCGTGCCGGCCGGCCCCGCAGCCGAGGTCCAGGACACGGTCGCCCGGGGCGAGCGGGAACCGGGAGAAGTCGACGGTCAGCACGTGGCCCTGCTTTCGGAAGAGATGCCGGTGTCGGTGGTGGAGGCTGCCGGGGCAGCGCTCGCTGCGGTCGCGGGGCGGCCGCGTTCTCCGGCCGCGGAACGGTGGACGCCGGCCGCGGAGCGGCTGGGGGCCGCGTTCGCGATGGGGGTCCCCCCGCGCGAGCGCTTTCGAGCGTGGGGGAGGGCGATGGCCTCGCGGTACCGGGACACCGTTCCCTCGGCGGCGCGGGCCCAGGTGAACCTCTCCAGCACTCGCTGCCGGCCCGCCGCACCGAGCCGCGCACGCAGCTCCGGGTCTCCCAGCAGCCGGCCGAGCCCGGCGGCCAGCGCCCCCGCGTCGCCGGGCGGTACGGCCAGGCAGGTCTCGCCGTCGCGTCCGGCGACCTCGGGGATCGCGCCGCCGGTGGTGGCGACCAGCGGGGTGCCGGTGGCCATGGCCTCGGCGGCGGGCAGCGAGAAGCCCTCGTAGAGCGAGGGCACGCAGGCGACCTCGGCCGAGCGGATCAGGTCGACGAGTTCTGCGTCGGAGATGCCCTTGACGAAGTCGACGGCGCCTTCGAGGCCGTAGCGCTCGACGGCCTGGGCGACCGGGCCCTCCGTGGGGCGCTTGCCGACGACGACCAGGTGGGCGGCCGGGTGTTCGGTGCGCACCTTCGCGAGGGCCTCGACGAGGAAGACCAGGCCCTTGAGGGGCACGTCCGCGCTGGAGGTGGTGACGATCCGGCCGGGCACCTCGGCCACGGCCGGATTCGGCCTGAACAGGTCGGTGTCGGCGCCGATGTGGACGACGTGGATGCGGTCGCCCCGGACGCCGAGGTGGTCGACGATCTCCTGGCGGGAGGTGCCGGACACGGTGAGCACGGCGGGCAGGCGGCGG
Organism: Streptomyces sp. NPDC001450; assembly: GCF_053597295.1. Taxonomy (NCBI): domain Bacteria; kingdom Bacillati; phylum Actinomycetota; class Actinomycetes; order Kitasatosporales; family Streptomycetaceae; genus Streptomyces; species Streptomyces sp. NPDC001450. The sequence goes on from NZ_JBSFHY010000018.1 coordinate 103,233, forward strand.
GCGACGCGCTTCTGCATGCGGGTGAAGGCGTACCAGCGGCGCACCGAGTAGCGGCGCTGCCAGCCCTCGGCCGCGTCCAGCTCCAGCTGCCGGTCTACGGTGATGGGGTGGTGGATGGTGGTGACCAGGGGCGCGCCGATGTCCCCCAGCAGCCCGTATCCGAGCGTCTGGTTGTCGTGGACGACGTCGAACTCGCCGCGGCGGGCGCGCAGATGGCGGCGGGCGCGCAGGGAGAAGGTCAGCGGCTCGGGGAAGCCGCCGGTCCACATGGTGGCGACCTCGAGGGCGTCGACCCAGTCCCGGTACTCGTCCCGCCCGGGGGTGCGGAAGGGGTCGGGCTGGCGGTAGAGGTCGAGGCTGGGCAGTTCGGTCAGGGTCAGGCTCTCGTACCCCTCGTCCAGGACGGGGTACGGCTGCGAGCCGATGACCTCCACCCGGTGGCCGAGACGGGCCAGCTCGCGGGAGAGGTGCCGTACGTAGACGCCCTGGCCGCCGCAGAACGGGTTCCCTTTATAGGTGAGAAGCGCGATGTTGAGCGGTCGCTCGCCGTCGGCTGCAAGGTCCTTCGGGGACCCGGCCTCCCTGGCCTCAGCGGTCACTCTGGACCCCCTTCTCCCTGCACTGTCCCGCGAGACTACGACGGGACGCTAATCTAGAACAAGTTTCAGACTTGATCGTTCAAGAGGCTCTGAATCTACCGGCAGGTAGGGGCCATGTGAGCAGTGGATCAGGTGATTCACGCCACGACGAGGACCCCCTCCGTGCAGGATGATCACGAGCCCCAACAGACGCCCTCACCGACTGTCACGGAACGGGACCCATGCCTGCGGAATCCAAGCTGGAAGCCAGTAGCGTCCGGCCCCCTTCGGCGCCGCTCACCGAGCGGCAGCAGGCCCGCCGCCGCCGGATCCTGCACGCGAGCGCACAGCTGGCCAGCCGGGGCGGTTTCGACGCCGTACAGATGCGCGAGGTCGCCGAGTCCTCACAGGTGGCCCTCGGCACGCTGTACCGCTACTTCCCGTCCAAGGTGCATCTGCTGGTCGCCACCATGCAGGACCAGCTGGAGCACATGCACGGGACGCTGCGCAAGAAGCCGCCGGCGGGCGACACAGCGGCCGAGCGGGTGGCGGAGACGTTGATGCGGGCCTTCCGCGCGCTGCAGCGCGAGCCGCACCTGGCCGACGCGATGGTCCGCGCCCTGACCTTCGCCGACCGCAGCGTCTCCCCCGAGGTCGACCAGGTCTCCCGGCAGACCACGGCGATCATCCTGGACGCGGTGGGCCTGGAACACCCCACCCCCGAGCAGCTCTCCGCGGTCCGCGTCATCGAGCACACCTGGCACTCGGCCCTGATCACCTGGCTCTCGGGCCGCGCCTCCATCGCCCAGGTGAAGATCGACATCGAGACGGTGTGCCGGCTGATCGACCTGACGGGGCCCGAGTCGTCGCACTGACCCACCTGTGACACGGGTGTGGCGGGGCCGGCCTGTTCCCCGGCGGGTGCGGTTGTGATGACGGCCGGCATGTCCGAGCCGGAATCGGCAGTCGCGCAAGAGCCCGCAGCCGAACCGGAGCCGGTAGCGACGGCCGATGCGGACGCCCGTGAGCCGGCCGCCGTCGGCGAGGTGGATCGTGGACGGGAACGGCGCCTGCCTGCTGTCAGCCTTGGAAGCCGGGACCGGTGACACACCGTCCCTGAACAGACGAAACCTACGAGACGGGTTCCCTTCGCCGGCATGGTCCGGATCAGGTGATGGGGGTCGCCGTCCAGCCTGACCGCTGCTTTTCGGCCTCTCAGCCCTACCGTCGCTGTCGGCCTCGGCGGATGCTTGCGCGTCTCGCCCAAGTCGGCTACTCCGGTCGGACTCCCTCACTCGCCTCGTAGGCACTTATAAGGATAGTCCCGGTAGCGCAGGATGGAACCCGGCAAATGGGATTATTTTTCACCATGGCGCTGACGTGCGGATACGTCTAGGCGACCGGCTCCAGCCCGCTCCAGCTCCGCCCCAGCAGCACCTCACCGGCCCACTGGTCCAGCAGGCGGCGGGCTTCCGGCTCGGGGGCGGCCAGGGACACGCTCTGTGCTCCCGCGTGGACCGTGCGCTCCTGTTCGCGGGTGCCCTCGCTGCAGCAGGCGCACAGGACCTCGAAGCTGCTCGCCGGCTCGGCGCCGTAACCCTCCTCCACGAACAGGCCGATCAGGGCGTCCAGGTCGGCGACCTCACCCGCGTTCACCGTCACCGTCAGGGTCGGCAGGTCGGAGGCCTCGAAGAGGAGGAGTTCGTCGAAGACGGGGAACTCGTGGCCGTCGACCACCCGGTGGCCCTTGGGTTCGCCGTCGTGGACGACGATCTCGCCGAAGCGGCGCCCGCCGGTCACGGGCACGTTCATCACCCGGCCGCGGGTCGGGCAGAGGCGGTCGATCCAGACGACCTCCCGTTCGCCGCCGGTGTCCAGGCGTACGCAGGCCGGGCCGAAGCGGCCCTCGATCTCGCCCTCGCCGTCCGGGAGTTCGATGCCGAAGCCGGTCCAGGCCGCGCGGGCGGCGGCCCAGTCGCGCTGGATGGTGGCGGCGATGCCGAGGTTCCAGTACGCCGGGTCGCCCTCGCCGCGCGGGGCGCGGGCGGCGGCCTCGCGGCCCAGCTCGTACGCCTTCGCCCAGTTGCGCAGCATCTTGTGGGCGAGCGCGGCGTCGTACCACCACACCGCGCTGCGCTTCTCGTCCGGGTAGTGCGCGAGGACCCGCTCCAGCAGGCCGGCCGCGGTGAGCCACTCCTCGGCGTCCCACGCCTCGTAGGCCTCGTCGATCAGCCGCTTGGCCTCGGACTTGCGCACGCTTTCCCACCCCGGTCGGTACGAAGATCTCAGGAACCGCAGGAGAGTACCCTGCGGCTCCGACACCCCCTAGTCCTCGGGTGGGAACACCGGCTCAGCACTCCCCACCAGCGTGATCATGATGGCCTCCACCGGGCAGCTCTCGGCCGCCTCCAGGACCTGTTCGCTCGCGTCGGTGTCCGGTTCGACCGGGTGGGACTGGCGGGCGGAGTCGAGGCGGAAGCCGTCCGGGGCGTGGTGGAGGCACTGGGCCGAGCCGATGCACACGGACCGGTCGACCTCGACGTGCCAGCGGTCGCCCATCCCTAGGCCCCCGCCGGCAGGTGGATCATCTTGTGTTCGAGGTACTCGCCGTAGCCCTCGGGGCCGAACTCCCGCCCCAGCCCGGAGTTCTTGTAGCCGCCGAACGGGCCGAGCATGTCCAGGCTGAAGGTGTTGACGGAGTAGGTGCCGGTACGGACCTGCCGGGCGATCTCGACGCCGTGCTCGACGTCGGCCGTCCACACGCTGCCGGACAGGCCGTAGTCCGAGTCGTTGGCGATCTTCACGGCCTCCTGCTCGTCGCCGTACGGCAGCAGGCAGATCACGGGGCCGAAGATCTCCTCGCGGGCGATGCGCATGGAGTTGTCCACGCCGCCGAAGAGGGTCGGTTCGACGTACCAGCCGCGCTCCAGGCCGGCCGGGCGGCCGCCGCCGGTGAGGATCTTGGCGCCCTCCTCCTGGCCGACGCGGATGTAGTCGAGGTTGCGCTGCTGCTGGCGGCGGGCGACCAGGGGGCCGACCTGGGTGGCCGGGTCGAGCGGGTCGCCGACCTTCAGGGCGTTCGCCGCCTGCGCGAAGGCGTCGGCGAACTCGTCGTAGCGGGTGCGCGGGACGAGGATGCGGGTCTGGGCGACACACGCCTGCCCGTTGTTCATCCAGGCCGCCGGGACGACACCCGCCACGGTCGCCTGGACGTCCGCGTCCGGGAGCACGACCGCCGCCGACTTGCCGCCCAGCTCCAGCGTGACCCGGGTGAGGTTGCGGGCGGCCACTTCCATCACCCGCTTGCCGGCCGCGACCGAGCCGGTGAAGGAGACCTTGTCGACGCCCGGGTGCCCGACCAGGTACTCGCTGACCTCGCGGTCGGCGGGAAGGATGGACAGGACACCCTCGGGCAGCCCGGCCTCGCGCGCGATCTCGCCGAGCAGGTACGCGTCCAGCGGCGACTCCGGGGACGGCTTGAGGACGACCGTGCAGCCGGTCAGCAGCGCGGGCGCGAGCTTGGCGGCCGCGACGAACTGCGGGACGTTCCACGGGACGACGGCCGCGACCACGCCGACCGGTTCGCGTGTCACGAGGATCGGACCGAGGACGCCGTCGCGGCGCTCCTCGTACGTGAAGCTCTGCGCGACCTTGATCGCCGAGTCCCACACCATCATCGCACCGAGCGCCTGGGCGAGGACGCTCCAGGAGTACGGGGAGCCGTTCTCCGAGGAGATCACGCGGGCGATCTCCTCGTGCCGGGCGAGGATGCCGTCCTTGATCCGGGTGACGACCTCGATCCGCTCGGCCGACGAGGCGCGCGGCCAGGGGCCTTCGTCGAAGGCGCGGCGCGCGACGGCCACCGCCCGGTCGACGTCCCCCCGAGAGGCGTGCGGCACCCGGCCGATGACCTCCTCGGTGTGCGGGGAGATCACCTCGATGACGTCCCCGCCCAGCGGGTCGGTCAACTCCCCGCCGATGAACAGCTGTCCGTGTTCCACGAGCTCGGTCATGGCCGACTGCCTCCCGCCGCACCGCATGTTTCTGACGCTGTTTCAGAAACTGATACCAGTTCTGGTCGCGGTAGGCCAGACGTCAGAGGTCCAGCTGGTACTCGAACCTCGTGTGGGTCGGCGCATAGCCGAGCGCGTCGTTGATGCGCATCATGTGCGGGTTGTTGTCGGCGGTGTCGGTCAGCAGGCCGCCGAGATCCGGGTGCCGTTCGAGGGCGTGCCGGATGGAGGCGGCCTTCATCCAGCGGCCGAGGTCATGGCCGCGGTGCCGGGGAAGGACGCCGGTCCCGTAGTGCTGGCCGTCGCCCTTGCCGTCGCCGGGGACCACCAGTTCGGTGAACCCGGCGATCGAGCCGTCCGACTCGTCGACGGCGGCGACGGTGTGCAGCAGGTCGCCCCGCTTCCCGATGGCCGCGGCGGCGGCCCTGACCCGTTCCAGGTCCCAGGTCACCGTACCGAAGTCGGTGCTGCCCATCGGCATGTCGTCCATGGCGTGACGCGACTCGACATACGTCTCGGCGAGGCCGTCGGGAACCGTGCCCTCCCAGGAGGTCAGCCGGTAGCCGGGATGCGGCTCCTCGACGATCCCGGTGAGAGCCGTGACGTCCGCCTCGGCCAACGGGAGCCGGGCGAAGACCAGGGTCAGGACCTTGTGGAAGCCCCGGGCCGACAGGAACCCGGCACCGGGAGAGCCAGCCTCGGCCTGGGTGATGACGCAGCGCCGGCCGTCCTCGCGCGCGGCAGCTACGGCCGCCTCCAGGAGCCGGGAACCGGTGCCCTTCCGCCGCTCGGCCGGGTGGACCCGCAGCTCCAGTTCGGCGAGATGCTCCTGCCCGGTCCTGGTGTAGAGGCGCAGGAACGCCGACCCGACGGGGACTCCGTCGGCGTCGGAGGCCAGCCACGCCAGACGGCGGGAGGACAGTCCCGCATCGGGGTCGGTCAGCGGGGTGATGCGTATGGTCAAGGTGTCTCCATCGGCCTGGGTGATCGGCAGCCCGGAGAAGGTAGTTGCTCCGGCTCGGGCGCGGCAAAGGGTTAAAGCAGGGGCGCTTGGAGCATCTGACGATCAGTCAGATCCGGTTATAGTGGGCAACGGTCATGGGGTGCGGGCGGCGGGGTGGAGGACACATGACGGAGACGTTCGATCACGGCGGCGGCGTGCACTCCATCCAGGTCCCCATTCCGGACAACCCGCTCGGGTACACGCTGGTGTACGTCGTGGACACCGACCGGGGTCCGGTGCTGGTGGACTCGGGCTGGGACGACCCGGCGTCCTGGGAGGTCCTGGCCGCCGGGCTGGCGGCCTGCGGCACCTCGGTCGCGGAGGTGCACGGGGTGGTCGTCACCCACCACCACCCGGACCACCACGGGCTGTCGGGGCAGGTCCGCGAGGCCTCCGGGGCGTGGGTGGCGATGCACGCGGCCGACGCGGCGATCGTGCGCAGGACGCGCGAGACGCGTCCGGAGCGCTGGTACGCGTACATGGCCGCCAAGCTGACGGCGGCGGGCGCGCCCGAGGAACACGTCGCTCCCCTGCGCGCCGCCCTCCCCCACTCTCGGCTTCGCTCGAGCGGGAGGGACCCCCATCGCCGCACCTTCCCCGGATTCTCCCCTGCCCTCCCCGACCGCGAGATCGCCCCCGGCGAACTACTCGACCTGCCGGGCCGTCGGCTGCGCGCGATCTGGACCCCGGGCCACACACCCGGCCACGTCTGCCTGCACCTGGAGGAGGAGCATCCCGCCCAACTCCCCGGCACTGGGCGCCTGTTCTCGGGCGACCACGTCCTCCCGGAGATCACCCCGCACATCGGCCTGTACGAGGACCCCGACGACGCCACGGTGACGGACCCGCTCGGCGACTACCTGGACTCCCTGGAGCGGGTCGGCCGCCTCACCCCCGCCGAGGTGCTCCCCGCCCACCAGTACGCCTTCACCGACGCACCGGCCCGGGTACGGCAGCTGCTCACCCACCACGAGGACCGCCTCACGGACCTGCTGGCCCTCCTCTCCGGGCCGCTCACCCCCTGGCAGCTGGCCGAGCGCATGGAGTGGAACCGCCCCTGGCCCGACATCCCGTACGCGTCGCGGAACATCGCGGTCTCGGAGGCCGAGGCGCACCTGCGACGCCTGGTGAAGCTGGGGCGGGTGGAGCCGGTAGCGGGTAGCGAGCCGGTGGCGTACGTGGCGGTGTGAAGGGATCGTCGCCTGGAGACCGGGACTGCCAAACAGGATCATGGACCCTTTGGAACAACTCCTCGCCGCAGCGCCTGCGAGCACCTGATCCTGGACTTCGTCCACCGGCTCGACCTCGGTGAACCGTCTTCCGTGGCCGAACTGTTCACCGAGAACGGCACCTGGGAGTGGCCGGAGGGCGAGCGTCTGGTCAAGGGCCGGGAGGCGCTGCGCGAGTACTTCGGCTCCCGCCCGGCCGACCGGCTCTCGCGCCGCCTGATGTCCAACGTCCTCGTCACCGTGGCTCTGTCAGGCATGGATCAGGCATGGGCAGTGAGACCTTCTGTGGCGACCGCCTCCCGGCGGAACGTTTCGACAATCGACGAGTGAAACCGCAGCGCATGGGCGATGCACTCCAGCTCGCTGTCGCGCTCCGGACTGCCGCCGGACCCGGGGTCGGGCCCGAGCCCGGATCCGCCCGCGGGCACCGGCTCCCCGTGCCCGGTCGCCGACGGCTCGTCCCCGGTCCCCGGCGCGCGCAGGATGTCCGTGGCGATCAGGATGTCCACCGCCCCGGCGATGCCCCGGGCCGCGGAGTCGGAGTGGCCGGCCGCCGTTGCCGCCTGGTGGGCTCGGTGGCGGCGGGAGGGGCTGAGGTGGGGGGAGAGCTTGAGGAGGCCGTCGTTGATGGCGGCTCGGCGCAGTTCCAGGCGCAGGGCGGCGCCGCTGACCCGGCCGGTCGCCGGGGCGGCCGGGGGTGTGACGGTGAGCATCGCCTGCCACAGGGGCTTGAGGCGCCGGTGGGTGCGGACGACGTCGCGGTGCTCGTCGACGACCGGGCCGGCCTGCCCTGCGATGAAGCCCACGGCGACCAGTCCCGCCTCGGCGATGGCGAACGGCGGGGCGACGTACGTCGACAGCCAGTCCCAGTCACGGCCGCTCCAGCGCGCGCCGATCGCGGCGAGCTTGGCGACGTCGAAGATGAGCCCGAGCGCGTAGGCGACCTGGAGGAAGACCACGGCCCGGCGCAGCCAAGTGTCCTCGACCTCCTTGAACCAGGCCCACAGGATGCCCGCCGCGACCAGCGCGGACACCATGTGCGCGACCAGGTAGAGCAGCGCGAACTCACGCATCCAGGGCGTGTTGGCGTAGTAGGTGTCGAGGTCCCGCAGCCGCTCCACCTGGTGGTCGCCGAGCAGGAACGTCGCCCACAGGCCGAGGACGATGGCGCCGTAGACCATCCAGACGGTGCGGGTGCGCCGGGTGCGCACCGCGGACGGGGGCTCGCGCCAGGTGATGATCAGCCAGAGGCAGGCCCCGCAGTAGGCGGTCAGGAGTGAATAGACCCACAGGCCCGCGAAGTTGGGGACGCCGGTGATCTCGTTGATGCGGTGCAGGTTGCCCGGCGGCAGCGAGGCGAAGACGACCGCGCCGATGCCGAGCAGCAGCGCGGTGGCCCGCAGGATCGGGTCCTGCCAGGCCCGCCGCAGCAGCGGGAGCTTGATCACGAAAGCCACCGCGAGCAGCGCCGCGGGGACGGCGTAGGCGGCGAACGAACCCGCCATGTCCCAGCGCATCACGGCCCGCCGATGTTGCCCAGCGAGGACGACAGCCGGCCGGTGAGGGTGTCCTGGGTCGCGCGCCCGGCCGCCGCGCCCGGACCGACGACCTTGGAGAACTTCGCCGCCAGCCGCAGCCCGCACTCCTCGGCCTCCCACTCCGCCGCGGCCGCCGCCGCGGCGGGCGACCGGGTGGCCATGCCGACCACCTGGTCCCAGGGGATGTCCTCCTCGGCCTGGGACAGCAGGCGGCGCGCCGCGGCGGGCATGCCGGCCGGGTAGTGCACGTCCAGCGTCTGGTAGTGGATGTGGCCGATCTCGTGCCCCGCGATGACGAACTTGTGCTCGTCGGGCGCCATGTCCTCGACCACGACGACGTACTGCTCGTCCATCGCGAAGGTGACCCCGGAGACGTCCAGGCCCGGCGGGAAGTTGACGAACTTCAGGCGGACCGGACGGTCCAGCTGCGGGCTGAGCGTGGCGCAGACCGCGTGCAGGAACGCCTTCGGCTCGGTGGGCGGAGTCAGCGTCCGGGCGGTGTCACGGACGAGCCGGTCGAGGAACCGCTTCGGTGACCTGGTCGGTCTGCGGGACTTCGGCGATCTGTCGGGGCTCATACGTCGTCCTTGCGGTCGGCGGGCGTGCGGCGACCATAGGGCGGGGAAGACGGTATCGGCACGTCCCCGCACCCGCAACGATCATTTACGGCCAGAACTGGATCAGGTACGGCCGGAAGCGCATCAGGCACGCCCGGCGCCCCTCAGGTCCGCGCCCTTCGCCTCCTCGGCACCCGTCGCGCCCCCGGCACCTCCGGCCTGCTCCGACGCGATGATCATCTCCGCCAGGTCCGCGAGCGTGGCCAGCTGACGGGCGTTCATCTGTGGTGCGCGCGCGGCCAGCCGGACCAGCCCGCTCTCCCGCAGCCGCAGCAACGGGTCCGCCTCCGCCTCCAGGACCTGCAGCACCGGCTGCAACGCCTCGTGCAGCGCCTCCTGTTCGTCCGCGGTGAAGAAGCCCGCGGGCAGACCGAAGAACCTGCGCAGCCGGTCGGTGTGTTCGAGGCTCGGCATGCCGCTCTTGCGCCACTCGCTCAGCCACTGCCTGCTGGTTCCGGCGATCCGGGCCAGCTCGTCCAGCGAGTACCGCTTGCCGTCGGGCCGGCGCCGGGTCTCACGGATGAAATCCAGCCGCTGCCGCACCCGTTGGGCGAGGCGGTCCTCCGGCACCCGGCCGCCCGAGAGCAGCTCGACGACGACGCCGACCGGGATGCCGGTGCGGTGGGAGAGGCCGGCGACGTCCAGGACCTCCGGCAGCCGGCCGGGCCGGCCGGTCAGCTCGCCGAGGCGGTCGAGTACGTCGGCCAGCGGGGCGTAGGCGTCACTCACCGAGGTCCCCCCTGGGCGTGTCGTCCGTTCCGTGGCTGAGCTGACGCGAGGCTACCCGGTCGCCCGTGCACCGACCAGACATGACAACCCAGGCTGCGGAAATAGGCAGCAATCGTTGACAGTTGAGGGTGCGGTGGGTGAAGATCGGGACACAGAGAGCAAGATCGACCCGCCTCGGGTGCTGCCTATGGGGGAGCAGCATCCGGGGCGTACCTCTGTCCGCCTTCTCCCCACGAAGGTGAGCCTCCGATGCCGCACGCCGTCCTTCTCCTCGGAGTGAGCCACCGGGCCGCGTACGACGCGTACCCGCTGGAGCGGATCGCGGCGGTCCACCCGGTGGTGCTGGTCGACACGGCCCTGCCCCTCTGGGCGCGCCCGTACCTGGCCGGCCACATCGCGGCGGACCCCGGCCAGGACGCGGCCGCCGCCGAGGCGGTCGCGCGCTACGCGTTACGGCTCGGCGTGAGCGGCGTACTGACCTGGACCAGGCAGTACGCGCCCGCCGCCGCACGCATCGCGGCCCGGCTGGGTGTACCCGGCGTCCCGTACGAGACGGCCGTCGCCTGCGCCGACCCGGCCGCGTCACGGGTGCTGCTCGCCCGTCACGGGATTCCCCCGGCCGGCCGGGAGGACGCCGATGCCCCGCTCGTCCGTGCCGAGACCGTCGTCCTGGACGACGAGGTCCGCATCGCCGCGCTGACGCGTACGGCCCCGGGCCCGCCGCCCGCCCGGCAGCCGCTGCGGCACTCCGTGCACGCCCACGACGGGCTGCTGCACAACCGCTTCCTGCGGCAGACCGTGGAGCGGACCGTGCGCGCGCTCGGTCTTGCGCACACCGTCGTTCACATCGGCCTGCGGCTCACCGCCCGCGGCCCCCGTGTCACGGACGTCGTCCCGCACCTGCCCGGCGATCTGATCCCGCTGCTGGTCGAGCGGGCCACCGGCGTCGACCTGGCCCGCGCCGCCGCCGCGCTGGCCGTCGGCCGGCTCCCGGACGTGGCGCCGACCCGGCAGCTGGCGGCCTCGATCCAGTTCGCCTACCCGGCCACGACCGGCCGGCTGACCCACCTCGACATGAACCCGGCCGCCGCCTACGAGCCGTCCGCCGAGCGCATGGTCCTCACCGGGCAGCCCGGCGACCACGTCACGGCGGCCGCCCACGCGGACCCCGAAGACCGCCTCGCGCACTGGGTGGCGGAGGGCGAGACCCCGGCCGACTGCGCGCACACCCTGCGCCGCATGGCCCGCCACCTGACCGTGGCCGTCACCCCGCCGGCCCGGCCGTACGCGGCCTAGGCGGGCCAACACCCGCGACAGCCAGGCCCCTTCGATCTCGTGCACGCCGACCGAGCGCCACGCTTCCCGCGCTCTCCCCCCAACCGCCATGACCGTGACCCCGGTCACCGTCTCCGTGTGCCCACAGCCACCCCTCAGGCCGCGTACGGCTGCCGGTAAAGTGGCGGCGTCGTCATCACACCCGTACGGGGGGAAGCCGGTGCAATTCCGGCGCTGACCCGCAACCGTAAATCGTCCGCCATCCCCGGACGGTGAGCCGGACTGCCTCGCACGGGACGTTGACCGGCTCGCGTGCGCGGCGATCCGCAGCGCACGGCACCGTCGAGGTTTACGGAGCCGAGCCGCCCGGGGTGTTCCCGTGCGCTGCCGGTTCCCCGCAGGAGAGGCAGTCGCCGACCATGAACGTCCGCCGCAGTGCCGCGGCTCTCGCCGCCCTGGGTGTGCTGGCCGCCGCCGCACCCGCCATGGCCGCCGGCCCGTCCCCGTCCGCTTCCCCGAAGGTGACGATCCCGGCCGGGCTGTTCGGCAGGACCGACCCCACGAACGACGGTGTCTGGCGCCAGTCGCTCGCCCTGATCGCCCAGCGGACGCTCGGCTACCGCCCGGCCGCCTCGGCCGTGGACTGGCTGGTCGGGCAGCAGTGCGACAAGGGCGGCTTCGCCGCGTTCCGGGCCGACACCGCCAAGCCCTGTGAGGGCAAGGGCGGCGCCCAGCCCGACACCAACAGCACGGCCGCCGCCGTCCAGGCGCTGCAGGCGGCCGGCGGTCACGACGCCGAGGTCCGCAAGGCCCTGGTCTGGCTGACGACGCTGCAGAACAAGGACGGCGGCTGGGGGTACTTCCCCGGCGCCCCCAGCGACACCAACTCCACCGGCGTCGTCGCCGGCGCGTTCGCCGCGGTCGGCCAGGACCCCGCCCAGCTGCACGTTCGGGGCAAGAGCCCGTACGACCTGCTGGCCGAGTGGTCCCTGCCGTGCGACGACGCCGGGGGCGGAGCGCTCGCCTACCAGCCGGACAAGAAGGGCAAGCTGGTCGCCAACGCGGACGCGACGGCGGCCGGAGTGCTGGGCGCGCTCGGCAAGGGGTTCGCGCCGAAGGCCGGGAAGGCCCCGGGGCAGGGCTACATCTGCGGCAACTCCGACAAGCCGCTCACCTCGGCGGAGGTGGCGCGCAACGGCTCCGCCTACCTGGGGGAGGCCATGACCGACGACGGGTACCTGAAGTCCGCCATGCCCGGGGCCAAGGACCAGCCCGACTACGGCAACACCGCGGACTCGGTCGTCGCGCTGGCCGCGACCGGCTGGACCCGCCTGGCGAAGAAGCCGTACGCCTGGCTGGAGAAGAACGCGGTGAAGTGGGCGCGGCAGAGCGGCCCGGCCGCCTACGCCGAGCTGGTCTTCGCCGCGCACGCGATGGGTGACGACCCGCACGACTTCGGCGGCACGGACCTGGTGCAGGCGCTCAACGCGACGGGCCCGGCGCCGCAGAAGGCCGCCGCCACCGCGGAGCCCGGCAAGCGCGCCGAACACGGCTCGGGCATCGGTGTCTGGTGGATCGTCGGGGCCGGCCTCGTGTTCGGCGTCGGCATCGGCATCCTGCTCAGCGGCCGCCGGAAGCGGCAGCAGCTGTGACCGCCGTCCGCCGTGCCGCGGCCCTGCTGGTCGCCGCGCTCGTCCTCGTCGCCGGTGCCGCCCAGGCGCACGCCGCCGGTTACCGCTACTGGTCGTTCTGGGAGCGGGACGGCGGCCACTGGACGTACGCCACCGAGGGCCCCTCGACCGCCCGTCCCGACGACGGTGCGGTCCAGGGCTTCCGCTTCGCGGTGAGCGTGGACTCCGCGGACGCGAGCCGGCCGCGCGGCACGGCGGACTTCGCCACGATCTGCGCGGGGACGCCCGCGAAGCCGGGTACGAAGCGAGTCGCCCTCGTCATCGACTTCGGCACACCCGCGGACGCCCCGTCCGGCGAGACCCCGCCCACCCGCCGCACGGCCTGCGCCCGCGTCTCCCCCGACGCGACGACGGCCGAGGCCCTGGCAGCCACCGCCAAGCCCCTCCGCTACGACACCAACGCCCTGCTGTGCGCGATCGCCGGGTATCCCCGGAAGGGGTGCGGGGAGCAGGTGTCTGCCGACGGCACGGAGAAGAAGCCGACGGCTGCCGGCGAGAAGCCCCGGCAGAAGGACAGCGGCCCCTCCCTCGGCCTGCCGATCGGAGTGGGCGCGGTCGTTCTCCTGGCCGGAGCGGCGGTGTGGCAGGCCCGGCGGCGCGGGAATGCGTAGTCCCCGGGTGCGGGCCGGTGCGGGCTGGCCGCGCCCACGCGGCGGAGCCGCAAGTCGATACAGCCCGCGCCTCCTCACGGCGCGGGTGGCACCACTCCACCCCGGCGCCTGGTGGCTCTGGTCGCTCGGGCTCGGTACCGCCGCCACCCGGACCACCAACCCGCTCCTCCTCGGCCTTCTCATAGCCGCAGCGGGCTACGTGGTGGCCACCCACCGCTCCAGCGCCCCCTGGGCCCGCTCCTACACCGCCTTCGCCAAGCTCGCCGCCGCCGTGCTGCTCATCCGCCTCGCGTTCACGGTCGTCCTCGGCTCCCCCGTCCCCGGTACGCACGTCCTGCTCACCCTCCCCGAAGTGCCGCTCCCCCACTGGGCGCAGGGCATCCAGCTCGGTGGCGAAGTCACCGCGGAAGCGCTTCTCTTCGCCGGATACAACGGCCTGAAGCTCGCCGCCCTCCTCATCTGTGTCGGCGCCGCCAACGCCCTGGCCAGCCCGGCCCGCCTGCTCAAGTCCCTGCCCGGCGCCCTGTACGAGATCGGCGTGGCCGTGGTCGTCGCGCTCACCTTCGCACCGCACCTGATCGCCGACGTCCAGCGGCTGCGCGCCGCCCGCCGGCTGCGCGGCCGCCCGGACCGGGGGGTACGAGGCCTGCTCCAGGTCGGACTGCCGGTTCTGGAGGGCGCGTTGGAGCGTTCGGTCGCCCTCGCCGCCGCGATGGACGCCCGCGGCTACGGCCGTACCGCCGCCGTCCCCGCCCCCGTGCGCCGTACGACGACCGCGCTCACCCTCGGCGGCCTGCTCGGCGTGTGTGCGGGGACGTACGGGCTGCTCACCGCGGAGGGGGGCGCGTACGGGCTGCCGGTACTGGGGGCCGGGGTCGTCGCGGCGCTCGCGGGCCTGCGCCTGGGCGGCCGCCGCACCCCGCGCACCCGGTACCGCCCGGAGCCGTGGGGTGTGCACGCGTGGCTGGTCGCGGGCTCGGGTGCCGCGGTCGCCGCGCTGCTCGCGCTCGCCTCCGTACGCGATCCGGACGCGCTGCACCCCGGAGTCGTACCCCTGGTGGCCCCCACCCTCCCCCTGTGGCCCGCGGCCGCGGTCCTGCTGGCCCTGCTGCCCGCCTTCGTCGTCCCCAAGGAATCCAAGCACCCCAAGGAGCCGTCGTGATCCGCTTCGAGGAGGTCAGCGTCACATACGAGGGCTCGGCCGAACCGACCGTCCGGGGCGTGGACTTCGAGGTCCCCGAGGGCGAACTCGTGCTGCTCGTCGGCCCCTCCGGGGTCGGCAAGTCGACGGTGCTGGGCGCGGTCAGCGGGCTGGTCCCGCACTTCACCGGCGGCACCCTGCGCGGCCGGGTCACGGTGGCCGGCCGGGACACCCGGACCCACAAGCCGCGCGAACTCGCGGACGTGGTCGGCACGGTGGGGCAGGACCCGCTCGCGCACTTCGTGACGGACACGGTGGAGGACGAACTCGCCTACGGCATGGAGTCGTTGGGGCTCGCGCCGGAGGTGATGCGGCGCCGGGTGGAGGAGACGCTGGACCTGCTGGGCCTGGTCGACCTGCGCGACCGCCCGATCGCCACGCTCTCCGGCGGACAGCGGCAGCGGGTCGCGATCGGCTCGGTGCTCACCCCGCATCCGCGGGTGCTGGTCCTCGACGAGCCGACCTCGGCGCTCGACCCGGCCGCCGCGGAGGAGGTCCTGGCGGTGCTGCAGCGCCTGGTCCACGACCTGGGTACGACGGTCCTGCTGGCCGAGCACCGCCTGGAGCGCGTGATCCAGTACGCCGACCGGGTCGTGCTGATGCCCTCCCCGGGCGCCGCCCCGCTGCACGGCGACCCGGCCGAGGTGATGTCCGTCTCCCCGGTGTACCCACCGGTGGTGGACCTGGGCCGCCTGGCAGGCTGGTCCCCCCTCCCCTTGACCGTCCGCGACGCCCGCCGCAGGGCAGCCCGACTCCGGGAACTCCTGGCCCAAGCGCCGACGCCCGCGCCCGAAGCACGGCCGGAGCCGCCCGCCGAGGTGGCGTCCCAGAAGGTCGTGGCTGCGGCGGACGAGCCGGTGGCCGCCGACGGCGGGGACGCCCCACAGGGGCCACCCGCACCGGACGACGAGACCCGTACGGGTGGTGCGGGTAGGAACGAGATCCGTGCCGAAGGCGAAGCCGAGGCGCCCCCCGCCCCCACGCCGTCCCGCTGGCAGCGGATGTTCCGGCGAACCACCGCTCCCGCGGCCACCGCTGCCCCACAGATCGCCGAGGTCCGCTCCCTGGCCGTCCGCCGGGGCGGGATCACGGCCCTGCGGCATGTCGACCTGACCGTGGCCCCCGGTGAGACGGTCGCGCTGATGGGGCGCAACGGCGCCGGGAAGTCCACGCTGCTCGGCTCCCTGGTCGGGCTGGTGGAGCCCACCGCCGGTTCCGTCCGCGTGGGCGGGGCCGTACCGCATCGGACTCCGCCCCGGGACCTCGTGCGCCGGGTCGGGCTCGTCCCGCAGGAGCCGCGGGACCTCTTGTACGCGGACACGGTGGCCGCCGAGTGCACGGCCGCCGACCGGGACGCGGGGGCCGCGCCCGGCACCTGCCGGGCCCTGGTGTCCGAGCTGCTGCCGGACATCACGGACGACACCCACCCCCGCGACCTCTCCGAGGGCCAGCGTCTCGCGCTCGCCCTGGCGGTCGTGCTGACCGCCCGGCCTCCCCTTCTCCTGCTCGACGAACCGACCCGGGGCCTGGACTACGCGGCCAAGGCCCGCCTGGTGACCGTGCTGCGCGCGCTGGCCGCAGAGGGGCACGCGATCGTGCTGGCCACGCACGACGTGGAGCTGGCGGCCGAGATCGCGCACCGGGTGGTGCTGCTCGCCGACGGCGAGGTGATCGCAGACGGCCCGACGGCGGAGATCGTGGTCTCCTCCCCTTCCTTCGCCCCGCAGGTCACCAAGATCCTCGCCCCGCAGCCCTGGCTGACCGTCTCCGAGGTCCGGGAGGCCCTGGCATGACCACCACCTCGCGGGCCCGGGTCCGCGCCGTCCGGCTCGGACCCCGCTCCCTCGCCGCCCTGGTCCTGGTCAGCGCGGTCGGCGTGGTCGGCTTCTTCTGGCCCTTCCTCGCCCCGCCCACCTCACAGATCGGCGCGCACGCCGAGGACGCGCCCTGGCTGTTCGCGGGCCTGCTGATCCTGCTGGTCGCGGTCGTGGCGGCGACGATCTCCGAGTCCGGTCTCGGCCCGAAGGCCGTCGCCATGGTGGGCGTGCTGGCCGCGACCGGGGCGGCGCTGCGCCCCATCGGCGCGGGCACGGCCGGGATCGAGCCCATGTTCTTCCTGATGGTGCTGAGCGGGCGGGTGCTCGGGCCCGGCTTCGGCTTCGTGCTCGGCTCGGTGACGATGTTCGCGTCCGCGCTGCTCACGGGCGGGGTCGGCCCGTGGATGCCGTTCCAGATGCTGGCGATGGGCTGGTTCACCATGGGCGCCGGGCTCCTCCCGGGCCAGGTCCGGCTGCGCGGGCGTGGCGAGCGGCTGCTGCTGGCGGCCTACGGCTTCTTCGCGGCCTTCGCCTACGGCACGGTCATGAACCTGGCCGGCTGGCCCTTCATGGGTGCCCTGACCTCGAACATCGCCTTCGATCCGGACGGGACGGTCTCCGCCAACCTGGCCCGGTTCGTCGCCTACTGCCTGACCACGTCCATGGGCTGGGACCTGGGCCGGGCGGTCTGCACGGTCGTCCTGACCCTGGTCCTCGGCCCGGCGCTGCTGCGCGCGCTCCGCCGGGCCACCCGGCGTGCCGCTTTCGAGACCGCGGTCACATTCGACGCACCCGCTGCGTGAGGAGTCGTATCCGGGCTGTCAGCTCCCCGGTGAAGCACCCCACATGACGCAGGTCACCTACGATCCGGGGTCGTTGTTCACTATGTCCGATTCGTCCATTCATGCACCCCTTCTGACCTGCGCTTTGAGACCCACGCCACACAAGCGACCTTTCCTCCCGATCCGGCCACAACTAGTAAAAGGGGTCATTGCGGACCCGCCTCGAGCCTGTTTCTGTAGACGACGTCGCCAGGCGCCACGAGCCCGAACGGGTCGCGGCGCCGACGTATGCGGCAGGCCCCCACACACGGGGCTGCGACATACAGGCGATCTCCTGTCCCCGACGTAAGAGGTTCTCCGTGTCCGTCTCCTTCATCCGCCGCATCGCTTCCCCGAAGAAGGCCCTCACCGCCGCCGCCGTGGCCGCCGCCACCGCCGGTCTGGCCCTGACCGCGGCGCCCGCCCAGGCCGCCACCACGCAGGCCTCCGCCGCCCAGGCGATCGCGCACAAGATGATCCCGGACGCCGCGCAGTTCAACGCCTTCAGCAAGATCGTCGAGCACGAGAGTGGCTGGAACCCCTCCGCCACCAACAGCTCCTCCGGCGCCTACGGCCTGGTCCAGGCCCTGCCGGGCTCGAAGATGTCCTCCGCCGGTGCCGACTGGAAGACCAACCCGGCCACCCAGATCAAGTGGGGTCTGGACTACATGAACTCCCGCTACGGCAGCCCGGTCCAGGCCTGGAGCTTCTGGCAGGCCAACGGCTGGTACTGAGCCACCCGGCTCCCGGCCCCCCGGCCCCGGGCCACCCGGCCCCAGGCCACCCCGCGCTAGGCCACCGCGCCTCCGAAGAAGCGCGCGATGCCGGCCAGCGCCGCCCGGTACGACCCCCCGTGGTCGACGGGCCCCATATCCAGCACCCGCACCCTCGCCCCCTGCTCGGCGAGGGTGCGCGCGCATGTCCGGGCGTTGCCGATCGGCACGTCGGTGTCGTTGTCGCCGGCGTACAGCCGCACCGGCACGTCGGGCTTCCAGTCGCAGGTGTGATCGTTGGCCCGCAGCACCTCGCGGAAGGCGCCCGTCGGCCGGGTGAGCTGCCGGTAGAAGTCGTCCGTCAGCAGCTCCCGCACGTTCGGGGCGAGCTGCCGGACGATGTCCTCCTCCTCGTGCCGCCCGTCGAAGAGCCCCTCGACCCGGTCCGCGTACGGCGCCCGGAACACCTCCGAGGGGTCCTTGTACATGGGGTGCAGCCGGTTCTGCGCGACGAGGAAGTAGGAGATGTAGAGCACCCCGCTGATGTCGTTGACCCGCCCGTCCGTGAGCGCGGGCACCTCGGTCCCCGCCAGGTCGTACGGCCCCGCCACCGGCGCCAGCGCCTTCAGCCGGAATCCGGGCGCGTCCCCGTGCCGCACCGCCCGCCCCACGGCCATCGCGACCTGCCCGCCCTGCGAGAAGCCGGTCGCGTAAAGATCCCCGTTCACCGTGCGCCCGAGTCGCCCCGCCGCCGTCCGGGCCGCCCGCAGCATGTCGACCGAGGCGGTGACGGCGGACCGCGTGTCCATGTACGGGTGGCGGCCCGGCCCTTTGCCCAGCCCCAGATAGTCGGGCGCGGCGACGGCGTGCCCGGCCGAGGCGAAGAGATACGACTGCGCCCGCGCGTCCTCCGCGACGGAGGGCGCGTAGGCGCGGTCGGTCATGGTCCCGTGCGTGTCGGAGACGAGGTCGAGGGTGCGGCCGCCGCCTTCGGGAAGGGTCAGCAGCCCCGTGGCGGTGGTGGGCCGCCCGTACGGGTCGACGGTCCGGTACGTCACCCGGTACGCACGGACGCCGTACCGCAGCGAATCGGTCCCCACCCGAAGTTCCTGGAGGCCGCGGGCGACCTCGGCACGGCTGTGCCGGGCGACCGGCACGACGGACGCCACCTCTCCCCGATGGCCGCCGCGCGGCCCGGCGACCGCGGCCGGTGCGGCGGCGATGCCGGCGAGCAGCGCGACGGCCGCGACCGCACCCCCCTTCCGCATACGCCAACCGGGCTGCTTTTCCGCTGATTTGCGCGTGTCCTCTGTCATGTCCCGAACGCTACGGACGCACGCTTCGCCGGGGCATCCGAGAGTCCCCCGCGCCCGTGGTGGACTTGTCACCACCCTGTCCGTCCGGCTGACCGGAGGAAGCATGACGACGCCGTCACCGCCCCCGCCCGACCCGGAGGCACGCGGGGTGCGGCTGGTGGTCGTACTCCTGGTGCTGACCGTGGTCAGCGGCCTGATCGACGCGGTCAGCTATCTGGGCCTGGGCCGAGTCTTCACGGCCAACATGACCGGCAACGTGGTGGTGCTCGGCTTCGCGGCGGCCGGCGCGCCCGGCTTCTCCGTCCCGCACACCGCGACCTCGCTGGCCGCCTTCCTGCTGGGCGCGGTGGCCGGCGGCCGGGTGGCGGCCCGGTACGGCAAGGGCTCGCGGCGCAGGTGGGCCCGGCTGACCCTGGTGGCGGAGACACTCCTGATCGGCGTGTCGGCGGCGGTGGCCTTCACCTGGCCGGACACGACCGACACCCGCTACGCGCTTATCGCCCTCACCGCGTTCGCGATGGGCCTGCGCAACGCGACCGTCCGCAAACTGGGCATCCCCGACCTGACGACCACGGTCCTCACGATGACCCTGACCGGCCTGGCCTCCGAGTCCCGCCTCGGCGACGCCACGGGCCACCGCTCCCCGCGCCGTACGGCGTCGGTGATCGCGATGCTCGCGGGCGCCGCCCTCGGCGCCTGGCTGGTGCTCCACCGCGGCCTGGGCATTCCGCTGCTGCTCGCGGCGCTCGCCTCGGGCCTGCTGGCGGTGGTGGCGTCGGGCCGGGAGTGACTCGACTGTTCGGACTAGTACCCCGGGCGCACCGAGCTGTAGGGCATGAGCATGGCGCCATGGGACTCAGCCCTCTCGCGAATCTCCGCGGAAAGATATCCGGCGCCCTCATGCTCGTCGGCCTCGTCACGGCTTCGGCCGTGCTCATCTGCTTGGGACGGCAGGACATCATTCATGCACTGTCCTACGCCGGCCGGCTTGCCGGGGGCCTTTTTGTCGCCGCGGGACTGACGGCCCTCGCCGCGGCCGTCTGCGTCGTCGTGGACAGGCTCCTCGGACGCGGAACGAAGTACACGACCGCGATCACTCTCTTCGGAGCACTGGCCGTACTGGCTGCCGGCCTGCTCCTTCTGACGGTTCAGATCGGGGAGTACACGCTCTGGCTCTGGCTCTGGCTCGCCCTCATAGCGTGGGCGTGCTGGGCACTCTGGGATCTCCTTCATCGCCGGCAAGCGTGGCGGGAAATAACTTTTCGACGCAACTTCGCGGCCGTTGTCTCCTTCACCGCGCTTATCACCGCCGCCAACTTCGTCTACTCGCAGATCTACGAGCCCTATTCGTCTCCCATGACGGTCATCATCTCCGCGAAGATCGGAGCTATTCACAAAGACGAGGTCACCACGTATGTGCCGGTGACGTTCCAGTTGGAGAACACCGGCAAGGTAGCCGCGTACCTGGTCGGGGCGAGCTACTCGCTCACCGGGCTCGACTGGAAGTCGGTTTACCAGAAACCCAGAAAACTGAAGCAGTGGGAGAAGGACATAGACACTGACGCACTGACCGATCTGCATACGTATGCCGACAAGCCGCAGCCTTACACCGTCAGCATCGGACTGCTCCAGACGCTCGGTGATTACGAGTTGAATCCCGGCGAAAAGTACGTACAAGAGAAGACCATCGAATTGCCCACCCAGACGTTCCGGGCCGTCCAGGTCCAAAGCGAGGCCTATTTGCTGAGGAAGGACAGAATGACCTACGACGCCGCCCCGGTCACCTATTACTCATGGTCCGGCAAGGGAGAGAACGTTCCCAAGTGGGTCACGGACTACGCGGGGGCGGACGCCGATTCCGACTACGTCAGGTACCAGGTGCCCGTCCGTTACAGCAATCAGATCCTGAACTTCACGAGAAGACCCAGGCGTATCACTCTGTGGTGGGTGCTGGGTAAGGACGGCAGCACCCCCATCACACCACTGGTCGCCTCTCTGGAGACTCCGGGGGGAGAGCAGACGGAACCAACTTATGCCGAATGGGAGCAGGCACGGGAGAAGTATGGATTCACGTATCTGAACAGCGGATCCACGGAAGCGGTCCTGTAGCCGACCACTCGGAAGGCTGTGCTGACTTCACCGATTGCGCTGCGCGGCGCTGAGCCGCTCGACCTGTTTCCGGATCAGGTCGGCCGGGAACGAGGCGTGCTCGCCGAGGTCCTGTGCCTTGAAGGTGACGATTACGGAGCCCACTCGCACCACGGTGTACTGGCACTGGTTGAGCCGGCGGTCCTCCGGCATGGGGATGGCGAGCCGGTAACGCACGGCCTCGTCCCCCAGGCGGGGCGCCTTCTCAGGCGTCAACTGCGCCTTGTACGGGCCGACCCAACCGGTGCCGGTGTAGGACCGGCAGGTCTTCAGCCCACCCTGAAGACGCCCGAAGGCCGTGCCGGTCTTCCCGCCCTCGTAGGACGCGGGGGTCGAGTTGCCCGGCCAGATGCTGTTCTTCCAGTTGATCTGCGCGACCTGGGCGAACGACCCCTTCGCGTCACGGGCGTCGATCACGACCTGGCACGCCGGATCCGACACCGGAGGGAACGTCCTGCCCCCGCCGCCCTTTTCCGCACGGCTCGGCTCGAACGGAACCTCACCGCCCCGCACCTGAGGCACTTCTCCGTCGCGGAAGGTGAGGGTCTTGAGCTGACGAAGGCTCAGCGGCGCTCCATCCGCGGCATGAGAGGCACGCGCCCGGGCCGCCCCGGTCGTGCTCGGCCGCCCCTGCCCGTCTCCGCACCCTGCGACCAGAACAGCCGCGATCATGACGAGCACCCCGTGTCTCGCCGCCCGATTCCCCACGTGCGCACTCCCCCGGTGACCGGGATCGCCGCCCCAGGGCGATCCATCCGGCCCGGACTCCAGCGTTGTCACCGAACGGGAGTTTGAACTTGGGTACTTGTCGGTGCAGAGCAGGGTCCGTGGGATCCATGTCGGGGGAGGCAGGAACCGGGGGACGGGGTGTTCCTGCCCCCCTCGGGGTGGGCCGGCGGCGTCGGGAGCCGTCGGCCCCGACCGGTGGGTCAGGCCGTGGTGACCCGGAGTTCCTTGACGCCGTTGATCCAGGCCGAGCGGAGCCGGCGGGGGTCGCCGACCAGGCGGAGGTCCGGCATGGCGGCGGCTATCGCGGTGAAGATGAGGTCGATCTCCAGGACCGCCAGGGACTTGCCGAGGCAGAAGTGGGGGCCGCCACCGCCGAAGCCGAGGTGGGGGTTGGGGTCACGGGTGATGTCGAAGGCGTCGGGCGAGGCGAAGACCTCCGGGTCGTGGTTGGCGGAGGCGTAGAAGAGGCCGACCCGGTCGCCCTTCCTGATGTGCACCCCGCCGAGTTCCGTGTCCTGGGTGGCCGTGCGCTGGAAGGAGTTGACCGGGGTCGCCCAGCGGACGATCTCCTCGGCCGTCGTCGCCGGGCGCTCGCGCTTGAAGAGGTCCCACTGGTCGGGGTGGGTGAGGAAGGCGTGCATGCCGTGGGTGATGGCGTTGCGGGTCGTCTCGTTGCCCGCCACCGCCAGCATCAGCACGAAGAAGCCGAACTCGTCGGAGTTCAGGTTGCCTTCGTCCTCCGCGGCCACCAGTGTCGTCACGATGTCGTGGGCCGGGCACTGCTTGCGCTCGGCGGCCATGTTCATCGCGTAGGCGATGATCTCGGCGGCCGACTGCGCGCCGACCTCCTCGGTGATCGCGTACTCGGGGTCGTCGTAGGCGATCATCCGGTTGGACCAGTCGAAGATCTTGGACCGGTCCTCCTGCGGCACGCCGATCAGCTCCGCGATGGCCTGCAGGGGCAGTTCGCAGGCGACCTCGGTGACGAAGTCGAAGGGGCCGGATCGGGCGCGGGCCGCCTCGACGATCGCCCCGGCGCGCGCCCGCAGGCGCTCCTCCAGGGCGCGGATGGAGCGGGGCGTGAAGCCGCGCTGCACGATCTGACGCACCCGGGTGTGCTCGGGCGGGTCCATGTTCAGCAGGATCAGCCGCTGGGCGTCGATCGCGTCGCGTTCGATGTGTTCGTTGAAGCGGATGATCGCGGTGTTGAGGGTCGAGGAGAAGATCTCGGGGTGCGTGGAGACGTACTTGACGTCCGCGTGCCGGGTCACGGCCCAGTAGCCGTCGTCGGCGAAGCCCGCCAGGCCGTGCGGCTGCGGGATCCAGCGGACCGGCTCGGTGCGGCGCAGCTCGGCGAACTCCGGGAGGGGCACACGGTGGTGCAGCAGGTCGGGGTCGGTGAAGTCGAACCCGTCGGGCAGCGCGGGGCAGTGCATGGGCGACTCCCAGCCATCTGACGGTCCATCAGCAAGTGCCGTGAACGTAGTAACGGGTTCTAAAACTGGCAAGGGGTACGGCACCCCCAATCCGTGCGGAGTTCGTGCAGATCGCGACTTCGACACCTGCAAGACCCTTGCGGTGATGGACATCACGTCAGCAGACTGCACAGAGAACTAGTACGCGTTCTAGTTCTGGAGGAGAGCCCTCTCGGAGAGGACCCGCACCCATGGCCGCCGAACCCGTGATCGTCGAAGCCGTACGCACCCCGATCGGCAAGCGCGGCGGCGCGCTCGCCAATCTGCACCCCGCCTACCTCCTGGGCGAGACCTACCGTGAACTCCTCGGCCGCACCGGCATCCCCGCCGACGCGGTCGAGCAGATCGTCGGCGGCACGGTGACCCATGCCGGCGAGCAGTCGATGAACCCCGCGCGCACGGCCTGGCTGACCATGGGACTGCCGTACGAGACGGCGGCGACGACCGTCGACTGCCAGTGCGGCTCCTCGCAGCAGGCCTCGCACATGGTGGCCAACATGGTCGCGGCGGGCGTGATCGACGTGGGGATCAGCTGCGGCGTCGAGGCCATGTCGCGCGTACCGCTGGGCTCGGGCTCCAAGCACGGCCCGGGCAAGCCCTTCCCCGACGAGTGGAACGTCGACCTGCCCAACCAGTTCGAGGCGGCCGAGCGGATCGCCCGGCACCGCGGGCTGACCCGCGAGAACGTGGACGCACTGGGCCTGCTCTCGCAGGAGCGGGCGGCCCACGCCTGGGCGGAGGAGCGCTTCAAGCGGGAGACCTTCGCCGTGCAGGTGCCCACCACCGAGGAGGAGCAGCACGCCGGGCAGGGCATGTGGCGCCTTGTCGACAAGGACGAGGGGCTGCGGGACACGTCGATGGAGGCGCTGGCGGGGCTGAAGCCCGTGATGCCGACGGCGGTTCATACCGCCGGCAACTCGTCGCAGATTTCGGATGGCGCCGCGGCCATCATGTGGGCCTCGAAGCGGATGGCCCGCGCGCTGAAGCTGAAGCCGAGGGCACGGATCGTGGCCCAGGCGCTGGTGGGCGCCGACCCGCACTTCCACCTCGACGGGCCGATCGACGCCACGAAGGCCGTGCTCGGCAAGGCGGGCATGTCCCTGAAGGACATCGACCTGGTCGAGATCAACGAGGCTTTCGCTTCGGTGGTGTTGAGCTGGGCTCAGGTGTTCGAGCAGGACCTGGAGAAGGTCAATGTCAACGGCGGCGCGATCGCGCTCGGGCACCCGGTCGGGGCGACCGGGGCCCGGCTGATCACCACCGCCCTGCACGAACTGGAGCGCACCGACAAGGAGTTCGCGCTGGTCACGATGTGCGCGGGCGGTGGGCTGGCGACCGGGACGATCATTCAGCGGTTGTAGTCCAACCGAGGAACGCGTTGCTCTCCATAGCGGATCCGTCACAGGAGCGGGGTAATTGGCAGATTCGGTCCGCCCCCGACCGCCTCTCCATCGCCTGACCTGGTTCTTTCCTGCGCACCCTGGCCCAAGTCTTCCAATCACCGCCCCCCGGGAGCTCACCCAATCGCCGAGAGTGTCAGGTTGCCGCAGCCGGGCGCGACAAGGATCACAGTCGGGGGCACGGTTACGGCCGCGGGAGCGGGCACACGTTGCTGGGTACAGCGCATTCAGGTGCACTCTGCATCGATTCGCGTACGCCACGTAATCGGGCGAAGTGCCCCTAGGCCCACGCAGACGTCACGGGCTGTTGGTCGTGCTCGGTGTGATGGCGCTGATGATGATCGTGCAGCCGTTCGCCGGTGCGCTGACCGACCGGGTCGGCCGCCGCCCGGTGATCGCGGCGGGCTGCGCGGGCTTCCTGCTGCTGTCCGTCCCGGCTCTTCTGCTCATCCGTCAGGGCAGCCTGCTCGCCGTCGCGCTCGGTATGGGGGCGCTGGGTCTGCTCCTGGTCTGCTTCACGGCGGCCATGCCGGCCGCGCTGCCCGCTCTCTTCCCGACCCGGGTGCGCTACGGCTCCCTGTCCATCGGGTTCAACGTCTCGGTGTCCCTGTTCGGCGGGACGACTCCGCTGGTCGTCACGGCGCTGATCGGTGCTACCGGGAACATGATGATGCCCGCTTATTACATGATGGCCGCGGCTGTTGTGGGCGGGTTCGCGGTGTGGCGGATGGCGGAGTCGGCGGGGCGGCCGTTGCCGGGTTCGGCACCGTCGGTCGAAGCGGCGGGGTAAGCGCCGTTGGGCTGCGGGTGGTCGCCTGAGTGCGGGTCCGCGGGAGCTGGTCGCGCAGTTCCCCGCGCCCCCGGGGGAGTTGCAGTCCCGTCGGCCGCAAGGTGCTCGCACAGCCGCAGCCAGCAGCGGCCCGGCGTCCCCACGTAGCTGCGGGCAGTCGTGCCTCTGGGGCGATGGGGGTCCCCTGCTCAGGCGCAGCGGCACCCCGTCGGCGCGGGTGAGCGAGACCCGCCCCCGGCCGGCCCCAGCGGCGGAACCGATCACGCACCGGTGCCGTCTGTAGCCCCGTGAAACGCGCCCGCCTGCTCTCAGTCGTCCTCGCCCTTCTCGGCGTACAGCTCGGCTGGTTCATCGCCCCCGCCTACGCCTGCGGGTGCGGCGCGATGGTCCCCTACCCCTCGCAGCGGATCGCCGTCTCCAGCGAGCAGTCCGTACTGCGCTGGGACGGCCGGCAGGAGCAGATCGTCATGCGGCTGACGGTGGGCGGCGACGCCGACCGCGCCGCCTGGATCATGCCGGTCCCGCACCGGGCGACGGTCCGCCTCGGCGACCCGGCCCTCTTCGACCAGCTGGCCGCCGCCACGGCCCCGGTGCGCCGCACCCGGTACCACTTCTGGCCGGAGAACGGCGACTGGCCCTTCGACAGCCACGACGAGGCCGTCGGCGCGGCCCCGCCCCCCGCGGCGGGCGGCGTCGGCGTGGTCGGCCGGCAGCGGCTGGGCCCCTTCGACGTGGCCCGGCTGACCGCGACCGACCCGGCCGCGCTGGACACCTGGCTGCACGAGCACGGTTTCACGTTCCCGGCGAGGCTGAGGACCGCACTGCAGCCGTACGTCGACCGGAACTGGGAGTACGTGGCCGTACGGCTCGCCCCGAAGGCCTCGCACACCCCGCTCTACGGCGCCCTCGACCCGCTCCACCTCACGTTCGCCAGCGACCGCGCGGTCTACCCGATGCGCCTGTCCCGCCTGGCCCGCACCCCTCAGTCCCTCGGCCTGTACGTGCTCGCCGCCCACCGTATGGCGACGCGCACGACGATCGGCGGGGTGCAGCCCGAGGTCGTGTTCGCGGGCCGTCTCGACAAGCCGGGCGGCACGCTGGGCAGGCTCGCCAAGGGGACGCCGTACCTGACGGCCCTGACCCAGCAGTTCCCGGACCCGGCCCGGATCTCCGGCGACCACGAGCTGCGCCGCGCGGCCGTCGACACCCGGGTCCAGAACGTGATCTACGAGGACCGGCTGCGCGAGGTGGCCGGGATCCCGGCGTGGCTGATCACTGTCGGTGGGGGGGTGCCGGCGGTGCTCGCAGTCGTCGCGCTGGTCGTCGTACGACGCTCGCGACGGTCGGTGACTCCCCCGCCGCCCGTGCACTCCCCACCGCCCTTGCCCCCGTCCGTGCCGCTGGGCTGAGACCATGCAAGGTGTAGCCAAGGAACCTCGGGAAGAGACTCGAGGGGACACTCGGGAAAGGCAGCAGGCGATGAGCGGGTCGCAGTTCTGGGACGACGTCGACTTCTACTTCACCAGCCATCTCTCACCGGAGGACGACGTACTCCAGGCGGCCCTGCGCGACAGCGAGGCCGCGGGGTTGCCGCCCATCGGTGTCACTGCCCCCCAGGGCAAGTTCCTCCAGTTGCTCGCCGAGATCCAGGGTGCCCGCAACATCCTGGAGATCGGCACGCTCGCCGGTTACAGCACGATCTGGCTGGCCCGTGCCCTGCCGGAGGACGGCAGGCTGATCTCGCTGGAGTACAGCGCCAAGCACGCCGAGGTGGCGACCCGCAACATCGCCCGGGCGGGCCTGGACCGGATCGTGGAGGTGCGGGTGGGCCCGGCCCTGGAGTCGCTGCCCAAGCTCGCCGACGAGAACCCGGCCCCCTTCGACCTGGTCTTCATCGACGCCGACAAGGCCAACAACCGGCACTACGTGGAGTGGGCGCTGAGGCTCTCCCGCGCGGGCAGCCTCATCGTCGTGGACAACGTGGTGCGCGGCGGCCGGATCGCCGACGCCGACAGCACCGATCCGGACATCGTCGGCACCCGGGCCGCCATCGAACTGATCGCCGCCCACCCGAGGCTGACCGGCACGGCGGTCCAGACGGTGGGCAGCAAGGGGTACGACGGCTTCGCGCTGGCCCGGGTTCTGGGCTGACAGCCACCGGACCGTTGCGGGCCGGGGCTCACGCCTCGTGGTAGAAGCCCACGTTGATGCTGCGCGGCGCGGTGCGGTCCTGCACGATGACCTCGCCGGAGCCGCCGCGCGGCAGCGTCACGACCCCGCCGTAGGCGATGGTCTGCGCGTACTCGCCGACGATCAGCCGTACTTCGGCGGACGGCTCGGCCTGCGAGCCGCGCAGCCAGGACAGTTGCCAGCCGCCGTCGGGGCCGCACAGGAACTCCAGGTGGACCCGGGAGACGAACAGCCAGTCCTCGGGCGTGACCAGCCGGCACACGGACGCGTCCCGGCCCACCCGGAGCACGGCGCCCGGCTCGCTGGGCGCGTCGGCCATCATCATGCCGGCCGTGGCGCCCGCGTCGGCCCCGGAGACGGTGGCCATGGTCAGTTCGAGCACGTGCGTTCCCCCTGGAGGACCCGAAGAAGCTGAGACGTCGGAAACGTCCTTGTGCGGTGTCTGCGTGCACCGCCGCCGCATGATAAAACGCCCGGCCGGGCCGCGTCCGGCACAATGGGTTCATGACCGAGCGAAAGCCACCGGGTGTCCCGTTCGAGTCCTGGGTCGATCACCAGATCCGCGTCGCCCAGCAGCGGGGGGAGTTCGATCATCTGCGGGGCGCGGGCGAGCCGCTGCCCGCCGACGTCGACTCCACGTACGACGAACTGTGGTGGGTCAAGCGGAAGATGGCCCGCGAGGGGCTGGCGGTGCTGCCCCCGGCGCTGGCGCTCCGCAAGGAGGCCGAGGACGCGCTCGCGGCGGCCTACGCGGCGCCCTCGGAGCGGATCGTCCGGAAGATCATCACCGACGTCAACGTGAAGATCCGCGACATGATGTTCAAGCCGCCGCCCGGACCGCCGCTGGGCAAGAAGCCGTACGACGTCGAGGAGGTCGTACGGGAGTGGCGGCAGCGGAGGGCTGCCGCCACGGGGGACGTTCCGGGGTCGCCGGGATAGCAGGTCAGAAGTGCAGCAGGCGTCCGGCCAGCTCCTCGTAGTCCCGCAGGGCCAGGCGCAACTGCTCGGTGTCGCTCTCCACTCCTTCCTGCCAGGACATGCGCAGGGTCCGGCGGCGCCGCGTCACGGCCTCGGTGAACCGCGTGGCGATCTCCTCCAGCTCCCGGTCGGCCTCCTCGACCGCGGCGCGCGGCGCGTCGACGAACCCGGCGGCCGTCTGCAGCAGCCGGGTCTCCCACTGCTCCCGCTCCGCGTGCGGCAGCAGCGGGACCCGCAGCCCGATGCCCTCCGGTCCGGGCGGCGCCGGCCAGGCGTCCGCCGCCCGGCCCTCCGTCGTCGCCGCCTCACGTCCGGTGATCTCACCCGGGGAGGGCACGCCGAGCCCGTCCTCGGGCATCTCGTCGTCCACCGCGCCGGCCTCCCGATGCGGCGTGACACTACCCGGGGCCTGCTCCCCACGCGCATCCGCCGTCAGGCCCTCCGCAGCGGGTGCGGGCCGCACGGGCCCGGTCTCCCAGTCCTTGACCATGGCCCACCTCTCCTTCGGCCGTCTCTCCCCCCGGGTGACCCCGGCAGGCGGGCCACAAACGGCCGTCAGGGCGCGAAGCGGCGCAGTCCGGTCACCGACCACACGGTCGCGATGCGCCCGTCCACCACCTCGAACAGGTCGATCCCGCTCTTGTGGACCCCGCCCGGCCCGGTCACGTACCAGCGGCAGGCGGCCTGCCCCAGGGCACCGTCCACCAGCGGGGTCCCTTCGACGGCGTACCTCAGCCCCGGCCTTTCCGTGCGGAAGGCGGAGATGAAGGCGACGATGCCGGCCGGGCCGTGGATCTCGTCGGTGGCCGCGTTGTCGGGGTCGTTGCCGAAGCGGATGCGGAAGTCGGGCGCGAGGAAGGCCTCCGGGTCGCTGTAGTCGCCGTTCCACAGGGCGGTCCAGCGGTCGAAGAGGGTGCTGCCGGTGGTGGGGGTGAGGGTGCCGGCCGTCGGGGATGTCGTGGTCGTCATGACTGGTGCCTCCGGTGTGGGTCTCGCTGATCGGAACGGGCACCAGCCTCCGCCCCGCCCGCGACACCCCCCTGTCGGTGATTGCCGTCACATTCCCAGCTCGCCGAGGGGGACGAGGTCCGAGCCGAGGGTGTCGAGCGCGGCCAGGTCGACGGCGCGCTCCGGGGCCCGCTCGTCGAGGGCCGTGACCGTACGGATGCGGTCGAGGCGGAAGCCGCGCGGGGCGTCCCGCAGCCGGCACCACGCGGCCAGGTACCAGTGCTCCTCGCCGCCGAGGAAGGCGAGCGGTTCGACGTCGCGGGCGGAGGCGGCGCCCGCCGCGTCGGCGTACTCCAGGCGCAGCACCTTCCCCGCCGACAGCGCCTCCCGCAGCACGGCGGGCACCACCGGCTCGGCGCTCCGGGCCGGGCGCGCGGCCGGTACGAGCAGCCGCACCCGCCCGGCCAGTTCCGCCGCCGCCCGCCGCTCCCGGCCGGGCATCACGGCCAGCATCTTGTGCAGCGCGCTGCGCGCGTCCGCCGCGAACGGCGTCCCGGCGAGGGCGTGCAGCCCGACGGCCAGGGCGGTCGCCTCGGCCGGGGTGATGGTCAGCGGGGGCAGGGTGCGCTCCCGGTCGAGGACGTACCCGCCGGTGCGGCCCGGCTCGGCGTGGATCGGCACCCCGGACTGCTGCAGGGCCAGCAGGTCCCGCTCGATGGTGCGGACGCTGACCTCGAAGCGCCGGGCCAGCGCACGGGCGCTGCGCGGCCGGGGAGCAGCGGCGCGCAGCTCCTCGACCAGGGCGTAGAGACGGTCGGTTCGGTTCACGACGGACAGTCTGCGGAATTTCCCGCGACCGGCGTGTCGATTCCGCGGCGGCCCGTTCGGCACAAGGGTGACGCGGGGGTGAGGAGACCTGGGGTCCGCGGCGCGCCCTGGAACCGGCCCGGGAGGCGGCCGGCGGCTGTCCGGTGATCCGGGCGACCTCGGCGAGGAGCACATCGAGTGGCGCGGGACGCGGGTGCTGGACTCGCCGCAGGTCACCCATATTCGCTTGCGGAGGGTCCGCGACGGCGCCCGAGAATGGCCCGCATGACCTGGACGATCACCCCGGAACCGTACGACTGCCCGGCCGCCGCCGCACTGTGGCGGGCGTACTACACGGAGGTCAGCGACCGCTGGTACCTCCTGCACGAGGGGCACCGTACCGACCCGGACGAGCTGGAGCGTGAGATCGCGGCCGCGACCGGCGCCGAACTCGCCCCACCCGCCGGGCGGTTGCTGATCGCCCGGTACGACGGTGCGCCGGCCGGCTCGGCGGGCGTACGGCTGCTCGACGCGGACACGGCAGAACTCACCCGGGTGTTCGTGCACGAGGGGATGCGCGGCCGGGGCGGGGCCGCGCTCCTGGTCGCCGCCGCCGAGGAGGCCGCCCGCGCCCTGGGTGCCCGGCGGCTGATCCTCGACACGCGCAGCGACCTGGTGGAGGCCCGCGCCCTGTACGCCCGCCTCGGTTACACGGAGACGGGGCCCCACAACGACGACCAGTACGCCGAACACTGGTTCCGCAAGGACCTGTCGGCCCCCGAGACCGTCAGCTGAGCTCGGTCGCCGCCCCGTCACGCGGCCGCTCGCGCTCCGAGCCGCACAGTTCGCCGGTGAGTTCCTTCACCAGCTGGACCAGGTCGGTGGAGCGGCCCGGCTGCCACCAGTCGCCGAGCAGTTCGGCCAGGGACTCCTCGCGGGCCTCGGCGAGCCGTTCGGCGACCTCGCGGCCGGACTCGGTGAGCGTCAGGTCCAGGCCCCAGCGGGCGACCAGGTGCCGCTCCTCGAGCTGGCGTTCGGCGGCGAGGACGGCCTGCACCGGGACGTCGGTGCGCTCGGCGAGCTGCCCCGGTTCCACCGAGCCGTACCTGCGGATGCGCAGCAGCATCCAGCCGGCGGCGGGCAGCAGGTCGTACCCGGCCCGCTCGGTGATCTTCCGGTAGATCTCGCGGCGTCCCTCGCGGGTGCCGAGCACGGACAGCGCGCGGCACACCTCGTCGTAGGAGGAGCGTTCGACCGGGTTGGGCGCGATGGTCTCGGAGACGTCCGGCGCGGTGACCGAGCCGCGCAGCCGGTCCTCCTTCAGGAACCACGCCAGCACGAAGCCGAGGAGGGCGACCGGGGCGGCGTACAGGAAGACGTCGGTGATGGAGGACGAGAACGCGTGCAGGGCCGCCGGGCGCAGCGAGGCCGGCAGGGCGGCGATGCCGCGCGGGTCGGACTGGAGCGAGTCGGCCGAGACACCGGGCGGCAGGCGCACGCCCCGGAAGGCGTCGGCGAGCTTGTCGCCGAGACCGCTCGCGAAGACGGTGCCGAAGACGGCGACGCCGAAGGAGGCACCGATGGAGCGGAAGAACGTGGCGCCGGAGGTGGCGACGCCCAGGTCCTCGTACGAGACCGCGTTCTGCACGATGAGGATGAGTACCTGCATGACCAGGCCGAGGCCCAGGCCGAACACGAAGAAGCAGACGCTCATCTCGGCGGTCGAGCTGTGCTCGTCCAGCCGGTGCAGCAGGAGCAGGCCGAAGGCGGTGACTGCGGTGCCCGTGATCGGGAAGACCTTCCAGCGGCCGGTGCGGCTGACGATCTGCCCGGAGGCGGTCGAGGACAGCAGCAGGCCGATCACCATCGGCAGCATGTGCACGCCGGACATGGTCGGCGAGATGCCGTGCACGACCTGGAGGAAGGTCGGCAGATAGGTCATCGCGCCGAACATGGCGAAGCCGACGATGAAGCTGATGACGGCGGCGAGGGTGAAGGTGCGGATGCGGAACAGCCCCAGCGGCAGGACGGGTTCGGCGGCCCGCCGCTCGACGGCGACGAACAGGGCGGCGAGGGCGACGCCCAGCACGGCGAGCCCGATGATCTGCGGCGAGCCCCACGCCCACGTCGTACCGCCGAGGGAGGCGACCAGCACCAGGCAGGTGGCGACCGCGGCGATCAGAAAGGTGCCGAGGTAGTCGATGACGTGGCGGGCGGCCCGGCGCGGGATGTGCAGGGCGGTGGCGATCACGGCGAGGGCGACGATGCCGACGGGCAGGTTGACGTAGAACACCCAGCGCCAGCTCAGATGCTCGGTGAGCAACCCGCCGAGCAGCGGCCCGAGCACACTGGTCGCACCGAACACGGCTCCGAACAGCCCCTGGTAGCGCCCGCGTTCACGCGGCGGCACGATGTCGCCGACGATCGCCATCGACAGCACCATCAGCCCGCCGCCGCCCAGCCCCTGCAGCGCCCGGAAGCCGATCAACTGCGGCATGTTCTGCGCCATGCCGCACAACGCGGACCCGACGAGGAAGATCACGATCGCGGTCTGGAACAGCTTCTTGCGCCCGTACTGGTCACCGAGCTTGCCCCACAGCGGGGTGGCGGCGGTCGCGGCGAGCAGATAGGCGGTGACGACCCACGACAGATGTTCCAGCCCGCCCAGCTCGCTGACGATGGTGGGCAGCGCGGTGGACACGATGGTCTGGTCGAGCGCGGCGAGCAGCAGTCCGAGCAGCAGGGCACCGATCGAGACGAGGACGTTGCCGGGGACCTGCTCGGCGGCCTTCATCCCCTTCGCCGCGTCGTGCGTGTCCAGGGGCATGGAGACCTCCCGGGATCTCGGGTGCACTCCTACCATCCTCGGCGGTGTGGCCGTTTATGGCCTGTTGAGGTCCCTCTGTGGCCGGTTTGCCGCGTGTCCCGGTTCGGCGGATGTGGAGGACGTCTGCATAAACTCGGGAGTTCCCGAGGGGAGGGGACTTACGCGTGACAAAACCGACGGGCCACACCTGCCCGGAATGCGGGGCGCCGAGGGGGGCGGACAACACCCCGTCCTGCGACTGCACCCAGCGGGCGTCCGACGCCCTGCGCGAGGAGCGTACGGCGCAGGCGGCAGCGGCGGAGGACTTCAACCCGCTGCGCATCCGCCCGTACGTCGAGGTCGCGGACGCGGGCGCGGACGCCTCCGACGAGGGCGCGGCGGCGCAGACGCGCCCGGTGCCGGCTGTCGAGGCCACTCTTCCCCTGCGCCCGATGCCCGGCGCGAGCGCCGCCGACCTGAGCCTCTTCGAGCAGGAGCCACCGCACGAGCCCGAGGCGAGCCCGCCGGACGAGGAGCCCCGGCGCCGTTCCCGCCGTACGGTCCTGCTGTCCGTCGCGGGTGCGGCGATCGCGGTCGTGGCGGCGGCCGGCATGGCGAGCGGGCTGTTCTCGTACCACCCGCCGGCCCGGGACCGGGCGGCCCAGGAGGTTCGCCCGAGCGTCCCGGACTCGACGACACCGGGCACCTCATCGGCCCCCGCGCCACCCGCCCGGCCCCGCCCTTCCTCACCGCCCGCGCCCCCGTCGCCGGACCCGACCCCGACCCCGACGGCCACGTCCGCTTCTCCGACCCCCACCCGCTCCTACAGCCCGTCCCCCTCCGCCTCCCCCACCCCCTCGACGACGGTCAGGGGCACCCCGAACGCGGCGCCCACCGCCTCCGCGCCGGTGCTGCGGCGCGGCGACCAGGGTCCCGAGGTCACGGAACTCCAGCTCCGCCTCAAGCAGTTGAACCTCTACGACGACCAGGTGAACGGCGTCTTCACGGGCTCCGTGGAGGACGCGGTGCGCACCTACCAGTGGGCCCGGGGCATCACCGACGACCCTCTCGGCGTGTACGGTCCGGCCACCCGGGAGAGCCTGGAGTCGGAGACGACGCAGCCGTGAGCTGCGCTGTCAGCGCGTCCGGCGTTCGAGGGCGAGAAGCAAGGTCGAGAAGCGGGCGAAACCCGCCTCAGCCCACGTGCAGCCGGATGGATCCGTCCCCCACGGCCTCGACCCGCACCTGCGTGAGATCCCGCACGACGACATCGGGCCCGTGGACGCCGGCCCGCGGCCCCACCCCCACCACCCGCATCCCGGCGGCCCGCCCAGCGGCGATACCCGCACCGGAGTCCTCGAAGACCACGCAGTCCCCCGGATCGATCCCCAGCTCGGCAGCCCCCTTCAGGAACCCCTCGGGATCGGGCTTGCTCGCGCCGACCGACTCGGCCGTGATCCGCACCTCGGGCAACGGCAGCCCGGCGGCAGCCATACGCGCGGTGGACAGGGCGACGTCGGCGGAGGTGACCAGCGCGTGCGGCACGCCCCGCAGCGAGGCGAGGAAGGCGGCCGCACCCGGGACCTCGACGACACCCTCCACGTCGGCGGTCTCCTGCGCGAGCATGCGGGCGTTGTCGGCGAGGTTCTGCTCCACCGGCCGGTCGGGCAGCAGCACCGCCATCGAGGCGTGACCCTGCCGCCCGTGGACGACCTTCATCACCTCGTCGCCGTCCAGCCCGTGCCGCTCGGCCCAGCGCCGCCAGATGCGCTCGACCGCGGCGTCCGAGTTGACGAGGGTGCCGTCCATGTCGAGCAGGAGGGCGCGGGCGGTGAGGACGGTGAGGGCGGTGGCCGGCATCGGCAGCTCCAAAAGGGGAGAACGGAACAAGGCGGCCCCGCCCGCCGGTCAGGGAAAACGGGCGGGAGCCACTTTGTTCCCCCACGGTACAAAACCTGGCCGGGTCCCGCCACCGCATCCCGCGAGGGTTCACCGAACGTTCAAACAGCTTCTGGCGAGGGAACGTGCAGCGGACAGCCGAACGGGTGGGTACGTTGAGGAACTTCGCCAGCGGTGCCCGTTGCGCAAACCCGCCGCTTCAGCCGATGCCCGTTGCGCGAACCCGCCGCTTCAGCGACGGGTGGTCGACCTCAGCCCGCCACGGCCTCATACAGGCTCCACACGCCGAGCCCCAGCATCAGCAGGGCCGCGACCTGCGTGATCAGCCGCAGCGGCACCCGCCTCATCAGGGCCCTTCCGCCGACGATGCCGAGCCCCGCCACCGCCCACAGCCCAAGGACCGCGCCGAGACCGACGGAGATCGGGGCGTCGTAACGGGCGGCGAGGTTGGCGGTCATGATCTGGGTGAGGTCACCGAACTCGGCGACGAGGATGAGCATGAAGCCCGTGCCCGCGACCTTCCAGAAGGACTGGTCGGCCGGCCTGCGGATCTTCTCGTCGTCATCGACCCCGCCCTTCTGCATCAGCAGCATCGCGGCACCACCGAGGAAGAGGACACCGGTGAGCGCGTGCACGATCTGCTGGGGCAGCAGGGTCAGCACGCTGCCGGCCGCGACGGCGAGCACGACATGCAGCAGGAAGGCGGCGGCGACGCCCGCGAAGACGTACGAGGCGCGGTAGCGGGTGCCGAGGACGAGCCCGGCGAGCGCGGTCTTGTCCGGCAGTTCGGCAAGGAAGACGACACCGAACACGAGCGCCGTCACGGTGATGCTGATCAACATTCCTCAATCGGTCGGGGAGCTGCCCCACCGAGAGTGCTGAACCTCACATGAGACACCTCGGCATGGCAGCACACTCGGCGCCCGTGCCGTGGGGCACGGGCGTGCACTGCTTGCCGAAGGTCTCGCTGGGCGGTCCTGGAAGGATCCGCCTCCGGGCGCCGGCTCAGGCTGGCTGAGCAGTATGTCGACGGTCCGGCGAAGAGCTACTCCCCTTCTGCGCATCCCATAGTACGGGACACGAAAGTTCCGCCGTAAAGCTTGTCGTGTCATGAACACGTCACTAAGTTCTTACCGAGCGCTCACCCTCTGGCAACACGGCACCGCGAGCATTCCCTCGCTCGCGCTCCAACACCCCCACCCCACCAGGGAGTTCGCATGCCGAAGTTCTACGCGCGTCGACGCCTGAGCATACTCGCCACCCTTACCGGACTCATAGCCTCCGCCGCCCTGTTCAACTCCCCGAGCGCCTCCGCCGCCCTCCCCACCCCGGTCAGCGCCGCCACCGCCCGCAGCTACCTCTCCCAGCTGACCGTGGCCACCGAGGACCGCACCGGTTACAGCCGCTCCCTGTTCCCGCACTGGATCACCATCAGCGGCTCCTGCAACACCCGCGAGACGGTCCTCAAGCGGGACGGCTCGAACGTCGTCACCGACTCCTCCTGCGCGGCCACCAGCGGCAGTTGGTACTCCCCGTACGACGGCGCCACCTGGACCGCAGCCTCCGACCTGGACATCGACCACCTCGTCCCGCTCGCCGAGGCCTGGGACTCCGGCGCCAGCCGGTGGACCACCGCCGAGCGCCAGGCCTTCGCCAACGACCTGACCCGCCCGCAGCTCATCGCCGTCACCGACAACGTGAACCAGGCCAAGGGCGACCAGGACCCGGCCACCTGGATGCCCTCGGTCACGTCCTACCGCTGCACCTACGTCCGCGCCTGGGTCCAGGTGAAGTACTACTACGACCTCTCGGTCGACTCCGCGGAGAAGACCGCGCTGACGAACTACCTGGCGAACTGCTGATCGCTGCCGCTCCTCCGCCCTTCGCCACCACCGCCCGCGGGCGGGCCGTCGCGGAGGGCGGCCGGCTGTCCGGACGACTACGCCGGCCGCCGCCGCACCAGAAAGCCGGCCGCGGCCCCGGCCCCGAACAGTGCCGCCACCGAGACACCCGTGGCCAGCCAGGTGGCGCCCAGCCAGCGGGCGCCGTAGTAGCCGAGGGCGACGCTGTAGGCGGCCCAGGACAGGCCCGCCAGGGCGGACCAGGGGACGAAGTCGCGGGCGCGGCGGTGGGCGGCGCCCGCGCAGAACGAGACGACCGAGCGGCCGGCGGGGGCGAAGCGGGCCAGGACGACCAGGGCACCGCCGCCCCGGGACAGGGCCTCGCCGAGACGTTCCTGCGCGGCGGTCAGGCGGCGGGACCGGGCGATCGCGCGGTCCAGGCGCTCACCGCCCCGCCAGGCCAGCCGGTAGGCCACCAGGTCACCGAGGACCGAGGCGGTCGCGGCGGAGAGGATCAGGGCGAAGATGTCCGGCACGTCACCCGTCGCCGCGCCCGAACCCGCCGCCGCCGCCGTGGCCGCCGTGATCACGAGCACTCCGCTCGGCAGCACGGGCACGAACACGTCGAGCAGCACCGACAGGGCCACCATGGCGTAGATCCATGGGCCGGCGGTCAGTGCCCCCACGCTCTCCCACACAACAACTCCCCCGTTGCTCCCCCATGACAGCCATACAGCGTACGCCGGGGGTGTGACAGGAGGTTCGCGGGGGCACATGTGATCGACACAGCGTGTTCACGCGCGTACTCGTGCGCGATGGTGCGCCTCCCCTCATGCGCGAAGGCGCCCCTCCCCGCGCAGCAGGAGAAGGGCGCCGTCGCCGGGCGAGGCGGGGCGGGGCGGTCAGGCCACCAGGGCCCGCTCCGCGGCCGACTGCCGCGTCCGGGCCGTACGCCGGGTGAACAGCCGGTCCAGGCCGAAGGCGCCGGAGCCGGTGAAGACCAGCAGGAAGAAGGCCCAGCAGAACAGGACCGGCAGCTCACCGCCGTTCTGGATCGGCCACAGGGCGGCCTGCTGGTGGACGTCGAAGTACGCGTACGCCATCGAGCCGGAGGCGATCAGCGCGGCGCCGCGGGTGCCGAGGCCGAGCAGGACCAGACCGCCGGCGACCAGCTGGATCACGGCCGCGTACCAGCCGGGCCAGGTGCCGGACGGGATCGTGCCGCCGTCGGTGCCGGCGGCGCCGCCGAGGACGCCGAAGAGCGAGGCGGCGCCGTGCACGGCGAACAGCAGGCCGATGACGATGCGGAAGAGGCCGATGACGTACGGCTGAGCGGAGTTGAGACGTGCGGACATGGGGGGGTGCTCCTCTTCGGTGTCGGTCGGGCCGGCCAGGCCGTCCGGCGTAGCCGGACAAAGCGGTGCCAGGCCGGTCGTGGGGGCGGCGGTACCGAACGAGGGACCCAGGTTAGGCGGACCTAATTCATGCTTGCAAGTTCAACATTTGGCCATGGTTCCACTTCCGCTTGCGGTTCCGTCTCGGCCGCGGCCGCACGTAGGACGGCTCGCGCCACCGCGTCGGCGTCCGAAAGCGTGACCGAATCCACCCCTGGACGGGCGCCCGCGGCGGTCACCCAGTGCACGCCCTCCGTCGGCACACCGAACGCGAACCGCCTTGTGTGCACCCGGCCTTGACGGTCGATCAGACGATAGGGCCGCCGTGTCACATCCAGCCCTCCGGTTTCGTAACCGTCCACGGTGTGCGGCCGGCAGCCGCCGCTCGCCAGCAGCCCCGCGAGCAACTCGTCCGCCGTCCGCCGCAGATCGGGTTCCGGAAGCCGCG
Source organism: Streptomyces sp. NPDC001450 (assembly GCF_053597295.1). Classification (NCBI taxonomy): domain Bacteria; kingdom Bacillati; phylum Actinomycetota; class Actinomycetes; order Kitasatosporales; family Streptomycetaceae; genus Streptomyces; species Streptomyces sp. NPDC001450. The sequence continues at coordinate 142,238 of NZ_JBSFHY010000018.1, forward strand.
CCTCTATGAGGGTCGTCACACGCACCGACGACCCCGGCACGTCCGGTGAGTGGGCCACCCACGCCCCCTGCTCGGCCCGCACGTCGAGACGCGGACCCAGCACCTCGACCACGCCCGCCTCGACCAGGGCCGCCAGTTCCTCGATCCGGCGGCGGGGCGGGCCGATGGACAGGAAGGCGTTGAGCGGGGTGTACCAGCGGTCCAGGTGCGCACGCCGGGAGTCGCCGGTCAGGCCGCCGTGGTCCACCACCAGGCGTATCTCGTTGCGCAGGTCGCGCAGCACGTCCAGCGCCGCCTTCAGCGGACCGCGTACGTTGCCCAGGGCGGCCTGCGCCGCGTCCTCGCGCAGATACGCCAGCAGCCACGCCCGCCACTGCCCGGCCTCCGCGAACTCCCGGTCCCCGTACGGCCGGGAGACCCGCTCCCAGCTCCAGCGGTCCTCGGCACCGACCCCGAACTCCGCCAGCAGCTCCGCCTCCCGCGGATCGCCGTGCGGCACGGCGAGGAAGCGGTCGGCGAAGTCGGGCCGGCCGGTCAGCGCGCCGTAGTAGACCGTCTCCACCTCCTTCGCGACCAACGGCCATATCTCCGAGAGGAAGTCGGGCGCCTCACCGGAGTCGGCGCGCTTGCGGAGGCCCGCTGTCACCTCCGGGGTGAGCACCAGCGGGAGGTGACGGCCGTACGGGCCCTTCGCGTTGTCACCGCGCGCCTGGTACGGCACCCCGCGCCGCGAACCCGCGTACAGGCGCGGCTCCCGCCCGGAGGGCCGGTAGCGCAGGACGCCGTCGGCAGCGCGGACGAAGCGGCCGCCCCGGCCGGTGGTCAGCAGTGCCATGTGGTCGAAGAAGTTGAGGCCCAGGCCGCGCAGCAGCACCGGTTCACCGGGCGCGAGCGGGGAGAGGTCGACGTCGGCCGGATTGGCGGGGGGTATGTGGCGCAGGCCGTGCCGCTCGGCGTGTCCGGCCGCCCGCTCCTGCTCCGCGTCCGCCGCCGTCGGCAGGTGTCCCTGGGCCAGGACCACCGCGGTCAGCCCGGGCAGCACCCGGCCGTCGTCGAGGGTGAGTGCCTGGCCACCGCCCGGGCCGTCGTCCAGCCGTACGGCACGGGCCCGGTGGGTCTCGACGCGCACCGCCCGCGGGGCCGCCCGGACGGTCCGCGCGAACACCCACTCCAGATAGCGGCCGTAGTGGGCGCGGGTGGGGTAGTCGTCCGGGCCCAGCTCGCCGTCCGCCCACTCGTGCAGGCTGGGGCCCGGGCTGATCGGGCCCGAGCAGTCCACGCTGGCGTCGGTGAACAGTGTCACCTGGCTCGCCACGGTGTTCATCAGCAGCTCGGCCGACTGCGCGGTCCGCCAGACCCGGCCCGGCCCGGGCGGCGCCGGGTCGATCACGTGGACCGTCAGCCGGGCGCCCGGTGGCAGGAGTTCCGGTGCGGAGGCGCAGAGGCGCTCCAGGACGCTGGTTCCGCGGGGTCCGGCCCCGACCAGGGCGACGGAGACCGTGGGGGATTCCTGGATCGGTGCAGACAACGGCGTGACTCCCGGGCGTGTGGGGCGCATGGCAGCAGACCGCCCACTGGAAGCGGACGGTCCGCCTCATCATGCCCGTCCGGGACTCGGCGGGCGGGCGGACCCCTGGCCCCACCCGCCCCAAGACACGTTTCACCGGCCCGAGTTGTCCGTCATTCCGGTCATGGACGCACACTCAGGGCGCGACGGCCGCCCGCTCCTGGCCGTACTCCCGAGCATGCACATGCCCGTCGAGCGGGAAGGCGGGCGGCGCCGCCGGCAGCAGCCGGGCCAACTCGTACCCGCACTTCTGCGCGACCCGGCACGAGGCCGCGTTGTCCGCCTGGTGGAGCAGTTCGAGGCGGGTCAGCCCGTCACCGCCGAAGGCCGCGAAGGCCCAGTCGGTCAAGGCGTGCAGCGCGCGCGGTGCCACTCCCCGGCCGCGTGCGGGGGCCGCCGTCCAGTACCCGACCTCGGCAAGGGGGGCGCCCGGGGCCTCGGCGAACTTCAGGACCGCGTGCCCCAGCACCCGCTCCGGCTCGGGGCCGGACTCCACGACGGCGAAGGCGAACCGGCGCCGCTCCTGCCACCCGCGCGCCTGATCCCCGATCCACCGGGCCGCGTCCGCCTCGTCCTCCACCGCCCCGCTGGTCCAGCGGCGCAGGGCGTCGTCGCGGTACGCCTCGACCAGCGCGGCCGCGTCTCCCGGGCACCAGGGCCTCAGCAGGAGAGCGGGGCCCGAGGGAGCGGCGGCCACCTCCAGACGTGCCGTGGGCATACGGTCCTCCCGATCGCTCGACGGCCCTGTCACCGGGCCGTTCCCGTGCTCAGCGCCTCAACTGCCCATTCGATCACGGGAGTCAGCGGATCCGGGGCGGGCCAGCCGTTGATCAGGGAGAGGAGTCGGGTGTACCGGTCCCAGCGGGGGTCGTTCACCGTGGCCAGGTGACGCACCAGCCAGGCGCGCAGCTCGGCGTCGTCGGGCCGGCCGACGGCGCCCGCGCAGGCCGCGGTGAGGCGTGTGACGACGGGCCCGGCCTGCGGCGACCCCGGATCGACCCCCGAGGACACGGCTGTCGCCACGACATCACGGGTGACGGCGACGACGTCCGGCCGTGGCGGCACGGCGGCGCCGTCGGACCGTGCGCCCGCCTGCTCCTCGACCAGCCCCCGCAACCGGGCCCGGAAGTCCGGGTCCAGGGACAGCTCCGCCAACTCCACCCACGCCGTGACCTGTTCCTCCGTGGGCCGGTCGGGCAGTTCGGGAGTCAGCGACCGCAGGGCGGCCGCGGAAGGGCCCGTACGATCCGCCCCGCCGCCGAAGACGGCGCCGAGGAAGTCGTCGATCAGGCGCCGGCGTTCGGCTTCGGACAGGGTGGCGAGCTGGTGCATGCGTTCCATCTCCTCGAGGGTGGCCTCGCGCCCGGCCGCCGCGACCAGCACCGCCCGCCGCAGCCGCAGGATGCCGATCTGCACGTCCAGGGCAGCGGCGTGCTCCGCGGCGACCCGGCCGAGCGGGAGGTCCCGGTCCAGGACACGGCGGATCGTGTCGAGGCCGAGCCCCAGCTCGCGCAGGGTCCGTACGAGGGCGAGACGGGCGACGGCGTCCGGGCCGTAGCGGCGGTAACCGGCGGGCGTGCGGTCGGCCGGCGGCACCAGGCCGCGATCGGAGTAGAGCCGGATCGTCTTGACCGTCAGCCCGGTACGCCGGGCCAGCTCACCGATCGAGTACAGGGTGCCGCCGTCCATGACCCCACCTTCGGGTCTCCCCCTGCGGGAGACTCAAGTGCCCGACGATGGCACGGGCAGCGCGACCGGCCCGGGCGGCGGCCGGTCGCCGCCGCGGGCACCTGCGGACGCGGGCCCCTACCCCGCCGCCCCGCGCACGGACTGCCCCCGCACCTCCAGCCCGCCCAGCAGTTCCGCCGTGGCCTCCGCCACGGCCCGCACGGCCTGTTCGAAGACCTCGCGGTTGTGGGCGGCGGGCGCCCGGAACCCCGAGACCTTCCGCACGTACTGCAACGCGGCGGCATGGATGTCGTCCTCGGTGGCCTCATCGGGCAGTACGGGCGGACGCAGCGTCTTGATACTCCGGCACATGCCCCCAGTCTCACGCACGGCGCGCGCCCCTGCGAAGATCCCACCGAAGGCGGCCACCGAACCCCGGGGCCGACCGACGAGAGGAACATCCTCATGACGAAGCAGACCGTGGCGATCCTGGGCCCCGGCGGCACCGGCGGCCTCCTTGCCGCCCTCCTGTCCCGCTCCGGCCACCGCGTCATCTGCCTGGCCCGGCAGGCCACCGCCGACACCCTGCGCAGCACCGGAATCCAGGTCCGCAGCCGCAGGTTCGGCGACTTCACCGCACCCGTGGAGGCGGACACCGAGCTGCGCGAGCCGGTGGACGCCTGCGTGATCGCCGTGAAGCACACCACCCTGGACGCCGCCCTCACCAGCGTCCCGCCCGCCGCCCTCGGCGACGCGCTCGTCGTACCGCTCCTGAACGGCGTCGAACACCCCGCGGCCCTGCGCACCCGCTACCGCCCCGACCACGTGGCCCCCGCGGTGATCCGCGTGGAGTCGACCCGCCTGGCCCCCGGCGTGATCGAACACGGCAGCGACTTCGTGGACATGGACCTGACGGGCGACACGACCCCCCGCCCCCGCCTCGAAGCCCTGGCCGCCACCCTCTCCGGCGCGGGCGTGACCACCCGCGTACTCGAGGACGAGACGACGGCCCTCTGGTCGAAGATGTCCTTCCTGGCACCCTTCGCCCTGCTCACCACCCGCTACGGCCTCCCCCTCGGCGAGATCCGCACCCGTCACCGCGAGGAGCTGGAGACCCTGGTCGCCGAGACCACCGCGGTCAGCCACGCCTGCGGCGCCCCCACGGACCCGGCCCAGGCGCTGGCCCGGTACGACGCCTTCCCACCCGCCGCCAAGTCCTCCATGCAGCGCGACGCCGAGGCGGGCCGACCGCTCGAACTCGACGCCATCGGCGGGGCGTTGCTGCGCGCGGCGGACCGGCACGGGGTACCGGTGCCGGTGGCGGCCCGCCTGGTGCGGGAGCTGCGCGCCGCCGGCCACTGAGGCGGGGGGCGCGGGCACTACTCGTTCGCGTGAACCTCACAACCGAACTCGCCACCCAAAATCGAACAGGCGTAGCATTGCCGCGTGGCGACGACCTATGAATTCCCCAGTGACCTTCTCGCCGGTCAGGAGGAGCTGCATCAGGTCCGGGCCGAGCTGTCGGCCCTGCTCAAGCGGCTGCCCTGGTCGGTCGAGCCGATGGACGGCTTCAGCGACGACAACGGCTGGCGGAAGGTGGAGCGGCCCGCCTCCCCGGGCTGGACGGCGGACGAGCAGGCCGAGGTGGAGAAGCTGCGGCGCCGCGAGCACGAGCTGGCGGTGTTCGTCAGCGGCCACCGCTTCTGGTCCGAGGTCGCGGCGGCGGAGCGGGTCGAAGCGCGCACGAAGCTGAAGCACGCCCACGAAGAGGCGGCCGAGGACAAGGGGTGACACGAAAGCCCCCCGACCGGGACCGGTCGGGGGGCCTCTCGCTTCTTCTGGTGGGCGCGGACGGTTTCGAACCGCCGACATCCTGCTTGTAAGGCAGGCGCTCTACCCCTGAGCTACGCACCCGGGACAGTTCGACAGCCTACATGGCCCGGGGGGCTGCGCCGCAAACCGTATCCGGGGCCGGGGCGGCTCCCGCCCGGACGGAAAAGTGACGGTGCGCACGGCGAACTGACCGACCCGTGTTTTCGTCCTGAACGGGTGGGAGAATGACAGCACCCAGGGCGAACAACAGCACGGGAGAGGGATGTGACGGCGACACCGGGCACGCCGGCGACGAGGTCGTACCCTCCTTCGGGCGTCCCCTCGGCTCTGCGCGACACCCTCACCCTGATGAGCCTGCCGGTGCTCGCCGCGCTCGCGCTGCCCGCCGCGTTCGCCGGCGGCGGCACCCGGCGCTGGTTCGGCGGCCGCGCGGAAGGCCAGCGGGCCGAGGCGCAGGCCGCGAAGGACGCCGCGGCGGCCGCGTTCTACGAGCTGGACACGGCCCAGCGGGACCTCCGGATCTCCATCGAGACCATCTCGGCCGTCGACGACTCCCCCGCCGCCCGGCGCGCGGTGGCCGACTTCGCGGCGCTGGGCGGGCGGATCGACGAGGTCAGTCAGCGCTACATCCAGGCCGTGGACGCCCATGACCTGGACCGGGACGACCTGGAGGCCGCGGCGGCCGCCCGGGCGCGCGGCGAGCTGACCGCGGCCAAGGACGAACTGGTTCGGGTCAAGCAGGAGCTGGACCGTTTCGGCAGCTCGCTCGGGCCGCTGCTCGGCAAGGCCGAGACCCAGCTGGCCCGGCTCGCCCCGGCCGTGGAGCGGGCTCGGCAGGCGCTGCTGGGCGCGAGCAACGCGCTGGACGCCGTACGGGAGAAGGGCCTGCGGGCCGACGACCTCGCCGCGCGGCTCGCCGTGCTCTCGCCCGAGCTGACCAGGCTGAACCAGGGAGCCGGTCAGCACGGGGTGGCGCCGACCCTGGAGCGGGCCGAGCGGGTGCAGCGGGAGGCCGCGGCGATCCGGGCCGAGGCGGAGCGGCTGCCGGAGAAGGCGGCCGAGATCGACCACCGGCTGGTGAGCCTGCGCACGCGAGCGCAGGCTCTGACCACCCGGGCGGGCCAGGTGGACCCGGTGCTGAGCGAGCTGCGGCGGCGGTTCGCGGCCGCCTGCTGGCAGGACCTGCAGCAGGTGCCCACACAGGCCGCGGAGAACGTGCGGCAGGCCGAGCTGAAGCTGCGCGAGGCCCAGGCCGCCCGGGACGCCCAGCGCTGGCCGGACGCCACCTCGCTGCTGTCGACGGTACGGGCGCTGCTGAACACCACGGACGAGGCCGTGTCGGCCGCCGGTGACCGGCTGACCCGGCTGAACGCCGTGCAGAAGGACCCGGAGCAGGAGATCCAGCGGACCCGGTTCGCGATCCGGGACGCCCAGCGGCTGGCCATGACCGGCCGTACGACCCCGGATCCGCGGCACGCGCGGCCGCTGGACGACGCCGTGGCGCGGCTGGAGCGGGCGATCGGCACGCTGGAGGGCCGGCACCCCGACTACTGGCACTTCCTGACCGAGACGGAGGCCGTGCGGCAGACGGCGACCCGGGTGGTGGCGCAGATCCGGGAGGAGCGCGGCACCGGGCACTGAGCCGTTGCCGCCGAGCCGCGCCGGGCGGATATTGGGGAAAGGTACGTAGGGCCTCCGCCAGCACCGACAAGGAGGCGAAGATGGCCTCACACACCACGCACACGGGAGCGCGTAACCGGATCCGGTTCGACGACCATCTCCCCGTCGATCACCGCCTGAACACGGTCTACCGCATCGGCGCGGGCCTGATGGGCCTGTTCCTGCTCGCCTTCGGCGTTCTCGGCCTCACCGACAACATCGGCTTCTTCGACACCGGCGGGAACACCGCCATGGGCCTGAACACCAACGGCACGCTCAGCGTCCTGTCCGTCTGTGTCGGGCTGCTGCTCTTCGTCGGGATGGTGATCGGCGGGAACTTCGCGTCGACGCTGAACATGACGCTGGGCATCCTGTTCATCCTGAGCGGCTTCCTGAACCTGGCCCTGCTCGACGGCGACTACAACTTCCTGGCCTTCAGGATCCAGAACGTGCTGTTCAGCTTCGTGGTCGGCGTGTTGCTCATGGTGTTCGGGATGTACGGCAGGGTCGGCTCGACCCTGCCGCACGACAACCCGTACTGGCGGGCCCGCCACCCCGACGCGGGGCAGCGGACCGGTACGGCCGGGGATCAGGTGCGGTAGGCGTAGAAGGCCGCGCTGGGGTACGACGCGACGAGGCTCGCCACCGACCGGTTGTAGGTGTTGTTGGAGTGGTACGTCACGTACGGCACGCCCTGTCGGCTGCGGTAGGTGACGATCATGGAGTGGTCCTTGGACCCGTCCCGGTTGAAGTCCATCTGCAGCACGTCACCGATGTCCAGCTGGTACACGTTGGCCAGGCTGGTGACGCGCTTGGAGGACAGGGCGAACCAGGAGAACTCGTTGACTCCGACGAACGAGTCCGACTGGATGTCGGCGTTGCCGAACCACTTGTGGAAGTCGTTCGTGTAGCCGGGCACGTGCTTCCAGCCGCCCGCCTTCAGGGTCTGGCTGACGAAGTTGGTGCAGTCGCCGCCCGCACCCTGCCCGTTGTAGTCCGGGTAGTCCGGGTTGTAGTACTTCCAGTACTTGGTCGCGTACGCCACCATCGCCTTGTAGTCGTAGGCCCCGGTGGTGACGTTCTTCGGGTTGGCCGGCGCGGGCCACGAGGTGGCCGCGCGGGGCGCCTCGGGCGGGCCGTCGTCGGCGGGGCTGGCCTTCACCGAGGACGGCTTCGCGATCTGGTTCACCGCGAGGTAGCCGCCGTCCGTGTCGCGGACACCGGTCAGCTGCCAGTTGCCCTGCTGGTCGGCCTTGAAGGTCAGTTCGTGGTGGGCCTGGAAGCCGGTGGTCTTCGGCTCGGTGCCCTTGACCTTCGCGTAGGTCAGCGTCGTGGTCTCGGTGACGTCGGCCTTGGCCTGGCGGCCGGTCACCCGCGTCGCGTCCAGCGTGACGCGCGTGCTGGCCTTGCTGTACTTCTCGCCCAGCTTCGCGAGGCGGGACTGGCGGCCACGCAGTTCGGTCAGCGCGGAGTTCTCCTGGCGCGACTGCCCGGAGGACAGCTTGACGTCACCGGAGAAGGCGGCGGCCAGCGGCTTGGCCCGCTGCTGGTCACCCCGGTCCACCAGGGCGTCCGTGCGGTCCGTGAAGACCGCGTCGGCCAGCCGCTGGAAGGTCGCCTTGGTCGCGGCGTCCACCGTCGGGTCGTCCACGACCGCCGCACCCGCGCTCCAGTTGGGCACCAGGGCCACTCCGGCGACGACCGAGGCGGCCGCTACCGAGACTATGCCGGCGCGACGCCCCTTACGGCTCAGTTTTCTTGATTTCAATGATGTTCCCCTCTACACCGGCACACCGACCGGGCGAGGGCATCTTCGCATGACATGTGCGCCAGTTGTGAAGGGGGTTGCACAAGTGGAACTTGCGGCGCACGAAGGTCACTTGACCACCGAGGACCAGTCACGAGGCGACTGCGCAGGGTCAAGGGCGCGCAGCCGCTCCAGGGTCGCCGGCTTCTGCACGTCGAGCCAGTCGGAAAGCTCCTTGAAGGACACGCACTTGACGCCCTTCTTCGTGCACACGTTCTTGACGACCTGGTCGATGGCCTTCATGTAGATGCCGCCGTTCCAGTTCTCGAAGTGGTTGCCGATGAACAGCGGGGCCCGGCTGCCGTAGTACACGCGGTCGAAGCCCGCCATGTAGGTCTTGACGGTCTCCTGTTCCCACTGCGGGTAGTCGGCGGGGTTGCCCTCGGTCTCGCCGTCGGACTGGTTGGCGAGGAAGTTGAAGTCCATCGACAGGCCCTGGTAGTCGCCGCCCTCGTAGGGGAGCAGCTGGAGCGGGAAGTTCCAGACGCCGTTCTTCTTGGCGGGCCATATCTGGAAGTCGCCGGTGGAACTGGCGTCGTAGCGCCAGCCGTAGCCGTAGGCCTTGATGGCCTTCAGCAGGTTCTTCTGGCCCTCCAGGCAGGGCGCACGGCCGCCGGTGACCTCCTTCTTGAAGTCGAAGGGCAGCGCCGCGACGTCCTTGAAGCCGGTGTTGGTCTTCCAGTGCTCCACGATGTCGTAGAACTGGTCGATCTCGCTCTTCCACTCCTCGACGCTCCAGTCGCCGCCGCCCTTCTTCTCGCAGAAGTGGCCGTTGAAGTGGGTGCCGATCTCGTTGCCCTGGTCGTAGGCCTCGCGGAGCTGCTCCAGGGTGGTGCGTATGTGGTCGTCGGTGGCGTAGTCGATCGCGGCGTCGCCCGGGTTGTGCTGCGGGCCGTGGTAGAGGGTCTTCTTGCTCTTGGGCAGCAGGTAGATGCCCGTGAGGAAGAAGGTCATGTGGGCGTCGTAGTCCTCGGCCAGCTGCCGGTAGTGCGAGAAGAGATGGTCGCTGCCCTCCAGGGCGCCGTCCCAGGAGAAGACGACGAACTGGGGAGGCTTCTCACCGGGCTTGAGCGGCTTGGGTACCAATTGTCCTTTCTGGGGGCCGGTGTAGGAGGTGGAGCCGTCACCGATGATCTTCGTCTTGCCGTCCCACGCGGGCGTCTTGCCGGGCTTCGGCGCGGCGGTTCGGGGGGTGTCCTTGCTGGAGGCGGTGGGCGCGGTGTTGTCCCGGTGGTTGAGCACCAGGTAGCCCGCGATCGCCGAGGCGACGGCGAGGAGGGCGGCCAGGGTCCGCATCCCGAGGCCGACGGGACGGGGACGGTCTTTGGCCCGGCGGCGACGGCCGGTCGGCGGCTTCTTGTTCATGCGTCGGCTCATTCTGGTGCGAGGGGAGGGGGGTCGGCGCGGGGCCTCGGGGGTCAGCCGAGGCCCGTGGCGTGCGCCCAGATGCCGTACGGGACGTTGACGCCGTCGGTGGTGGTTCCGGCGAGCCCGTCGAGCGACAGGGGTTCCAGGGACTTGGTCAGGTCGATGCGGTAGACGACGACGGAGGTGGACACGGACGCGGAGGTGCCGACGTACCAGGCGGCGCTGTCGTCGTCGGTGGTGCCGGCCTTGCCCGACACCTGGGCCGACGGGGGTCCCCCCGCTCGAGCGGAGCCGGGAGCGGGGGAGGTCGGGTGGGCGACGCGGAAGGACTCCGTCAGCGCTTGCTCGACCTTTTCGGCGACGTCCGCGCCGACCGCCCGCTGCGGGCGTGGGGTGGCCATGAGCACCTGGGTGCCGTTGCGGGTGATGCGGCGCACCGAGTACGGCTCGGTGTGCGTGCCGGAGGCGGCGAAGGTGGCGTATCCGCTCGCCATCCGGATCGCGCTGGGTGTGGAGTTGCCCATCGACAGTGCGGGCACCTGCGGACCCATGCTGGAGGAGAGCAGGCCCGCCGCCACCGCGGTCTCGCTCACCTTGTCCAGGCCCGTGTCCATGCCGAGCTGCATGAAGGGCGTGTTCACCGACTGGGCGAGGGCCTCGCCCAGGGTGATCTGCCCGTAGGACTTCCCGCCGTCGTTCTTGGCGGCGACCTTCTTGCCGCTGCGGTCCCAGTAGGGACCTTCGGGCGTGGTGACGGCGATGCCGTTGTCGCCGTCGTAGACGGTCTCGGGCGTGACGGGTGTCGCGGGTCCGCCGCGGGTCTTGTGGACTCCGTGCTGCAGACCGGCGGCGTAGACGAACGGCAGGAACGCCGAGCCGGCCTTGACGGTGGTCGCGTTGGACTCGTTGTAGCCCTGCTTGCGGTGGTCGGGGCCGCCGTAGACGGCGAGGATCCGGCCGTCGGTGGCGACCGAGGCGGCGCCGTAGTGGGCGGTCCTCGCCTGCTCGGGGTGGTCCTTCCGCGCCTGCTGACGGGCCTTGGTCACGGCGTCGGTCAGCGCGGTCTCCCGTTTGCGGTCGAAGGTCGTGTAGATCTGGTAGCCGCCGAGGTCGAAGTCCCGGTCGGAGATGTGGGCGGCCTTCTTGGCGTACTGCTGGGCCAGCTCCACCAGGTAGTCGCTCTGCTTGCCGGTGTCGTAGACGCGGCCCGACTTGAGCGGCTCGGGGAAGGTCTTGTACTTGGCCCGCTCGGCCGGCGTCAGCTTGCCGATGTCGACCATCCGGTCCAGGATCCAGGACCAGCGCTCGACGGCCCGCTTGTGGTTGGCCTCGCTGAGAGTGGGGTCGTAGAGCGCGGCGCCCTTCAGCATGGAGGCGAGCACCGCCGCCTCGCCGGCGTTGAGCCGGCTGACGTCCTTGCCGTAGTAGGCCTGGGAGGCGCGCTGGATCCCGTAGGTGCCGCGGCCGAACCAGCTGGTGTTGAGGTAGCCCTCCAGGATCTCGTCCTTGCTCATCTTGTTGTCGAGCTTGAGGGAGATCATCGCCTCGGTGAACTTGCGGCTGAAGGTCTGGTTCTGGTTCAGGTAGACGTTCTTGACGTACTGCTGGGTGATGGTGGAACCACCCTCGGTGTCCCCCTCTCCGACGGTGCGCCACAGGGCGCGGGTAATGCCTTTGACGGAAATACCGGGATCCGAGTAGAAGCTCGCGTTCTCCGCGGCGAGCACCGCCCAGCGGACCTGCTCGGGTATGTCCTTGAGAGGCATGTTCTGGCGCCGCACCCAGCCGGTGCGGGCCATCGGCGTCCCGTCGGACCAGAAGTAGACGTTGTCCTGCTGGGTGGCGAAGGAGTTGAGGTTCTTCGGTATGTCCGTCATCTCGTAGGCGATGAACAGGGACAGGCTGATCACGGCGAAGCCGGACAGCACGGCGCCGAGCCACTGGCGCCAGGAGGGTATCCAGCGGCGCCAGCCTATTCGGCCGGGGCGCGGGTACAGCGGCCTGAGGCGACGGGCGTACGGCGCGAGCGGCGCGAGCCTGGGACCCGCGGCGGCACGCAGCCGGGCGAGGGCGGACGCGCCGGCGGTGGTGAGGCGGGCGCGCGCCGGGAGGCGGGCGCTGCGCCGCCGGTCAGCACGGCCGCCGGTGGCGGGAGACTCCGGCGGCGGGGGCACACGCAGCTGCATGGTGACGTCCGCACGGAGGGCGTCGACCTTCAGATGCAGAGTGGCGTCCGTCTCCTGCGGCTGCCGCTCCCCGGGCCGGGCGCTCTCGTCGTCCCCGTTGCCCTCCGGCCGCTGCCATGACTTGGCCAAGGCTGCGTCTCCCCTCGCACTGGTCCTTGCGCGCGCGGTTCAGACTCAGCAAGGTGGACACCGCCGCAAAGGTCTTCGCGGCACGGTGAGCCCCCCTTTTCCCCCGGTCTTACGGCTCCTCGCGGCTCAGCTAAGTTATCAGCGATCTTTTCAAAACCTCCGCACAAGTTTCGGGCAGAAGCGAACACTCATAAAACTTTGAGGTGCTGTGACAAGCACCACTCCGGTTAACCTGTGCGCATGCCTCGCTATGAGTACCGCTGCCGTACCTGCGGCGACACCTTCGAACTGAGCCGTCCGATGGCGGAGTCCGGCGCGCCCGCCGCCTGCCCCGCGGGCCACGACGACACGGTCAAGCTGCTGTCGACGGTGGCCGTGGGCGGCTCGTCCGCCGCGCCGGCCCCGGCGCCCCGGGCGGGCGGGGGCGGGGGCGGCTGCTGCGGCGGAGGCTGCTGCGGCTGACGCCGGCCGTGCGGGTCAGGCCCTCGGGTGGGAGGCCCGCAGGAACTCGCGTACGATCCGCTCCCCGGCCAGCACCCCCCGCTCGGGGAGCGCGCTAATCTCAGGTGCGCACCAGCCGCTGTCGGCCAGTTCGCCGTGGCCGGGGCGCCAGCCCCGGTCGGCGGCCAGCAGCAGGTCGGCGTCGAGCAGGGAGTCCCCGGCGGCCAGGGTGAGGTGGGCGCCGGTGCGCCGGGCGACCTCGCGCACGGCCGCGCTCTTGGTGAGCGGCTTGGGGACGGCGTAGATCTTGCGGCCCTGGAGCGAGACCGTCCAGCCCCGGTTCTCCGCCCAGGCCGCCAGCTCCTTCACCCACTCCTCGGGCAGCAGCTCGCGTTCCACGACGAGATAGGCGAACAGGTCCTCGGCGACCCGGTGCTTGCGCAGCCACGCGGGGTCGGCGGAGGTCATCAGGTGCTCGCCGACCTCCTCCAGCGGCGCGCACTCGTCGGCGAGCCTGGCCAGCACCTGTGCGTGCCAGTCCCGGTCCGTCACGCCGTCGACCAGCAGATGCCCGCCGTTCGCGCAGATCGCGTACGCCGGCTGCGGGCCGGGCAGGTTGATGCGCTGGTACTGCTTGCGGGTGCGGGTCGTGGTCGGCACGAAGACGGCCGTGTCACCGAGGTCGGTCAGCAACTGGGCGGCCGTCTCGGTCATGTAGGACAGCGGCCTGCTCTCGTGGACCTCGACGCACAGCAGCCGGGGCGCCCGCGCGTCCGGCATGGTCAGCGCGAGGGCCGCCGAGGAGTAGATCAGCGTACGGTCGAGATCGCTCGCCACCAGCACCGGCATCAGACGTTCACCGCCTTGCCGTCGGCGCCCGTGGCGCCCCGGGTGTACTTGGGGTGGATCAGCCCCACGCAGGTGTACGGCAACTCGCCGACCTCCTCCACCGGGACCCCTCTCTGCTCGGCCAGCAGCCGCACGTGGTCCAGGTCGGCGCCCGCGCCGGCCTTGGCCAGGATCTTCCACGGCACCCGGCGCAGCAGCACCCGGGTGGTCTCGCCGACGCCGGGCTTGACCAGGTTGACGTCGTGGATGCCGTACTCCTCACTGATCCGCTCGACGGCCCGCCAGCCCTCCCAGGTCGGGGTGCGGTCCTCGGCCATCACCTCCTTGGCCGCCGCGTCGACGGTGTCGGCGACCTCGGGGAAGCGGGCGGAGACGGCGTCGAGGAAGGCCACGGAGACGTCGGCGCCGGCGAGTTCGCGGTAGAACTTCGCGCCGTGGAAGTCGTCCGGGCCGACCAGGTCCGCGCGCAGGACCGTACGGGAGATCAGACCGGACACGGTCGAGTTGAGGCAGGCGGACGGGATGAGGAAGTCCTCGCGGGTGCCGTAGGTGCGCACGCACGAGCCCGGGTCGGCGAGTACGGCGATCTCCGGGTCGAAGCCGGTGATGCCCTCCTTGTCCTCGAACTCCTCGATGGCCTGGGCGAGTTCGCGGGTGATCGCGCCCTTGCCGGTCCAGCCGTCGACGAAGACGACGTCCCGCGGGTCGTGGTGGGCGGCGAGCCAGCGCAGGGCGTTGGCGTCGATACCGCGGCCGCGGACGATCGACACGGCGTAGTGCGGGAGTTCCAGGCCGTGCCGGAACCGGGCCCAGCGGCGCATGAGCACGCCGACCGGGGTGCCGGCGCGGGCCAGGGAGACCAGCACCGGGCGGGGCGACCGCTCGGCCATGACGGTCTCGGTCACGACACCGACGGCCTGGGCGATCCGGGCGGCGGAGGCGTCCAGGGCGCTGTGGAACAGCTCCTGGTACTGCTCGCTGGGCTGGTACTCGACCGGCAGCGACTCGGCGTAGTGGGCGCCGCCGCTCTGGATGGCCTCCTCGCGCTCCTCGGTCGGCGCCTCCAGGGTCACGTCCGAGAGGTCCTGCAGCAGCCAGCCGACCTCTTCGGGGGCGTACGAGGAGAAGGCGGGGCCGCGGAGGGGCTCGGGCAGCATGGCCGGCCTTTCGGGGGAGGAGAGGGGCTCGGGGACGTACGAGGGGACGACCGCGAGCAGGACGTGCGGGGTGTGGGCGGCGAGGCGGGCCGCCAGACCGTCGGGGGCGTGCAGTGCGGGGGTGTCGGCGACCGAGTCGACCACGGCGACGACGGCGTCGAAGCCGGCACCGGCCACGTTGTAGGCGTACCGCTCGCCGGGGCCGTCGGCCGGGTCGTCGTGGGCGGGGAAGACCAGGCGGGTGCGTATCGCGTAGCCGGGGTCGTCGACCGCGAGGACGGGCGAGCGGGTGGTGGTGGAGAACCGCACCTCGGCGAGGATCACCTGCTCCAGCTCGCGGGCGATCCGCAGCGGGGCGTACATCAGCTCCTCGAAGCCGAGCACCAGCACCCGCCGGGCATCGGCGGGCAGCGCCTCGGCGACCCGCGCGGCCATGGCGGGCAGATCGGCCTCCAGCCGGGCCCGGTGGGCGGGGGTGAACCCGTGCCGGCCACCGTCGGGCAGGCCGGGGGGCCAGTGGAGGTCGACGCGGGTGATCCGGCCGTACGACGGCTCGGGCGCCTCCTGGGCGGGCTCGTGCCGGGCGACCAGCTGCTGCCCCTTCTCCAGCACCCCCTCCGGCAGCCGTACGGTCCCGGTCGCGGCCGCGACGAGGTCCACCCGGGCGCCGATCTCGGTGGCGAACCGCTCCAGGCGGGCAGAGTCCTCAGCAGAACGCATATCGACCAGGGCCACCACCACATACCGCCGCCGCGGATAACGTTCATGCAGGTCACGGATGGTGTTGAGCACCGTGTTCCCGGTGGAGAACTCGTCGTCGACCAGCACCAGCGCCCCATCTCCGGCCAGGAGCCCCGCGTCCTCGGGGAGCAGCAGGTGGGAGGTGGCGTGGGAGTGGGACTCCTCGAAGCCGCCCGCCCGGGCGACCCCGGCCACCGGGCGGCGCGTGGAGTGCAGGTACGGGGCGAGGCCGAGGCCGTCGGCGACCGAGTGGCCGAGGCCGGTGGCGGTCTCCGCGTAGCCGAGGACGACCGCCGAGGCGGCCTCCGTCTCGCCGAGCAGCTCGCGGACCCGGCGGCCGAGGCGGAAGCCGTGACCGTAGACCACGGACGGCGACTGCGGTACGTGCTTGCCGAGCACGTGGGAGACCAGCAGGTGGGCCCGCTTGGGGTTGCGGCGCAGCGCCAGGCCGAGCAGGGCCTGGAGCCCGTCGTCGCCCTCGAGTCCGACTCCGAGCCGCTCGGCGACCCAGGTGCCGGACCAGACCCCGTCGTTCACTGCGTTCTTCATGCGTTCCTTGGGTTGAAGAGGGTCAGCCGGGTATCCCGGCGGCGAGCAGCTCCACGAAGCCGACGTCCTCGCGTGCGACGCCGAAGACCTCGGCGCGCAGCAGGGTCCGCTCGGCCCAGGCGCGGTGCGGTTTCACTTCATTCATCTTGTTCGTGTAGGCCGACCGGAGTACACCCCCGCCGCCGCGTTCCGGCCGCAGGATGTCCTGGGCGTCGCTGAACTCCTCGTGACTGACCACGGACAGTGCGTGCACGGGGAGCACGTGGGAGGGGTGGATGCAGGTCTTGCCGAGCAGGCCGTTGGCCTGGTCGAGGGAGATCTCGCGCAGCAGGCCGTCCATCGCGTGCTCGATGAGCTTCTCGCGCAGCTCGACCGCCTGGACCTCCAGGAAGGGGCTCTGCCGCAGCTGGGGCTTGAACATGCGCTCGGGGACCCGGAAGTACTCCCAGACCGGTCCGGTCACGGTGAAGCCGGTGCCGTCCGCCCGGCCGAGCATGTTGACCACGTCGGCGATCACGGAGGCGACGACCTGGACGTCGTAGGCGGTCATGTCGGGGGCCCGGCGCAGGCCGTAGGAGGAGCAGAAGTCGGTGACGCCGAGGCGCAGGGCCAGCACGCGGTCGCGGAACTTGTCGACCGCGCGGGCGATGCCCTCCAGGGTGTCCACCCGGGACTCGCGGTACAGCAGCTCGGGCGACTCCAGGACGGGCATGGCGAACAGCCGGCGCCCGCTCTCGGCCTCGGCGGCGGCCAGGGCCTCCAGGAACGGGAGGCCGCGCTCCTCGGTGAACTTCGGCATGACGAACCCGGACAGCAGCCGCGCGGAAGCGCCGAGGCGTCGTACGAGGTCGGGAATCTGCTCGGGGGTGCGCACCCGGATGAAGAGCAGGGGTGGTTCCACTTCCGCGCGGGAGTCGAGGTCGGCGAACTGCCGGACGAGGTTCTCCTCGCCGGCCACGACGTCCGCGTCGTCGATCGAGTCCTCCAGGCACAGCACCATCGAGACCACGCCGTTGCCGGCCTGCCTGACGATGTCGTCGGCGAGCCGCGGCCGGGTTGCCGGGCTGTACAGCGTGGCGCCCAGGGCCGCGGAGAGCAGCCGGGCCGGGGAGCCGGCGGTGAACGCGCACGGCTCCTGGTGGAAGAGGCGCTGTCGCACCTCGGGGGCAATGTGCCCGAAATGACGCATATGACTCCTCGGTGCGCGCAAGCCGAGCTTGTGATTCGGTAAAGGGTGGCCGGTAATAGTACGTAGGGATCCATGTCGGAGGTTCCCCTCGGGCATGAATTTCCGGTAACTCCCCCGTGTCGGCGGCAACACCCCCCGCATTGTCGTGGCCAGGACCAAGAAGGCAGGATGACCGCATGACGCACGCGATGCTGAAGGGGTCGAACGTCCCGCTCGAAGCCACCACGGTGCGCGCCGTGGTGCGCTGGACGCCCGGGCAGGGCGTCCCGGACGTGGACGCCTCGGCGCTGCTGCTGGGCACCGACGGCCGCGTGCGCTCCGACGAGGACTTCGTCTTCTACAACCAGCCCCGGCACCCCTCGGGCAAGGTCTGGCGGCTGGGCAAGAAGCGGATCACCGAGGGCCTGACCGACACCATCCAGTCAGATCTGTCCGGCGTCGAGGCCGGCGTCGGCCGCATCCTGCTGGTCGCCTCCGCGGACGGCGAGTCCTTCGACCGCGTCCCGTCCCTGAGCATCGTGCTGTACGACGCCGCCGTCGTCGACGGCGAGCCGCTGGCCCACTTCGAGATCAAGCCGGAGACGGGCGCGGAGACCGCCATGATCTGCGGCGAGCTGTACCGGCGCGGCGAGGGCTGGAAGTTCCGCGCGCTGGGCGAGGGCTACTCGAACGGCCTGAAGGGCCTGGCCACGGACTTCGGCATCTCGGTGGACGAGTCGGAGCCGGAGGAGGAGGCGCACCAGCCCCTGCCCGAAACCACGTCCCAGCCCCTGCCCCCCGAGCAGCCGACGACGGTCCCGCCCCAGTCTGCGTACGGCTACCCGCAGCCCACGTCACCCCAGCAGCCGGCTTACGGTTACCCCCAGCCGACGTCACCGCAGCAGCCTGCCTACGGCTATCCCCAGCCGGCCCTGACAGCCCCGGACCCGAACTTCAACCTGCCCCCTCAGGGGCCACAATTCATCGGCCGCTAGGGGACGGCCGACCCAGGGGCGCGGGGAACTGCGCGAGAAACCACGACGGACCCGCACCCGCCTCCGCACCAGGCGCCCCGAGTTCCTGGGCGGACCGGCCGAGCCGGCGCGGCGTCACTTCTCCACTTTGGACTTGTACCCGCGCCCCCACGTCAGCCCCCACCCGTACAACCGGTCCAGCTCCCCCTGGAACCCGTACACGAACTTCACCTCGCGCCGGACGACCAGCTCCCCCTTCACGTTCTCGATCATCACGACCGCACATGACCGGGCCTGGGGATGCCGCTCGTCCAGGCCTATCTCGATACGAGGCCCATTGCTCGGGTAAAGAGTCACGATCGCGTGCGTCCGGTCGAACGCGGGCGTCTGGTCGTAGATGTACACGAAGACCAGCAGCTTCTTGATCGCGTCCCGGTGGTCCAGGTTGACGTACATCGTCTCGCCGGACGCCGACCCGAACCGGTCGTCCCCGCTGAGCTTGATGTACGGCGGTGCGTTGACATCGCCGAGGTAGCCGCCGAGCGGCTGGACGACCCCCTTGGTGCCGTCGGTCAGCTCGTACAGACAGCCAAGGTCGAGGTCGACGTTGACCATGCTCTGCCCGTGCCCGAGCACCTCCGGCGGCTTGAGTGCCTTGAAGGGGTGCCGGAAGAGGCTGGTGCGCTGGTTGCTGTCGAAGTCGGAGGTCCGCATCCGCCAGGTCAGGTTGATGCGCAGATGGCCGGTGGCCGCGTCCTGCTTGGTCAGCGACACCTGGTGGTGCCGCCTGGTCAGCTCGATCGCGTTGCTCGCCGCGCTGCCCGAGTCGAACTCGGCCCGGCCGCCCCGCAGCCCGTCGAAGAACCCCATTCCCGCCCCCACGTACTCGTCCCGAACGCCGTCGGGGCGGCCGACCACGTCGGCCGCCCCGAACAGAGCGTTCCTCACCGGACGGGATGCCACACCCCGTCACGTCCCTGATCTTGCCCGTAGGGGGCGCTCAGGGGTCGCCGGACGTCAGACTCCGGACGGGATCTCGGCCTTCTCGTCCGAACCCGCTTCCCCCTCCGCGGCCGCCAGTGTGCGGTTGCGGCGGACGGAGGACCAGAAGGACCAGGCGATCAGGACGACGCCGACGAGACCGGTGACGACCTCGTTGATCTCGTACTGGATGGTGACCATGAGGATCACGGCCAGGGCGCCGATCGCGTAGTGGGCGCCGTGCTCCAGGTAGACGTAGTCGTCGAGGGTGCCCTGGCGGACCAGGTAGACCGTCAGCGAACGGACGTACATCGCGCCGATGCCGAGGCCCAGCGCCATCAGGACGATGTCGTTGGTGATGGCGAAGGCGCCGATCACACCGTCGAAGGAGAAGGAGGCGTCCAGGACCTCGAGGTAGAGGAACATGAAGAACGCGGCCTGGCCGGCCAGGACCACGGGGGACCGTTTCTTCCCGGTGCGGGCGGCCTCTTCCTCCTCCTCGTGCTCGCGCTCCTCCTCTTCCTCCAGCTTGTCCTCGAAGTAGCCGGAGAGACCGCCGACGATCATGTACGTGATCAGGCCGGCGACGCCGGCGATCAGGACCGTCTGCGCCTTGTCGACGTGGGCGCCGCCGTGCTGGTGGGCGTGGGTGGCGAAGGTGAAGGAGGTGATGAGCAGGACGATCAGGGAGATGCAGACCGACAGCATGTCGACCTTGCCGAGCTTGGCCAGGGGCCGCTCGATCCAGCGCAGCCACTGGATGTCCCGGTCCTCGAAGATGAAGTCGAGGAAGATCATCAGCAGGAACATGCCACCGAAGGCCGCGATCGCCGGGTGGGCGTCCGTGACCAGCTCCTGGTA
The DNA here is from genome assembly GCF_053597295.1 of Streptomyces sp. NPDC001450. Taxonomy (NCBI): domain Bacteria; kingdom Bacillati; phylum Actinomycetota; class Actinomycetes; order Kitasatosporales; family Streptomycetaceae; genus Streptomyces; species Streptomyces sp. NPDC001450. The sequence goes on from NZ_JBSFHY010000018.1 coordinate 162,176, forward strand.
GCGGTCCTTGTTGTTGAGAGCGAGGTCGACGGCCTCGATCGGGCCCATCTTGGCGCTGATCGCGACGATGACGACGGGGAAGACCAGCCGCATGCCGAAGACCGCGATGAGGACGCCGACCGTGAGGAAGATCTTCTGCCAGAAGGCGTTCATCTTCTTCAGGATTCCGGCGTTGACCACCGCGTTGTCGAATGAGAGCGAGATCTCCAGGACGGAGAGGATCGCCACGATGCCGAAGGCCTCCCACCCCCCGTAGAAGACCGCAGCGACCAGGCCGACCGCGGTCACCGCGAACGACCAGCCGAAGGTTTTCAGAAGCACTGGCTACCCCATCGTGTTGGTACGGGTCTCCCCCGCGCCGTACTCAGCTTTACGAAACGTTGACTCCGAAGTCTAGAGCGATGCCGCGCAGCCCGGACGCGTACCCCTGGCCCACCGCACGGAACTTCCATTCGCCCTGGTACCGGTACAGCTCGCCGAAGATCATGGCGGTTTCGGTGGAGGCGTCCTCGCTGAGGTCGTAGCGGGCCAGCTCCTGGCCGTCGGCCTGGTTGACCACGCGGATGAAGGCGTTGGAGACCTGTCCGAAGGTCTGGCCGCGCTCGTCGGCCAGGTGGATCGAGACGGGGAAGATGATCTTCTCGCACTGGAGCGGGACCTTGGTCAGGTCCACCAGGATCGACTCGTCGTCGCCCTCGCCCTCACCGGTGAGGTTGTCACCGGTGTGCTCGACCGAGCCGTCGGGGCTCGTGAGCTGGTTGTAGAACACGAACCAGTCGTCGCCCAGCACCCGGTTCCCGGCGCCGCACAGCAGGGCGCTGGCGTCCAGGTCGAAGGGGGCACCCGTGGTGGAGCGCGCGTCCCAGCCGAGCCCGATCATGACGTTGGTGAGGTTCGGTGCGGCCTTGGAGAGGGAGACGTTGCCTCCCTTGGCGAGCGTGACGCCCATGATGCTGGTCCTCCCCTTGTGGTGCTTCCCTGGTTGTCCTGCGCGTCCGGCGCCGCCCGTAAACGGTGCGGCGCCGGACGGTATGGGCGTTGGAACCCTGCTGGGATCAGACGTTGACGCCGAAGTCCTGGGCGATGCCGCGCAGGCCGGAGGCGTAGCCCTGGCCGATGGCACGGAACTTCCACTCCGCGCCGTGCCGGTACAGCTCGCCGAAGACCATGGCGGTCTCGGTCGAGGCGTCCTCGCTCAGGTCGTAGCGGGCGATCTCCTGCCCGCCCGCCTGGTTGACGACGCGGATGAACGCGTTGCGGACCTGGCCGAAGGACTGCTGGCGGTTCTCGGCGTCGTAGATCGACACCGGGAAGACGATCTTGTCGACATCGGCCGGGACGCCGGCCAGGTTGACCTTGATCTGTTCGTCGTCGCCCTCGCCCTCACCGGTGAGGTTGTCACCGGTGTGCTCCACGGAGCCGTCGGGGCTCTTGAGGTTGTTGAAGAAGACGAAGTGCTGGTCGCTCGCGACCTTGCCGGAGTTGTTCAGCAGCAGCGCGCTGGCGTCGAGGTCGAAGTCGGTGCCGGTCGTGGTGCGCACGTCCCACCCCAGACCGACGATGACGGCGGTCAGGCCCGGGGCCTCCTTCGTCAGCGATACGTTGCCGCCCTTGCTGAGGCTGACTCCCACGAGTCCTCCATGTGGTGTCCAGGGGCGGGGAGCCCCGTCGTGCTCGGATATGGGATCAACGTGCCGATCCTAGTGACGGGTTCCCGCCCCCCGCAGACCCTGGACCCGATGACTCACAGGTGTCGGCCCCGAGGCCGGATCACAGGGTGTCGAGCGCCTTCACGTACTCGTTCAGGTCGCGCGCGTCCGGCAGGCCGTTGATCACGGTCCACCGCACGACGCCCTCCTTGTCGATGATGAAGGTGCCGCGGACGGCGCAGCCCTTGTCCTCGTCGAAGACGCCGTAGGCACGCGAGACGTTGCCGTGCGGCCAGAAGTCGCTGAGCAGCGGGTACTCCAGGCCCTCCTGCTCGGCGAAGACACGCAGGGTGTGGATGGAGTCGTTGGAGACGGCGAGCAGCTGGGTGTCGCGGTCCGAGAACTGCGGCAGGTTGTCGCGCAGCTCGCACAGCTCGCCGGTGCACACGCCGGTGAAGGCGAACGGGTAGAAGAGCACCACCACGTTCTTCTCGCCGCGGAAGTCGGAGAGCTTCACGGTGCGGCCGTGGTTGTCCTTGAGCTCGAAGTCGGGCGCCTTGTCGCCGACCTGGATCGCCATCGTCAGTGCTTCCCTTCGGTGGGCTGATCGGGTGAGAGCACAGCAAACGCTCGGAACCACCCTACGCAGCGATCACCGCGGGTTCAGCGCGGACTTTCGGACGGGCCGGGTACTCCCGGCCCGTCCGACGTCCTCAGGACGAGGCGGTCTACTTCTTGCCGGACTTCGCGGCCTTCGGCGTCGCCAGACGCGAGCCGCTCCAGTCCTTGCCGACGCTGACGCTCTTGGACGCCGTCAGGCCGGCAGTCGTCGCGGCTTCCGAGATGTCGCTCGGCTCCACGTACCCCGTACGGCCGGTCTTCGGCGTGAGCAGCAGGATGGCGCCGCCCTCTTCGATGTACGTGGTGGCATCGACGAGCACATCGGTCAGGTCGCCGTCCTCGTCACGGAACCACAGCACGACGGCGTCGGCCACGTCGTCGTAGTCCTCGTCCATCAGGTCGCCTTCGACGGCTTCCTCAATGGCCTCGCGGAGCTCCTGATCGACGTCGTCGTCGTAGCCGATCTCCTGGACCACCTGCCCGGGCTGGAAACCCAGCCTGGCGGCAGGGTTAGTCCGCTCCTCCGCGTGGTCCGCGGTCGCGCTCACGGGTTGCCTCCTGATCATGTCTTGGTGAATATCTCAGCCACGCGCGTGCGCGAAGCATTGGCCGTAGTCCACACGGGCGGGACGGATCGCGCAAGTACCCGGCCGTTCAGACCGCCGAAACGGTGACGATCCCGGCCGTGTCGTCGCAACTTCTGGCACCGTACCCCGATTCGTCGTAACCCACATCACACCGATGTGCCCGCTTTGCGCCGTTCGGAATCATCCGGCACTACGACCCTCGAACAAGTTTGCCAAGCCTGTCACGGCCCGAGCGTATCGTTGCGTTTTGACCGGACCCGCGCCTCGGTTACCCCACGGTAGAGATGACGTACGCCCTCCCGAGGTACACGATGGGGATCGGTGCAGGCACTAGGAAAAAAGTGGCCCTCTGACAGGTAAGGAACAGCGTGGCTTCCGGATCCGATCGCAATCCGATCATCATTGGCGGCCTTCCGAGTCAGGTTCCTGACTTCGATCCCGAAGAGACCCAGGAGTGGCTCGACTCTCTCGACGCCGCCGTGGACGAGCGGGGCCGTGAGCGGGCCCGCTACCTCATGCTGCGCCTGATCGAGCGGGCCCGCGAGAAGCGCGTGGCCGTGCCCGAGATGCGCAGCACGGACTACGTCAACACGATCCCCACCCGGGCCGAGCCGTTCTTCCCCGGCAACGAGGAGATCGAGCGCAGGATCCTCAACGCGACCCGCTGGAACGCGGCCGTGATGGTCTCGCGCGCGCAGCGCCCCGGCATCGGCGTCGGTGGCCACATCGCCACCTTCGCCTCGTCCGCCTCCCTGTACGACGTGGGCTTCAACCACTTCTTCCGCGGCAAGGACGAGGGCGACGGTGGCGACCAGGTCTTCTTCCAGGGCCACGCCTCCCCCGGCATCTACGCGCGCGCGTACCTGCTCGACCGGCTCACCGAGCAGCAGCTCGACGGCTTCCGCCAGGAGAAGTCGAGGTACCCGAACGCGCTGTCCAGCTACCCGCACCCGCGCTCCATGCCGGACTTCTGGGAGTTCCCGACCGTCTCCATGGGCCTCGGCCCGCTGGGCGCGATCTACCAGGCCCGGATGAACCGCTACATGCAGGCGCGCGGCATCGCGGACACCTCCAAGTCGCACGTGTGGGCGTTCCTCGGCGACGGCGAGATGGACGAGCCGGAGTCGCTCGGCCAGCTGACCATCGCCGCGCGCGAGGGCCTCGACAACCTGACCTTCGTCGTCAACTGCAACCTGCAGCGCCTGGACGGCCCGGTGCGCGGCAACGGCAAGATCATCCAGGAGCTGGAGTCGGTCTTCCGGGGCGCCGGCTGGAACGTGATCAAACTGATCTGGGACCGCACCTGGGACCCGCTGCTCGCCCAGGACCGCGACGGCGTCCTGGTCAACAAGATGAACACGACCCCGGACGGCCAGTTCCAGACATACGCCACCGAGTCCGGCGCCTACATCCGCGAGCACTTCTTCGGCGACGACCTGCGGCTGCGCGCGATGGTCGAGAACATGACCGACGACCAGATCCTGCACCTGGGGCGCGGCGGTCACGACCACCGCAAGATCTACGCGGCGTTCAAGGCGGCCAAGGAGCACAAGGGCCAGCCGACGGTCATCCTGGCCAAGACCATCAAGGGCTGGACGCTGGGCCCCAACTTCGAGGGCCGCAACGCCACGCACCAGATGAAGAAGCTGACGGTCGACGACCTCAAGCGCTTCCGGGACCGTCTGCACCTGCCGATCTCCGACAAGGACCTGGAGTCCGGCCTGCCGCCGTACTACCACCCGGGCCGCGACACGGAGGAGATCCAGTACATGCACGACATGCGCAAGGCGTGCGGCGGGTACGTCCCGACGCGCGTCGTGCGCTCCGAGCCGCTGCAGCTGCCCGACGACAAGACGTACGCGACCGTGAAGAAGGGCACCGGTCAGCAGTCCATCGCCACCACGATGGCCTTCGTCCGGCTCCTCAAGGACCTCATGCGGGACAAGGAGATCGGCCGGCGGTTCGTGCTGATCGCGCCGGACGAGTACCGCACGTTCGGCATGGACTCCTTCTTCCCGAGCGCGAAGATCTACAATCCGCTCGGCCAGCAGTACGAGGCGGTCGACCGCGATCTGCTGCTCGCGTACAAGGAGTCGCCGACGGGCCAGATGCTGCACGACGGCATCTCGGAGGCGGGCTGCACGGCCTCCCTGATCGCGGCGGGCTCGGCCTACGCCACGCACGGCGAGCCGCTCATCCCGGTCTACGTCTTCTACTCGATGTTCGGTTTCCAGCGCACCGGCGACCAGTTCTGGCAGATGGCCGACCAGTTGTCGCGCGGATTCGTACTGGGCGCGACCGCGGGCCGTACGACCCTGACCGGTGAGGGCCTCCAGCACGCGGACGGCCACTCCCAGCTGCTCGCCTCGACGAACCCGGCGTGTGTCGCCTACGACCCGGCGTACTCGTACGAGATCGCGCACATCGTCCAGGACGGCCTGCGCCGGATGTACGGCGGCGACGCCGAGCACCCGCACGGCGAGGACGTCTTCTACTACCTCACCGTCTACAACGAGCCCATCCAGCACCCGGCCGAGCCGGCGAACGTGGACGTCGAGGGCATCCTCAAGGGCATCCACAGGATCAGCGAGGGGACGGCGGGCTCCGTCCCGGCGCAGATCATGGCGTCCGGTGTCGCGGTGCCGTGGGCGCTGGAGGCGCAGAAGCTCCTCGCCGAGGACTGGAACGTGAAGGCCGACGTCTGGTCGGCGACCTCCTGGAACGAGCTGCGGCGCGAGGCCGTGGCCGTGGAGGAGCACAACCTGCTGCACCCGGAGGAGGAGCAGCGGGTGCCGTACGTGACGCAGAAGCTGAGTGGTTCCGAGGGGCCGTTCGTGGCCGTGTCCGACTGGATGCGAGCGGTTCCGGACCAGATCGCCCGGTGGGTGCCCGGCACGTACCAGTCGCTGGGCGCCGACGGCTTCGGCTTCGCGGACACCCGTGGCGCGGCCCGCCGCTTCTTCCACATCGACGCCCAGTCGATCGTGGTGGCGGTGCTGACCGAGCTGGCCCGGGAGGGCAAGGTCGACCGGTCCGTGCTGAAGCAGGCCATCGACCGGTACCAGCTGCTGGACGTCTCGGCGGCGCATCCGGGAGTCGCGGGCGGCGACGCGTAACGCTGTACAGCCTGCGCGGGCTGAGGGCGGTGGAGTTCGATTCTCCACCGCCCTTACGTTTTCTTTACGATGCGGGCATGGAGCAACAATCGGCGCAGACGCGGTGGGAGCGGCGCACCCAACGACCCCTGCTGGCGCTGGCCATGGCCTTCGCCGTCGCGTACGCCGTGCCGATCGTGGACAGTTCCGCGGGGCAGGACCTGACGGCCGTGTGCACGGTGGTGGAGTGGGCGGTCTGGGGGGCGTTCGCCATGGACTACCTGATACGGCTCGCGCTCACGCCCCGGCGCAAGGAGTTCGTGCGGACGCACTGGCTGGACCTGTGCGCGGTGGTGCTGCCGATCCTGCAGCCGCTCAGGCTGTTGCGGCTGGTGTCGACGCTGATGCTGGTGGGGCGGCGGGCGCGGATGGCTCCGCAGATCCGGCTGACGACGTATGTCGTGGGGTCGGTGGTCGGGTTGTTGATGTTCGGGTCGCTCGCGGTGCTGTCGGTGGAGCGGGAGTCGCCGAACGGGAACATCCGGACGCTGGGTGACGCGGTGTGGTGGTCCTTCACGACGATGACGACCGTGGGGTACGGGGACCACGCGCCGACGACCGGTCTGGGGCGGATGATCGCGGTCGGGCTGATGCTGTCGGGGATCGCGCTGCTGGGTGTCGTCACCGCGAACATCGCCGCGTGGTTCATCTCGCGGTTCGAGAAGGACGATGTGGAGGAACGCCGGCAGACGGAGGCGATCGCCGCGCTGGCCGAGGAGGTTCGCCTGCTGCGGGCTGAAGTGGCCCGGCTGGCTGCGGACCGTGAAGGGCAACGGAGTTGACGCCCGGTGCTGCCCGCAGCTACGGACGGTGCACTTGAGGCCGACGGGGCCGCAACCCCCCAGGGGCGCGGGACGGTATCGATGTGCGGCTTCGCCGCGTGGGCGCGGCCGGCCACAACGCACCCGCAGACGAAGAACGGCCGAACCGCCGGAGGCGCGCGCAGCCCCCTCCGCAGCGCGCGCCGCGGCCCGGTCGTCCTCCCGTCCATGCCCTGCGGAGGACTTGACCCACTGTCACCTGCGCCGTATGTCGGAGGCCAGGGACCTTTAGCTTTGTCACCCTGATAGGTGAACTCTGCCGAGCGCAGGCCTCAGATGTGGCCGACTCCCGCGCCTGCCTCCGCGTTCTGGCCCCGCTTGGTGAGCAGCGCGACGAGGACGGCGACCGGGGCCACACCGACCTGAACGGCTGTGGAGGCGCCGATCACCATGCCCCGGATGCCGATCACCATGTTGAGCTTCTAGGCCGGGAAGGTGGCCCGCGGCAGACCGAGTGCGGCCGGCATCAGCAGCGCGCCGAACAGGCCCTGGAAGATCCGCGGCCGCGGCCGGCCGTGGCCGTCTTCGGGGGGGGGTGATAAGGGTCACTGAGCGGCAGTGGAGCACGGGCGACGACTTCAGCCTGGAAGCGATCCGTGAACTCACCGCGTCGTACCTCGATCAGGTGGGTTCTGCGCTCACCGGGAACTGACGCATCGCGTGAGGTCGTTCGGGGTTCGTTCGACGCTTCACGAAACGTGATACCCGTCACTCGGTTACCCCGAGACCCTCCCGTTCTCCTAGTGTGTCCTCCCAGTGACTTCCTTCGACACCTCCCCACAACTCAACGTCTGGCGCATGCTGCTCGCGCTGGCCGTGGTGTTCGTGATGCTCGCGACCACCGGCTGGACCGCGCTGCGCAGCCACCGGGAACCGAGCGCGCTGCAGGCCTCGCTCGCCAAATGGGAGCACGGCAGCATCCACCACGGCCTGCACCTGCCGGACCCCGCGGGCTCCCCCGCGCGGCTCGCCCGCTTCTTCGCCTCGCTCACCCCGCACGAGCAGGACCGCCTCGCCCACCGCTACCCCCTCGCGGTCGGCAACATGAACGGCGCGCCCGTCTCGCTGCGCTACCGCGCCAACCACGTCGCGCTGGAGCAGGCGCGCAAGGTCGAGAAGAAGCGCATGCACGACAGCCTGCTCAGCACGGCCGGGCAGCAGGACGCGGGCCTCCGTATGCACCGCTACGAGTCGCTGCTGAACCCCGAGCGGCAGATCCTCGCCTTCGACCCCGAGGGCTCGGGCCGGGTCGCCGAGGTGTTCGGGAACCTCACCAAGGCCGAGCGGATCTCCGTCGTCGTCCCCGGCGTCGACACCGACCTGCTCACCTTCCAGCGCACGAACCGCAGGTACAGCGCCCCGGTCGGCATGGCCAAGGCCCTGTACGCGGCCGAGCGGGCCCAGAGCCCCACGACCCGTACGGCCGTGATCGCCTGGGCCGACTACACCGCGCCGGACGGACTCGGCGTGGACGCGGCCACGGGGCTGCGCGCCGCGGAGGGCGCCCTGCGCCTGAACGCGCTGCTCAGCGCCCTGCCCGGCAAGGCACCGGTGTCGATGTTCTGCCACAGCTACGGCTCGGTGGTCTGCGGGGTCGCCGCGCACGGCATGCCCCGCCGGGTGACCGACATAGCGGTGGCCGCGAGCCCCGGCATGCGCGTCGGCAAGGCCTCCCAGCTGGGCACCTCGGCCCGGGTGTGGGCGATGCGGGACGCCACCGACTGGGTGCAGGACGTGCCGTACCTGGAGGTCGGCGGGCTCGGGCACGGCGCCGACCCGGTCTCCTCGTCGTTCGGCGCACGGGTGCTGTCGGCGCGGGACGCGCAGGGCCACGCGGGCTATTTCCAGCCGGGCACGGACAGCCTGCGCAACCTCGCCGACATCGGGGTGGGCGCGTACGACGCGGTCACCTGCGCACGCGAGATCGATGCGTGCCGGGCCGGTCTGCCCCGCACGTCGATGGCCCAACGCGCGTAGAAGCAGCAGGAAGTGCGGTCTGCGCGGGTGGCGACGGAGGAGCACGTGCCGCATACGATGAGCCGCATGGGTGACGTACTGGCGGGTTTTCATGCCGTCTGGGAGTTCGAGTCCGACTCCGTGCTCATCCGCTACGAACGGGGGATTCGAACACCGAAGCTGTTCCAGGCGCTGGGCGAACGGCGGATCCCGCTGTCCGCGGTCGAGGAAGTGACTCTGACGCCGGGCAAGCGCGGCACCGTCGCACTGCGGCTTCGGCCGCGCCCCGGCGCCGACCCGCTGTGGGAGGCGGCGGCCGGGCAGCTGCGCGAGGGCTCCGATCCGTACCGGCTGGCGCTGCCGGCCGAGCGCTCGACGCTCGCGGAGTACTACGCCGACGAGCTGAAGGGGCTGCTGACCGAATCCGGGCCCACCGACCGGTACCTGGTGGCCGCGCCGGAGGCGCCGCTGCAGTTCAAGGCGTACGACGGGAAGGCGTCCTTCGACGGGACGACCGTGCAGTTCCGGTGGTCCTGGACGGGGGCGTCCTCGGCGAAGTGGAAGGCCGGGGACCAGAGCTTCGCGGTCGCCGGCCTCAGCGGGGTGGAGTGGCGGTCGCCGGAGGTCTTCGAGGGGCACCTACGGCTGCTGCCCCGCGAGGGCGGCTCCGCCCGGCCCGCGCAGCCCGATCAGGATCCGGCGTCCATCGTCTTCGGGCTGGGGTACGGGCCGGTGCACGAGTCGCTGCCGTTCGCGGCGGCCGTCCTGGAGGCCGTACGCACCCGCGGGCCGGTACCGGCGGTACCGGCCCCGGCACGCCGGGACCCGGCCGACATCGCCGAGCGGATCCGCCACCTCGGGGAGCTGCACCAGGCGGGGCTGATCACGGACGAGGAGTTCTCGTCGAAGAAGGCCGAGCTGCTGGCCGAGCTGTAGTCAGCGCTCCGTGGAGTAGAAGCTGATCTTTCGGTCCAGGACCGAGAGGGTGTCGTGCAGCTCCGCGATCCTGGCCAGCACGTCCCGGCGGGTCGACTCCAGCAGGGCCTGGCGTTCCGCGTAGGTCGTCTCGCCCTCGCGCACCAGTTCCGCGTAGCGGACCATGTCCGCCACCGGCATGCCGGTCAGGCGGAGCTTGGTCACGAAGTCCAGCCAGTCCAGGTCGCGGTTGCTGTAGCGGCGCTGGCCGGTGTGGGAGCGGTCGATGTGGGACATCAGCCCGATCCGCTCGTACCAGCGCAGGGTGTGCGCGGTCAGGCCGGTGAAGGCGACGACCTCACTGATCGTGTAGCGGTCCTGCCCGTCGGCGCGCGGGTGCCGCCGCGGCGGGGCTGCGCAGATGTCGGTCGTGCTCGCGTTCTCCTCGGTCCGCATCACCGTCATGGCCCCCACGCTATGGCCTTCGAGTGCACTCCAAGCAAGCGGACCCGGTAAGAAATACCCACGACGGGCCCAGGGTGACGTCGTCAGCGTGCGGGGCATGAGTCTCGTACGCCGGGCGCTGCCCGGGGATACCGAGACTGGCACGAGGAGTCCCTGCCGGGACTTGTGCATGGATATGGAGCTGAGACTCTGAGCGCTTAGGCTCGACGGCATGTCGCTGAAGAGCCTCGCGCTGATCGAGAACTGGCCGGTTCCCACCGCCGCCGCCGGTGTCGTACGGGCCGACGGGACCGTCCTCGGCACCCATGGGCCCGTCGGACACCGGTTTCCGCTGGCCTCGGTGACCAAGCCGCTGGCGGCGTACGCGGCGCTGGTCGCCTACGAGGAGGGTGCCGTCGAGCTGGACGAGCCGGCCGGGCCGGCGGGGGCGACCGTCCGCCATCTGCTCGCGCACACCTCCGGGCTGGCCTTCGACGAGCACCGGGTGATGGCGCCTCCCGGGGAGCGGCGGCTGTACTCCAACGCCGGGTTCGAGCAGCTCGGAGATCACATCGCCAAGGCGACGGACATTCCGTTCGCGGAGTATCTGCGGCAGGCGGTGCTGGAGCCGCTCGGGATGACACAGACCGCGCTCGACGGGTCCCCCGCCAAGGACGGTGTTTCGACGGTGGACGATCTGCTGCGTTTCGCGGCGGAGGTGCAGGCGCCGAGGCTGTTGGACCCGCGTACGGTCGCCGAGGCGATGTCCGTGCAGTATCCGGGGACGAAGGGTGTCCTGCCGGGGTACGGGCACCAGAACCCCAACGACTGGGGTCTGGGCTTCGAGATCCGTGACTCCAAGTCGCCGCACTGGACGGGGTCTTCGTCTTCGCCGCGCACCTTCGGACACTTCGGCCAGTCCGGTACGTTCCTGTGGGTCGACCCGGATGCGGGTGTGGCCGGGGTTGCGCTGACGGACCGGGCGTTCGGGCCCTGGGCGATCGAGGCGTGGCCGGTGTTCACCGACGCGGTGCTCGCGGAGCTGCGGGGCTGAGCCTGGCTGCGGGCCGAAGGACGGCCCCTTACGGCGCCATCTCCCAAAGCAGCAGTTCCGCTGACGTGACCCCGACCGCTTCCAAACCCTCCGCAGCCGTGATCCGGGCCGAGTCCCCCGGGCCCAGCGTCTCCCCCGCCAAGCGGACCTCGCCGCGCACGACGTGGACGTAGACATGCGCCGCGTCCGGCACGGCCGTCCGTTCCCCCGGGGTCAGGCGGCGGACGTGGAGCATCGCGCCGGCGGCGGGGACCGCGTACGGGGTGGAGTCGGCGATGCCCGGGACGATCGAGTACGACGGGTCGCCGCCGGGGGTCAGGGGGGCCAGCCACATCTGGACGAAGGTCAGGGGGGTCGAGCCCTCGTTGCGCTCCACGTGCCGGACGCCCGCCGCCGCGCTGAGGTGCTGGACGTCTCCGGGGCGGACCCGCCTCTGGTGGCCCGTGGAGTCGCGGTGGGTCAGTTCGCCCTCGACGACCCAGGTGACGATCTCCGTGTGGCTGTGCGGATGTTCGTCGAAGCCTGCGCCGGGGGCGAGCCGCTCCTCGTTGCAGGCGATCACCGCGCCGAACCGCAGGTTCTCGGGGTCGTAGTGCGGGCCGAAGGAGAAGGCGTGGCGGGTGTCGATCCCGGTCCCGGGGTCCCCTCCGGGGTAGCGCTCAGCGGCGCGCCGTACGTCCATCACGGCACCACCGTAGACCGCGCACGGACCCCGTCGGCCCCGCGGGGCATCTCACCTGCTGACCCCGGCGACGCATGCTCCCGTCCGGATAAGGCAGTCTTGTCCACGTGCCCGAACCCGAAACCCGTCACAGCGAACCCGCAGCACACGTCGTCCACCCGCACCCCGCGACCCTGAAGCGGCTGGAGAAGTCCTCCGGGAGTCTCGCCGCGCAGGCCATCGCACGCATGGACGAGACCCTGCCGTGGTACCGGGCCATGCCCCCGGAGAACCGTTCCTGGATCGGACTCGTGGCCCAGGCGGGCATCGCCGCCTTCACCGAGTGGTTCCGGCATCCCGATGCTCCACAGGCGATCTCGACGGATGTCTTCGGGACGGCGCCTCGTGAGCTGACCCGGGCCATCACACTGCGGCAGACCGTGGAGATGGTGCGGACCACCATCGAGGTCATGGAGAGCGCCATCGACGAGGTGGCGGCGCCCGGCGACGAGAGCGTGCTGCGCGAGGCCCTGCTCGTGTACGCCCGCGAGATCGCCTTCGCCACCGCCCAGGTCTACGCCCAGGCCGCCGAGGCACGCGGTGCCTGGGACGCGCGACTGGAGTCGCTCGTCGTCAACGCCGTGCTGAGCGGGGAGGCCGACGAGGGGGCCGTCAGCCGGGCCGCCGCCCTCGGCTGGAACTCGCCCGAGCATGTGTGTGTCGTGCTCGGGACCGCGCCCGACGGGGACAGCGAGCTGACCGTGGAGGCGATCAGGAGGGCGTCGCGGCACGCCAAGCTCCAGGTGCTCACCGGGGTGCTCGGCGACCGGCTCGTCGTCATCGCAGGTGGCAGCGCGAATCCGCTCGCCGTCGCCAAGTCGCTGATCGGGCCGTTCGCGGCCGGACCGGTCGTCGCCGGGCCCGTCGTACCCGATCTGCTGGCCGCCACGCGGTCCGCGCAGGCCGCCGCCGCGGGGCTGAAGGCGTGTTCCGCCTGGCAGGACGCGCCGCGGCCGGTGCTGGCGGACGATCTGCTGCCGGAGCGCGCCATCGCGAGCGATCCGAGCGCCCGCGAGCAGTTGGTGGAGGAGATCTACAGACCGCTGGAGGAAGCTGGTTCGGCGCTCCTGGAAACGCTGAGTGTCTACCTGGAGCAGGCGAGCAGCCTGGAGGGCGCGGCCCGGATGCTCTTCGTTCACCCGAACACCGTGCGCTACCGGCTCCGACGTGTGACAGACGTCACCGGCTGGTCGCCTTCGGATGTACGATCCGCCTTCACACTGCGGATCGCGCTGATCCTGGGGCGTCTGGCCGAAGGAGACGCCCAACCCTAGGCTTTTGTCGGGGGCCCACAAAAGCCCCCCGTGTTCTTCGTCCCTGTCCTCACGGGCGGCCTTGGCCGTCCCCAAGAGAGAGTGTGAGAGTGCTCGTACTCGTCGCTCCCGGCCAGGGCGCCCAGACGCCCGGCTTCCTGACTCCCTGGCTCGACCTCCCCGGTGCCGCGGACCGTGTCGCCGCATGGTCGGACGCCATCGGACTGGACCTGGTCCACTACGGCACCCAGGCCGACGCGGACGCCATCCGCGACACCGCGGTGGCACAGCCGCTGCTGGTCGCCGCCGGCCTCCTGTCCGCCGCGGCACTCGGTGCCTACTCGTTCGCCGATGACGCGGCGGGCTCCGAGATCGCCCCGAGCGCCGTCGCCGGCCACAGTGTCGGTGAGATCACCGCCGCCGCCTTCGCGGGCGTCCTGGACGACACCGCCGCGCTCGGCCTCGTCCGCAAGCGGGGTCTGGCCATGGCCGACGCCGCCGCGATCACCGAGACCGGCATGTCCGCGCTGCTCGGCGGTGACCCCGAGGTCTCCGTCGCGCACCTGGAGAAGCTGGGCCTGACCCCCGCGAACGTCAACGGCGCGGGCCAGATCGTCGCCGCGGGCACGCTGGAGCAGCTCGCCGTGCTGAACGAGGACATGCCCGAGGGCGTCCGCAAGGTCGTCCCGCTGAAGGTCGCCGGCGCCTTCCACACCCATCACATGGCTCCTGCCGTGGACGCGCTGGCCAAGGCCGCCGCGGAGCTGACGCCCGGCGACCCGAAGGTCACCTACGTCTCCAACAAGGACGGCCAGGCCGTCGCCACCGGCGCCGAGGTGCTGGAGCGGCTGGTCGGCCAGGTCGCCAACCCGGTGCGCTGGGACCTGTGCATGGAGACGTTCAAGACGCTGGGCGTCACCGCGCTCATCGAGGTGTGCCCGGGCGGCACGCTGACCGGCCTGGCCAAGCGGGCCCTTCCGGGCGTCAGGACGCTGGCCCTGAAGACCCCTGACGACCTCGACGCGGCCCGCGAGCTCATCGCCGCAGTAGCCGATTCTGCTGCTGCCGCAGCGGGCGCCGACGCTTAAGGAGCCGTACCGATCATGGCGAAGATCATGCCCAGCAAGGGCGCCCCGTACGCGCGCATCCTCGGTGTCGGCGGCTACCGGCCGGTCCGGATCGTGCCCAACGAGGTGATCCTGGAGACGATCGACTCGTCCGACGAGTGGATCCGTTCGCGCTCCGGCATCGAGACCCGGCACTGGGCGGGCCCCGACGAGACGGTCGCCGCGATGGCCATCGAGGCTTCCGGCAAGGCGATCGCCGACGCGGGCATCGATGCCGAGCAGATCGGCGCCGTGGTCGTCTCGACCGTCTCGCACTTCAGCCAGACCCCGGCCGTCGCCACCGAGATCGCCGACAAGCTGGGCACCGACAAGGCCGCCGCCTTCGACATCTCGGCGGGCTGCGCGGGCTTCGGCTACGGCCTCACCCTCGCCAAGGGCATGGTGGTGGAAGGTTCCGCCGAGTACGTGCTCGTCATCGGCGTGGAGCGGCTGAGTGACCTGACCGACCTGGAGGACCGGGCCACAGCCTTCCTGTTCGGTGACGGCGCCGGCGCGGTCGTGGTCGGCCCCTCCCAGGAGCCGGCGATCGGCCCGACCGTGTGGGGCTCCGAGGGCGACAAGTCCGAGACCATCAAGCAGACGGTCCCCTGGGACCGCTTCTTCCCCCAGTCCCGACTTCGCTCGGGCGGGGACACCCCCACCGGAGACCTCTCCGAACTGCCCGTCGACAGCGAGGGCAACGTCAAGTTCCCTGCGATCACGCAGGAGGGCCAGGCGGTGTTCCGCTGGGCCGTGTTCGAGATGGCGAAGGTCGCCCAGCAGGCGCTGGACGCGGCCGGAATCACCCCGGACGACCTGGACGTCTTCATTCCGCACCAGGCCAACGTGCGGATCATCGACTCGATGGTGAAGACGTTGAAGCTGCCGGAGCACGTCACGGTCGCCCGTGACATCCGCACCACCGGCAACACCTCGGCCGCCTCGATTCCGCTCGCGATGGAGCGGCTCCTGGCGACCGGGGAGGCGAAGAGCGGCGACACCGCGCTCGTCATCGGATTCGGGGCGGGTCTCGTCTACGCCGCCACGGTCGTTACCCTCCCCTAGGCACTCCGTGCCGGATCATGCGAACCGGTACGGGATCATCTGCCACAAACCGTCTGGATTATCGAAGAAGGAGCGCCAACATGGCCGCCACTCAGGAAGAGATCGTCGAAGGTCTCGCCGAGATCGTGAACGAGATCGCCGGCATCCCGGTTGAGGACGTCCAGCTGGACAAGTCCTTCACCGACGACCTGGACGTCGACTCGCTGTCCATGGTCGAGGTCGTCGTCGCCGCCGAGGAGCGCTTCGACGTCAAGATCCCCGACGAGGACGTCAAGAACCTCAAGACCGTCGGCGACGCCACCGACTACATCCTCAAGCACCAGGCCTGAGCCACCCCTTAGGTCACAGGCTGCAAGGCCCCGCCACCCGGCGGTGGCGCCGTATGAATCCCGCATCCGTTGGAGAAAGAATTCCCGTGAGCCCGACCAATCGCACCGTGGTCGTCACCGGTATCGGCGCAACCACACCGCTGGGTGGCGACGCAGCTTCGTTCTGGGAGGCCCTGCTCGCCGGCAAGTCCGGCGTCAGCGTCCTCGAGCAGGACTGGGCGGCCGAACTGCCGGTCCGTATCGCCGCGCAGATCGCCGTCGAGCCGGGCGAGATCATCCCCCGCCCGCAGGCCCGCAAGCTGGACCGGTCCGCGCAGTTCGCGCTGATCGCCGCTCAGGAGGCCTGGAAGGACGCCGGATTCACCGCCAAGGCCGGTGAGGACGTGTCCGTGAACCCCGACCGGCTGGGTGCGGTCATCGCCTCCGGAATCGGCGGTGTGACGACGCTCCTGGACCAGTACGACGTGCTCAAGGAGAAGGGCGTACGCCGTGTCTCCCCGCACACCGTGCCGATGCTGATGCCCAACTCCCCGGCGGCCAACGTCGGCATCGAGCTGGGTGCCCGCGCCGGTGTGCACACCCCGGTCTCGGCCTGCGCCTCGGGCGCGGAGGCCATCGGGTACGCGATCGAGATGATCCGCACCGGGCGTGCGGACGTGGTCGTGGCCGGTGGTACCGAGGCCGCCATCCACCCGCTTCCCATCGCCGCGTTCGGCAACATGATGGCGATGTCCAAGAACAACGACGACCCCGAGGGCGCCTCGCGTCCCTACGACTCCGGTCGTGACGGCTTCGTGCTCGGCGAGGGCGCCGGTGTGATCGTCCTGGAGTCCGAGGAGCACGCCAAGGCCCGCGGCGCCCGGATCTACGCGGAGGCGGTCGGCCAGGGCATCTCCGCCGACAGCCACCACATCACGCAGCCCGAGCCGTCCGGCAACGGCATCGCGCAGGCGCTGCAGAACCTGCTCGACAACACGGACCTGAAGCCGGCCGAGATCGTGCACGTGAACGCGCACGCCACCTCGACGCCGCAGGGTGACGTGGCCGAGATCAAGGCGCTGCGCAAGGTGTTCGGCGACGACGTCGACCACATGGCGATCTCCGCGACCAAGTCGATGACGGGTCACCTGCTCGGTGGTGCCGGTGGTATCGAGACGGTCGCGTCGATCCTGGCGCTGGTGAACCGTACGGCTCCGCCGACGATCAACGTGCGCGAGCTGGACCCCGAGGTCAACGCGGATGTGGTGGTCGGCGAGGCGCGGGCGCTGCCCGAGGGCCGGATCGCCGCGCTGAACGACTCGTTCGGCTTCGGTGGGCACAACGTGGTCCTGGCGTTCCGGACCATCTGAGAGACGTGAGGAAGGGCCCCCGCCTGCACTTCCGTTCTAGTGGTCGTCGCAACACCCCAGCTCAGGGGATGCGATGGACTTCGAGATTCGGGATGAGCGGAAGCCTCAGGGGCCCCGCAGGTT
>NZ_JBSFHY010000019.1:0-171717 GCF_053597295.1 Streptomyces sp. NPDC001450
GTTTCCCCGGGCCGCCCGCTCGCTTCTTCCCCGTGCTGGAGCGAGCCGTGTCAAGGGTCGGCCGCAGGCCGATCGCCGAAGGCGACGCGGACGCGTAGCGGGAGCGCCCTTGACTCGGCTCGCGGAGGCACGACACTGGCCAAGAAGCGGGCGGCCCACTTCAGCCCCGCTCACTCCTCGACGAACAGCTCCGCCGCGTCCGTCGCGTGCACAGCTCGCTGGGCCCACAGCTCAAGTTGGTCCAGATCCGTGCAGGCGCTCACTCGCTCGCGGACAGTCTCGGGCACCGGGATGCCGCGCCACTCCAGGATGCGGAGTGTCATCTCCTGACGATCCTGGATACGGCCCTCCTCACGTACCCGCTCGGCCAGCGGGTGTCGCCAGAAGTACTGGATCGCCGTCATCAGGTCCCTCCACATCTGCTTCGCCTGGGGGTCGGCCAGGCATGAGTCGACGAACTGCACGAAGACCGCGGCGCTGTCGGGGTCGATGGTCCGCAGGGCGGATGCCAGGGACTCCAGTATGGCCGCCGCCTGCGGGCCCCGCCCGTGTGTCATGGCCGAGAGCACCGCAAGGGGGACGTCCCGCTCCGCCTGCCGCTCATCCGCGATCACCGGAACGTTGTCCGGGCCCAGCACCAGCGGCCGTACCGTCAGCGAGTGCCAGTCACGGAAACCGAGCCGGATCGGGCGGGACGCCACTTGGCCGTGGCGCTGCTCTGCGTGATGACGATCAGCACCGGCTCGCAGCGGTACTTCTCGTAGAGGTAGGAGAGGTAGTACGGCCAGCTGCCCCGCTTGCGGTCGTCCACCTTCCCCTGTGACTCCACCACCAGGAGATACGTGCCCTCGTCCGTCTCCGCCCGCAACAACGTGTCCACTCGACGCTCGACCGGCTCGATCTCCGTCAGGTCAGCGCCGCGATCTCACGCGGCTCGGGAAACGGCACGTGCAGCACCCGCTGTAAGGCCCGGGTCAGCAACGCCGGATCCTTCTGGAAGATCCGGTGCAACGCCTCATGCGACGAACCCACCATCACGCAGCCCCCAGCTCACACCACACGAACTTCCCCCGGTTCCCGAACCTCGCCGACGGCTGCCAGCCCCAGAAGTCCGCACAGGCCCGGACCAGCGCCAACCCCCGCCTCTCCTCCTCCAGCTCCGCTACCTGCTCCAACGGCCGCGGAGGCTTCGGCGGCCCAGGGTCCGTGTCCCACGCCCCGATCCACACCACCCCTTCCCCCGACCGACGCACCCTGAGCGCAGCTGGCCCCTTCGTGTGTCGTACAGCGTTGGAGACCAGCTCCGTCGCGAGGGGTTCGGCGATGTCCACCAGGCCGATCAGCCCGTGCATGGTCAGGATCAGACGCAGGGTGCGGCGGGAGATGGTGACGGCTCTTAGGTCGTTCGGGATGTACAGCGTGTAGTCCCAGGTTTCAGTCATGCGTCAACTCCGCTTCCGAGATGGGGATTTCGCGCGCAGTGGCATTGCCGCAGCGTCATGGCAGGACGGTGCAGTGCGCTTCCGATGCGTGTTCGTCGCATCACAGACGGTAGACCTAGATTTTTAAGTTTCGCAAGCCGACCGCGTAACCTGACCCCGAACGAGTCGCGCATACAGGCACGTTGGGAGGAGAGGGTCATGGCACTGAGGAGCGAACCAACGGCACGTCAGATGCGGTTGGCAGTTGAGTTGCGCAGGCTCCGCGACGCCGCAGGCCTCCAAGCCCGCGAGGCAGCGGCAATGCTCGGAGTGAGTTCAGCGCAGATCAGTCAGATCGAGACCGGCCTCACGGGCGTGAGCGAGAAGCGGCTGCGCCTTCTCGCCGCCAACTACTCCTGCTCGGACAGCGAGCTGATCGATGCCCTGGTGGCCATGGCGACCGACCGAACGCGGGGCTGGTGGGAGGAGTATCGGCAACGGCTGCCCACACCGTTCCTGGACCTCGCCGAGTTGGAACATCACTCCACGTACCGGCGCGACGTCGAGTTCCTGTTCATTCCCGGCCTGCTTCAGACGCCCGCGTACGCCCGCGCCGCGTTCTCCTCCAGGATTCCCGAACTCCCCGAGGAGGATCTCGAACTGCGTGTCCAGCATCGCATGCAGCGCAAGGCGATCCTCGTGGGGCCTGATCCCACCCCCTACGAGGCCGTCATCCACGAGGCAACACTGCGCATCAGACTCAGCGACCGAGACGATGCGCGGGCCCAGCTATTCCGTGTCCTGGAACTTTCCGAGGCTGACCACATCACCGTGCGTCTGATCCCCTTCGACCTGGACGGCTTCGGCGGGGCCTGGAGCCCCGTGATGCTCGCGGGCGGTGCGGTGCCCAAGCTGGACACGGCCGTTCGCGACGCACCTCACGGCACCGGCTTCATCGACGCCGAGGCTCAACTCGGCGTCTTTCGAACGCTCTTCCGTAGGGTAGAAGCTGTATCACTCGACCCCACTCGTTCGCGTGACGTCATCCACAGAGTGGCCAAGGAGCTGTGAGACCTACCGTGACCAACCCCGACAACTGGCGGAAGTCGTCCTACTCAGGCGGCGGCGACGGCAACAACTGCGTGGAGATCGCGACCTTGCCCGTCCACATAGCCGTCCGCGATTCAAAGGCCCCGGCCGTCGGCACCCTCACTTTCCCCTCCGCAGCCTTCACACCCTTCATAGATGCCCTGAAGGAGACCCCCCGCCCCTAGAGCAGCCCCGCCCCCGCCAAAAACTTCCCCACCCTCACCACCTCGTCCCCCGACAACGGCACCTGCGGCTCCGCCGTCACCGGGCAGGCGATGACGCCCCGCAGATGCAGCGCAGCCTTGAACGCGCCCAGTGCCGAAGAGCTGCCGCCCATCCGCGCCGGGTCCCCGACCCCGACCATTCCGAACAGCGCGCACAGTCGGTCCTGCTCGGCCCGGGCAGCCTCCCAGTCGCCCGACCGGCACAGGCGATACAGGCGGACGTACCCGTGCGGGTCCACGTTGGCCAGACCCGG
The DNA here is from genome assembly GCF_053597295.1 of Streptomyces sp. NPDC001450. Lineage (NCBI taxonomy): Bacteria > Bacillati > Actinomycetota > Actinomycetes > Kitasatosporales > Streptomycetaceae > Streptomyces > Streptomyces sp. NPDC001450. The sequence continues at coordinate 2,989 of NZ_JBSFHY010000019.1, forward strand.
CACCGCCCCGTCCGCGCCCAGCGCCAGCGCCGCGTCGACGATCAGCTCGGAACCGGTCAGGACGCTGAAGCCGGGGTGGGCGCGGGCGCCGGTGACGATCTCCCGGAAGGCGGCCAGGTCGCCGCTGGAGTCCTTCAGGCCGGCCAGCACCCCGTCGCCGGCGAGACCGAGCACCACCTCGGCGGGGAGCTTGGTGTGCACGGCGGACGGGATGTCGTAGGCGATCACCGGGACCGGGCTCGCGGCCGCGATCCGGCGGTAGTGGTGGACGATCTCGGCGGGGTGGGTGCGGGCGTAGAAGGGGGCGGTGACGACGACGGCCCGGGCGCCGGCGGCGGTGACCGCCGAGACGTGGTCGAGGACGCGCGGGGTGGTCATGTCGATGGCTCCGGCGAGGACGGGCAGCTGTCCGCCGATGTGGCCCACGACCGCCTCCACCACCTGCCGGCGCTGCCGGTCCGTCAGGAAGGCCGCCTCCGAGGTCGAGCCGAGCAGGAACAGCCCGTGGACCCCGCCCTCCACCAGGTGCTCGACCAGCCTGAGCAGCGAGGGGACGTCCACCTCGCGGTCCGGTGTCAGGGGGGTACAGACGGGCGGAACGACACCGGTCAGCGGGGCGGGAAGCGTCATCAAGGCTCCTGGGGCAGGTTCTGGCGAACCAGATCGCGGGTCGACCGGTCCTCCTCCACAGGATGGTGGCAGCGGTAGCGGTGTCCGGGCTGTGACGCGGCCGAGAAGCCCGGCATCGAACCTGCACAGACCTCGTCCGCCTTCCAGCAGCGCGTACGGAAGGGGCAGCCGCTCGGCGGGCGGGTCGCCGACGGCACCGGGCCGGTCAGCGGGATCGGGTCGATGGGGTCGAGCAGACCGGGCGTGGCCGAGAACAGGGCCCGGGTGTACGGGTGCCGGGCCTGGTCGGTGACCCGGCCGGCCGGGGTCTCCTCCACGATCCGGCCGAGGTACATGGTGATCACGCGGTCGCTCATCCGCCGTACGGTCTGGATGTCGTGGGAGACGAACACCAGGGCGAGACCGAGGCGTTCCCTCAGGTCCAGGAGCAGGTTGAGGATCTGTGCGCGGACCGAGACGTCCAGGGCGCTGGTCGGCTCGTCGGCGACGACGAGACCCGGGTCCAGAGCCAGCGCGCGGGCGATGGCCACGCGCTGCCGCTGCCCGCCGGACAGCTGCCCGGGCAGCGCGTCGGCGAGGGCCCGGGGGAGACCCACGAGGGCCATCAGCTCCCGCACCCGGTCCTCCCGCTCGGCCCGCGTCCCGCGCCCGTGGACGTCCAGCGGGTCGCGCAGGATGCGACGTACCGTCAGCCTGCGGTTCAGGGCGGTCGAGGGGTCCTGGAAGATCATGCCGGTCCCCGCGCCGACCGTGGCCCGGCGTTCGGCGGGCGGCATCGACCACAGGTCCCGGCCCCGGAACGACACCGTCCCGGAAGTCGGCCGCTCGATGCCCACCAGCACCTTCGCCAGCGTCGACTTCCCGCATCCCGACTCGCCGACCACCCCGACCGTCTCGCCGGGCGCCACGGTGAGATCGGCGCCGGTCAGGGCGTACACCCGGTCGCGGGTGAACAGGCCGCCGCTGCGGGCCTTGTGGACGACGTGGGCGTCCCGGACTTCCACGACAGCTGTCACTGCAGGGCCTCCTCGCTCTCCGCCGACGTCAGCTGCACCGCAGGGTGGTGACAGGCGGCCGTGTGCGTGGGGGTCCCGGAGAGGACGGGCGCCGTCGTACGGCACACCTCGGTCGCCAGCGGGCAGCGGTCGGCGAAGCGGCAGCCCGCCGGGAAGTCCGCGGGGGACGGTACGACCCCCTTGATCTGAGTCATCCGCTCCTCGGCCGACTCCAGCGAGAGCACGCTGCCGAGCAGGCCGCGCGTGTAGTGGTGCGCCGGTGCCTCCACCAGGTCTGCGGTCACGCCCGTCTCCACGATCTGCCCGCCGTACATCACCACCACCCGGTCGGTGACGTCGGCGACCAGCGCCAGGTCGTGCGAGACGAGGACCAGCGCGAAGCCCAGTTCCTCGCGCAGCCGCAGCAGCAGCTCCATGATCTGGGCCTGCACGGTGACGTCCAGGGCGGTGGTCGGCTCGTCGGCGACGATCAGGGCGGGGTCGCGGGACAGGGCCATGGCGATCAGGACGCGCTGACGCTGGCCGCCGGAGAGTTCGTGCGGGTAGCTGCGCAGCGTGCGGTCCGGGTCGAGGCCGACCAGCGAGAGCAGTTCGTGCGGGCTGCGGCGGCCACCGCGGCGGACGAGCTGTTTCAGCTGGGCGCGGATGGTCATCGCCGGGTTCAGCGAGGACAGGGCGTCCTGGTAGACCATCGCCATCTCGTGGCCGAGCAGCCGGCGTCGTACTCGCACGGGCTCGGCGAGCAGGTCCCGTTGGTGGAAGCGCACCTGCCCGCGTACCCGGGCCTCCTTCGGCTGCAGGCCCATGACGGTGAGCGCGGTCAGCGACTTGCCGCAGCCCGACTCGCCCACCAGGCCCAGCACCTCGCCGGGGTGCACCTCGAAGCTGACCCCGTCCACGATGTCCACGCCCCGGTGCCGGTCCGGGAAGCCGATGGCGAGGTTCTCCACCGCGAGCACCGGCCGGCCGCCGGGGGCGGGCCGGGGCCGGGCCCGGGAGCGCAGGCGACGGGCGGCCTCGGTCAGCCCCGGCAGCCGCACCACCTCCCCGCCGCCGGGTTCCGGTGTCTCCAGCCGGTCGTCGGGCGCGGCGACCTCGCGGGCGGCCGGGGCGGCCCAGGCGTCCGAGACGCCCTCGGAGAGGATGTTCAGGGACAGGACGGTGAGCAGGATCAGCAGTCCGGGGAAGACGGTCGCCCACCAGCCGCCGGTCAGCACCATGTTCTTGCCGTCGGCGATGACACTGCCCCAGGACGGGTCCGGGGGCTGTACGCCCGCGCCGATGAAGGACAGCGACGCCTCGAAGACGATGGCCTCGGCGACCTGGACCGTGCAGAACACCAGCACCGGGGCGGCACAGTTGACGGCCACGTGCCGCAGCACGATGTGCGCGGTGCGGGCGCCGATCACGCGTTCCGCGGTGACGTAGTCCTCCCCGTACTGGTCGAGCACGTTGGCCCGCACCACCCGGGCGACCGGCGGGGTGAACAGGAAGGCGATCGCGCAGATCAGCACGCCGATCCCGCCGCCGAAGACGGCGACCAGCACGGCCGCGAGCGCGATGCCCGGGAACGCCATCACCACGTCCAGACAGCGCATCAGCGTCTCGTCCACGGACTTGCGGGAGGTGGCCGCCAGCGCCCCGACGACCGCACCCACGACGAGCGCGAGCGCGGTCGCGCCCAGCCCGATCGCCAGCGACCAGCGGGCGCCGTACATCAGCCGGCTGAGGATGTCCCGGCCGAGGCTGTCCTGGCCCATCCAGTGCGCGGCCGACGGGTGTCCGGTGCCGTCGACCGGGTCCTGCTGGTCGAGCGGGTCGTGCGGGGCGAGCACCGGGGCGAGTACGGCGACCAGGACGACCAGGGCCAGGAAGCAGACGGCGGCCTTCGACAGCGGCGGCAGCCGGCGTCGGCCGCGGAGCCGGACGCCGGGCCGGGAGAGCCGCTCGGTGAGCTCGGCGCGCGTGACCATCAGGCCGCCCTCAGACGTGGGTTGACGAGCAGGTAGAGGATGTCGATGACGAGGTTGACGACGACGAACCCGGTCGCCGTGGTCAGCACGACCCCCTGGACGACGGCCGGGTCGCCGTTCTGCACGGCGTCGATCATCAGCTTGCCCATGCCGGGCAGCGAGAAGATCGTCTCGATGACGACGGCACCGCCGAGCAGATAGCCGACGCGCAGGCCGAGCACGGTGAGCGGATTGACCAGCGCGTTGCGCAGCACGTTCCGGCCGACCACCACCCGGGGCGGCAGGCCGCTGCCGATCGCGGTGCGCACGTAGTCCTTGTCCAGCTCCTCCACCACCGACGTCCGCACGATCCGGGTCAGCTGGGCGGCCACCGGCAGGGACAGCGCGAACGCGGGCAGGGCCATCGTCTTCAGCCAGCCGGTGAAGGAGTCGGCCGGGTTGATGTAGCCGCCGGTCGGGAACCAGCCCCGGTCCACCGCCAGGTACTGGATCATCAGCAGCGCCAGCCAGAAGCCGGGCGCGGCGACCCCGACGAGGGAGACGACCCGGATGACCTGGTCCGGCAGCCGGTCGCGGTACACGGCCGCGGTGACGCCACCCGCCAGCGCCAGGACGACCGCGATGCCGAGGCCGAGGAAGGTCAGCTGGAGGGTGAGCGGCAGCGCGGTGGCGACCTGGTCGGCGACCGGGGCCCGGGTCAGGGCGCTGGTGCCCAGGTCGCCGTGGAGCAGGTCGCCGACGAAGTGGACGTAGCGCACCGGGAGCGGGTCCAGCAGGCCGCCTCGCTCCCGGAAGTCGTGCAGTTGCTGCGGGGTCGGGTTCGCGCCCTGGAAGAACGCGGACGCCGGGTCGACGTCCGAGAACCGCATCACCAGGAACACGAACAGCACGATCCCGAGCAGCAGCGGCACGAGCAGGACGACGCGGCGGAGCAGGATCCGTACGACAGCCGTCATGCCGTCAGGTCCACTGGGCTTGCAGGAGGTTGACGCCCGGGTAGGGCTGCGGCCTTATCCCGGTGAGCTTGTGCGGGTCCCAGGCGGTCATCAGCTCGTTGTGCACGACCGGGTAGAGCACGGCCTGCTCGGCGACGACGTCGACGTAGTCCTGGATCATCGCCTTCTTCTTCGCCGGGTCCGGCTCCCGGGTGGCCCGGTCCATGTCCTTGAAGAGCTGCCCCGCGACCGGGTCGTCGGCCCACCGCGTGTACTGCATCCACAGGTTCTGGGGGCCGTAGTTGTAGTGCATGATCAGGTCGGCGTCGAGCCCGAACTGGTTGGGGTTCGAGGCCGCGGCCACCACCTGGTAGTCCTGCTTCTGGTCCATCTTGGTGAACACGGCCGTGGTCTCCTGCGGCGCCAGGGTCGTCTCCACGCCGATCGCGTCCCAGGAGGACTTGACGGTCGGCAGACAGTCCACGATCCAGCTGACGTTCACGGCGAGGATCTCGATCTTCAGGCCCTTGACCCCGGCGGCCTTCAGCAGCGCCTTCGCCTTCTCGGGGTCGTAGCCGTAGACGGTCTTCGCCCGCCGGTAGCTGGGGTTGCCCTCGTTGAGGAACGAGGACGCGGGCTTGCCGTGCCCCTTGAGCGCGACCTGCACCATCTTCTCGGTGTCGATCGCGTAGTGCAGCGCCTGCCGCACCCGCACGTCGTCGAAGGGCTTGTGCTTGGTGTTGAACATCAGGAACAGGTTGTTCATCCCGGCGCCGCCCGCGACCTTCAGACCGCCCTGCTCCAGGCGGGCGATGTTGGCGTAGGGGATGTTGTCGGCGATCTGCGCGCCCGCGCCGGTGCCGGAGATCTTGGCCACGCGCGGGGCCGCGTCCACGATCGTCAGCCAGTTCATCCGCTTGAAGGCGGGCTTGCGCGGGCCGTTGTAGGCGGCGAACGCCTCGAAGGTGGTGTTCGACTTCGGGTGGTGCGCGGTCTGCCGGTACGGTCCCGAGCCCACCGCGAGCCCCTTGATCGCGTCGTCCCAGGCGCCGGGCCGGGAGAACACGTGCCTGGGCATGATCTTGGCCAGCGTCAGCCGGGCGAGCCCGTCCGGGAAGGGGAACTTCAGAACCAGTTCCACGGTCTTCGCGTCGACCTTCCGGGCCTCCTGCAGCCAGCTGACGAAGAAGCCCTTGGCGAGGGTCTGGGTCTTCGGGTCGAGGATCCGGTCGAAGACGAAGACGACGTCGTCGGCGGTGACGGGCTTGCCGTCGTGGAAGGTCGCACCGGACCGCAGCGTGAACCGCCAGGTGGTGGCGTTCGGGTCCTTCGGCACCTCGGTGGCGAGCGCCGGGTACGGCACCCGGGAGATCGGGTCGGTGTCGAGCAGCCCCTCGTAGATGTGGTTGTTGGCGGCCATGGCGAACGCGGACGCCGTCTGCGTCGGGTCCCAGCTGCCGTCGTTGCCGTACCCGATCACCGCGGTCAGCGTGCGGTCCTTGCCGCTGCCCCCGTTCCCGGTGTCGTTCGTGGACTGCGGACCGGAGGAGCAGCCCGCCAGCGCCGGGGGAAGAGCGGCGGCCGCGCCCAGTGCCCCCGTGTACTTCAGGAACGACCGGCGGCGCGGTGCCGGCACGTCGGGGGTCACGTCGTCGCGCACGGTTCCTCCAGCGGGGTCGGGGGGAGGGGGAGGTACGACGTCCTACGTCCGATCGGTCAGCGTGACCATAAGAGCGCCTGTGGGGGTGGTCAAGAGATCGCACACGAATGGCGTAGCCGCCACAGGTCGCACCAATGACGGGGCGAAATGGCCTCTGCGGGACGTGAGTTGACGCAGCTCACCGGGAATGCGGTGCATGCTGCGCAGGGCAGACTCCGGCCGAGTCTAGGCACGCTGGGCCACCAGTGGCATGCGAAGCGTGAAATTGCCGGAGGCAGGGGAGCCACCGGGGGTGGACGCGATGAAACTCCCGGTCGGCTCCTGCGCCGTTGACACCCACACCGGACGCCTCGGCATCGTCATGGGGCACGAAGGGCCGTATGTGCAGCTTCGGCCGTACGGCGGCGGGCGGGAGTGGGACGCGAGACCGGAGGCCGTCCGCCAGGCCACCCAGGCCGAGCGGCTGAGCGCGGCGACGGCCCATGCCAATGCGCGCAGCCGGGGCGAGGTGCCTTGAAGAGCCGCCCGCGGCCCTGAGACACGGCACGGGCGGGCAGAATGGAGCCATGAGTCTGTTCCGGGACGACGGCATCGTCCTGCGCACCCAGAAGCTCGGAGAAGCGGACCGCATCATCACGCTCCTCACGCGCGGTCACGGGCGGGTGCGTGCCGTGGCTCGTGGGGTGCGGCGGACCAAGTCGAAGTTCGGGGCCCGGCTGGAGCCGTTCTCCCACGTCGACGTGCAGTTCTTCGCGCGGGGCAGTGAGCTGGTCGGGCGCGGGCTGCCGCTGTGCACGCAGAGCGAGACCATCGCTCCGTACGGTGGCGGGATCGTGACCGACTACGCGCGCTACACCGCCGGCACGGCCATGCTGGAGACCGCCGAGCGGTTCACGGACCACGAGGGCGAGCCGGCCGTGCAGCAGTACCTGCTGCTGGTGGGCGCCCTGCGCACCCTCGCCCGGGGTGAGCACGCCCCCAACCTCGTCCTCGACGCCTTCCTGCTGCGCTCGCTGGCCGTCAACGGCTACGCGCCCAGCTTCGGCGACTGCGCCAAGTGCGGAATGCCCGGTCCCAACCGCTTCTTCTCGGTGGCCTCCGGCGGCTCCGTCTGCGTCGACTGCCGGGTGCCCGGCAGCGTCGTACCCTCGCCGCAGACCCTGGTACTCCTCGGCGCGCTGCTTACGGGAGACTGGGAGACGGCGGACGCGTGCGAGGCGCGCTACGTCCGGGAGGGCGGCGGGCTGGTGTCCGCCTACCTGCACTGGCATCTGGAGCGCGGACTGCGCTCCCTCCGGTACGTGGAACAGTGAGCAAGGGAGACGAGAAGCACATGGTCGTACGCGGGATCCTGGGACGCCAGCGCCGCGAGTACAAGGCGCCTGAGCCACACCCGTCCGGTGCCCGCGCGCCGAAGCTCCCGGGCGAGCTGGTACCGAACCACGTGGCGATCGTCATGGACGGCAACGGCCGCTGGGCCAAGGAGCGCGGGCTGCCCCGCACCGAAGGCCACAAGGTCGGCGCCGAGCGGGTGCTCGACGTGCTGCAGGGCTCCATCGAGATCGGCGTCCGCAACATCTCCCTGTACGCCTTCTCGACCGAGAACTGGAAGCGCTCGCCCGACGAGGTCCGCTTCCTGATGAACTTCAACCGCGACTTCATCCGCAAGACCCGCGACCAGCTCGACGAGCTGGGCATCCGGGTGCGCTGGGTGGGCCGTATGCCCAAGCTGTGGAAGTCGGTCGCCAAGGAGCTGCAGGTCGCCCAGGAGCAGACCAAGGGCAACGACCTGCTCACGCTGTACTTCTGCATGAACTACGGCGGCCGAGCGGAGATCGCCGACGCCGCTCAGGCTCTCGCGGAGGACGTGAAGGCGGGCCGCCTCGACCCCTCCAAGGTCAACGAGAAGACCCTCCAGAAGTACATGTACTACCCGGACATGCCGGACGTGGACCTGTTCCTGCGCCCCAGCGGTGAGCAGCGAACCTCCAACTACCTGATCTGGCAGAGCGCGTACGCCGAGATGGTCTTCCAGGACGTGCTGTGGCCGGACTTCGACCGCCGCGACCTGTGGCGGGCCTGCATGGAGTTCGCCTCCCGCGACCGCCGCTTCGGCGGGGCCGTCCCGAACGAGCAGCTCCTCGCCATGGAGGCCGCCATGAAGGGCGATTCCACCTCGTAGCCACCGGCGGTTCACAAGGGTCGCCGAGGATGCGGGACTCATGAGACGTCTCACCCCTCTCCTCGCCCTCGGCGCCCTGCTGCTCGCCGCGCTGCCGGCCCACGCCTCGGACGGTCCCGCGCACCGGGACTCCTACGGCACCAAGGCGCCCTACACGCCCGAGCAGAACCCGCGCACCTACCAGCGGCCCCCCGCCGGGTACACCCCCGTCTTCACCGAGAACGTCTCCCGGCACGGCTCCCGTGCCGCCACCGACAGCGAGGACGGCGACCTCGTCCTCGCCCTGTGGGACAAGGCGCAGGAGCAGGGCCAACTCACCCGCAAGGGCGAGGAGTTCGGGCCGACGGTACGGGCCCTGCTGGCCGCCATGTCGCAGGTCGGGTACGGCAGCCTCAGCGGACGCGGCAAGCAGGAGCTGACGGACACGGCCGTGCGCATGCGGCAGCGGCTGCCGTCCCTGTTCGGGAGGATCGCCGCGGAGGGCGAGAAGATCGACGTCGTCAGCTCCGGTCAGGGCCGGGCCGTCGACAGCGGAAACGTGTTCGCGGGCGCCCTCGCCGACAGCGACCCGGCGCTCAAGCCGCTGATCGGGCCCACCCGCACCGACAAGGACCTGCTGTACTTCCACAAGGCGGCGGGCGGCGCGGCCTACCGTGACTACATCGCGCACGACCAGCGCCTCGCGGACACCCTGAAGTCGATCACCGACCAGCCCCGGACGCACGAGGTCGCCCACCGCGTCCTGCGCGGGATCTTCAAGGACGACTTCGTCGAGCAGATCGCCGACCAGGTCCCGGCCGCCCAGGCCGTCTACAACCTGTACGCCATCGCGCCCGCGATGAGCGAGGAGAGCCCCGACGGGCAGGGCTGGGGCATGGAGCGGTACATCTCCCGCTCCGACGCGGTCTGGTTCGGGTACCTGAGCGACGCCGAGGACTTCTACGAGAAGGGTCCCGGCTTCGCCGACAGCGACATCACCTACAAGATGGCCGGCGTCCTCCTGGACGACTTCTTCAAGCAGGTGGAGGCCGAGCGGGACGGCACGAGCGACCTCGGCGCCGAACTGCGCTTCACCCACGCCGAGGAGATCATCCCGCTGGCCGCGCTGATGGGCCTGCCCGGCAGCACCGAGCCGGCGACGCCCGGGGAGCCGTACACCTACGCCGACAACCCCTGGCGGGGTGCCTCCGTGTCCCCCCTGGGCGCCAACATCCAGTGGGACGTCTTCCGAAACGGCGACGACTACCTGGTCCGCATGCTCTACAACGAGAAGGAGACGGCGTTCAAGGCGGGCTGCCGTCCCCTCGCCAAGGGCAGCGCCTTCTACGACCTGGACGAACTGGAGCGGTGCTTCGGGCGCGACTGATCAGCGCTTCGCGGCGCACTCAGCGCATGTACCGAAGATCTCCACGGTGTGCGCCACGTTGACGTAGCCGTGTTCCGCCGCGATCGCCTCGGCCCACTTCTCCACCGCCGGGCCCTCGACCTCGACCGCCTTGCCGCAGCCGCGGCAGACGAGGTGGTGGTGGTGTTCGCCGGAGGAGCAGCGGCGGTAGACGGACTCGCCGTCGGAGGTGCGCAGGACGTCGACCTCGCCGGCGTCGGCGAGGGACTGCAGGGTGCGGTAGACCGTGGTCAGGCCGACCGAGTCGCCCTTGTGCTTGAGCATGTCGTGCAGTTCCTGCGCGCTGCGGAACTCGTCGACCTCGTCGAGGGCCGCCGCCACGGCTGCGCGCTGCCGGGTGGAGCGGCCCTTCACGGGCGGTCCAGCGGTCGTCACCGTCGTCTCCTCACGTCTCGCGTCTGCCCGGGCCATTGTGCCAGCCCGGACTGTGCGCGGTCAGACGCCGACCTCGTCGCCCGCCCCTCGCGTGGCCGCGAGCGAGCACTCGGCGGGGTCGCCGGCGGGCTGTGCCGCGGCGGCCGCGCGGGCGCGTCGGCGGGCCAGCGGGGTGGCCAGGGCGGTGAGGACGACGAACGCTCCGATGGTCAGCAGGACGATCGTCGCACCGGGCGGAACGTCCTGGTAGAACGAGGTGACCGTGCCGCCGATCGACACGCTGACGCCGATGGCGACGGCGATCGCGAAGGTCGCGGCGAAGCTGCGGGTGAGCTGCTGCGCGGCGGCGACCGGTACGACCATGAGCGCGGACACCAGGATCAGGCCGACCACCCGCATGGCGACGGTCACCGTGACAGCCGCCGTGACGGCGGTGAGCAGGTTCAGGGCGCGCACCGGGAGCCCGGTGACCCGCGCGAACTCCTCGTCCTGGCTGACCGCGAACAGCTGGCGGCGCAGTCCGAGGGCCACGGCGATCACGAACGCGGCGAGGATCATGATCGCGGTCACGTCCGAGGGGGCGACCGTCGACAGCGAGCCGAACAGGTATGACATCAGGTTGGCGTTGGAGCCGCCCGGCGCGATGTTGACGAACATCACGCCGCCGGCCATGCCGCCGTAGAAGAGCATCGCGAGGGCGATGTCGCCGCGGGTCTTCCCGTACCAGCGGATCAGTTCCATCAGCACCGAGCCGAGCGCGGAGACGGCCGTGGCCATCCACATCGGCGAGGCGTTCAGCAGGAAGCCCAGGCCGACGCCGGTCATCGCCACGTGCCCGATGCCGTCGCCCATCAGGGGCTGGCGGCGCTGGACGAGGTAGATGCCGATCGCGGGCGCGGTGATGCCGACCAGCACGGCCGCGATGAGCGCCCGCTGCATGAAGGCGTAGTCGAGGAGGTCCATCAGCTCAGCAGTCCCGTGCGGAGAGGTTCGGCGCCCGCGGGTGCGTGCGGGTGTACGTGGTCGTGGCCGGGCAACGCATGCTGGCCGACTGCCTGCGGGGGCGGGCCGTCGTGCAGGACGCAGCCGTCGCGCAGGACGACCGCCCGGTCGATCAGGGGCTCCAGGGGGCCCAGTTCGTGCAGGACCAGCAGGACCGTCGTACCGGCCGCGACCTGCTCGCGCAGGGTGCGCGCGAGCACCTCCTGGCTGGCCAGGTCGACGCCCGCCATCGGCTCGTCCATGATCAGCAGCTGGGGTTCGGCGACCAGGGCGCGGGCGATCAGCACCCGCTGGTGCTGGCCGCCGGAGAGCGCGGTCACCGAGTCCTTGGCGCGGTCCGCCATGCCGACCAGCTCCAGGGCGCGCTGTACGGCCGCTCGGTCCGCCTTGCGGAAGACGCCGAAGCGGGTGCGGGCCAGGCGGCCCGAGGAGACGATCTCGGTCACCGTGGCGGGCACCCCGCCCGCGGCCGTGGTGCGCTGCGGTACGTACCCCACGCGCGCCCAGTCCCGGAAACCGCGGCGCGGGGTGCCGAACAGCTCGATCGTGCCGCCGCTGACCGGCACCTGGCCGATGATGCTGCGCACGGCCGTCGACTTGCCGGAACCGTTCGCGCCGAGCAGTGCGACCACCTCACCGCTGCGCACGGTGAGATCGATGCCGCGCAGAACCGGGCGCGAGCCGAGTTCCGCGGTCACCCCGCGCATCGCTATGACGGGCTCGCCCATGGTGTCGTCCTCCGTGCCGGTCACTTGGCGCCCAGGGCCTGCTGGAGCGCCTTGAGGTTGGCCTCCTGGACCGAGAAGTAGTCGGTGCCCCGGGACTTCTTCGTGATGCCTTCGAGCGGGTCGAGGACGTCCGTCCTCAGGCCCGCGTCGCCCGCGACGGTCTTCGCGGTCCGGTCGCTGACCAGCGTCTCGTAGAAGACGGTGGTGACGCCGTCGGCCTTGGCCATCGTCTCCAGGTCCTTCACGCGCGCGGCGCTGGGCTCGGACTCGGGGTCGAGGCCGTTGATGGCCTCCTCGGTGAGGCCGTAGCGCTCGGCGAGGTAGCCGAAGGCGGCGTGCGTGGTGATGAAGACCTTGGTCCTCGAGTTCGCGAGGCCGTCCTTGAACCGTGTGTTCAGGTCGTCCAGCTTCTTGACCAGGGCCGCGGTGTTCTTCCGGTAGTCGGCCGCGTGGTTTGGGTCGGCCTTCTCGAAGGCCTTGCCGACGCCCTCGGCGACCTGGGCGTAGCGCACCGGGTCGAGCCAGATGTGCGGGTCCTTGCCGCCGGACTCCTCGCCCTCGTGCGTGTCGTGCGCGGCCGCGTGGCCGCCGACCTCGTTGCCGTGCTCCTCCAGCGTGGTCAGGGAGGCCGCGTCGATCTTCGTCTGCACCGGGGACTGGGCCACCGCGTCGTCGACGGAGGGCTGGAGGTTCTTCAGGTACAGGACCGCGTCGGACTCCCCGAGCCCGGCGATCTGCTGCGGGCTGATCTCCAGGTCGTGTGGTTCCTGGCCGGGGGAGGTCAGCGTGGTGACGTGAACGTGGCTGCCGCCGATCCGCTCGGCGAGGAAGGCCATCGGATAGAACGACGCGACGACGTCGAACCTGCTCGTGTTGCCCGCGGCGCTCGCGCCGGAGCAGGCGGAGAGGGTGGCGAGGCCGAGGGCGGTGACCGCGGTCGTCGCCACCGCGGGTATGAGCTGTCGTCGTACGTTCATGACAGTCATTTTCAACAAACATGGAAACCGTTGTCAACAAGGCTTGTGAGGGGTCCAAGGTGGGGGCCGATTTGGCCGTGGGGGAGCCTGCGCCGGTAACCTGAATCATTCGCTGGAAGCATCTCGCTTCAACGCCCGTCGTCGTAATGAAGAGAGCACCGTGGCCGCCGACAAGATCGACACCATCGTCAGCCTGAGCAAGCGCCGTGGCTTCGTTTTCCCGTGCAGTGAGATCTACGGCGGACAGCGTGCCGCCTGGGACTACGGACCGCTGGGTGTCGAGCTCAAGGAGAACATCAAGCGCCAGTGGTGGCGCTACATGGTGACGTCGCGCGAGGACGTCGTCGGTATCGACTCGTCCGTCATCCTGGCCTCCGAGGTCTGGGTCGCCTCCGGTCACGTCGCCACCTTCACGGACCCCCTGACCGAGTGCACCTCGTGTCACAAGCGGTTCCGCGCCGACCACCTGGAAGAGGCGTACGAGGAGAAGAAGGGCCACGCCCCGGCGAACGGCCTGGCCGACATCAACTGCCCGAACTGCGGCAACAAGGGCCAGTTCACCGAGCCCAAGCAGTTCTCGGGTCTCCTCTCCACCCACCTCGGCCCGACCCAGGACTCCGGCTCCGTCGCCTACCTGCGTCCCGAGACCGCCCAGGGCATCTTCACCAACTTCGCCCAGGTCCAGACCACCTCGCGCCGCAAGCCGCCGTTCGGCATCGCGCAGATGGGCAAGTCCTTCCGCAACGAGATCACGCCCGGCAACTTCATCTTCCGCACCCGCGAGTTCGAGCAGATGGAGATGGAGTTCTTCGTCAAGCCGGGCGAGGACGAGAAGTGGCAGGAGTACTGGATGGAGCAGCGCTGGAACTGGTACACCGGCCTGGGTCTCCGTGAGGAGAACATGCGCTGGTACGAGCACCCGCAGGAGAAGCTCTCCCACTACTCCAAGCGCACCGCCGACATCGAGTACCGCTTCCAGTTCGGCGGCAGCGAGTGGGGCGAGCTGGAGGGTGTCGCCAACCGCACCGACTACGACCTCGGCGCGCACGCCAAGGCCTCCGGCCAGGACCTCTCCTACTTCGACCAGGAGGCCGGCGAGCGCTGGACGCCGTACGTCATCGAGCCCGCGGCCGGTGTCGGCCGCACGATGCTGGCCTTCCTGCTCGACGCCTACGTCGAGGACGAGGCGCCGAACGCCAAGGGCAAGATGGAGAAGCGCACGGTGCTGCGCCTGGACCACCGCCTGGCCCCGGTGAAGGTCGCGGTGCTCCCGCTGTCCCGCAACCCGGAGCTGTCCCCGAAGGCCAAGGGCCTTGCCCAGGCGCTGCGTCAGCACTGGAACATCGAGTTCGACGACGCGGGCGCCATCGGCCGCCGTTACCGCCGTCAGGACGAGATCGGCACGCCGTACTGCGTGACGGTCGACTTCGACACGCTCGAGGACAACGCTGTGACCGTGCGTGAGCGTGACTCCATGAAGCAGGAGCGCGTGTCGCTGGACCAGATCGAGGGCTACCTGGCCAGCCGTCTGCTGGGCTGCTGACCTGAAGTTCGTCCCGGTGCCGGGCCCCTGTTCCCAGGGGCCCGGCACCGGTGTGTTTCAGAGGTCCAGGTCCACGAACAGCGCCGCGTGGTCCGAGGCCGCGTTGCCCTTCGACGTGACGGTGTCGAAGGACTTGATGCCCTTCGCGAAGATTCCGCGGGTCTCCACACCGACGTGCTGCACCTCGGGCCACAACGACGGCGGGAGCAGCACGTAGTCGAGCTTGTCCCGCTCGCTCTTGCACTCCCCGTGGGTGCCGGGCACGCCGCGATAGGCGTGATGACTCATCACGTCACGCAGACCGGTTTCCCCCAGCTCCACGGCCGGCGCGCTGTTGGGGTCGTCGTTGAGGTCACCGGCGACCACGACGTGCGGGGTGCGCTCCAGCGCGGCCTGGCAGATCTCCGCGACCCGCCTCGCCTGGGCCAGCCGCAGCTCCGGATCGTCCTGGAACTTGCTCTTGAGATGGTTGCCGAGGATCACGAGGGGCGATCCGTCGAGCCGGATCTCGAACTCGGGGCAGTCACGGCTGAAGAGGCGCTGGTCGGGGCGTTCCGGGTTGGTGTCGAAGATGTGGCTCCGGACGGACGTGATCGGGTGACGGCTGAGGATCCCGATGTCGATGCCCCGGGCGTCGTTGCCGTCGATCAGCAGGTTGTAGGGGTACGGCCGCCTGCCGAGCGCCCCGGCCAGGACCTGCGTGTTGAAGCGCTCCAGGGCGAGCCGGTCCTCGACCTCCACCGTGAGCAGGATGTCGGCGTCGACCTCGGAGACCACCCGGCCGGTGTTGCGCACCACGTCCAGATCGAGGTCGTCCTGCCCCAGCTCGGCCCAACCGGCCCACCCGGAACGGCCCTTGGCGGTGATCTCGACGGTGGTGTCGTTCCCCGACCCGTGCGTCATGAACAGCCCGGAGCCCTCGCCCGGGCGGGACTGGTTCACGAAGATCGGCGGCGGGTTCAGCGGGTCGATGGCGTACGCCCGGTGCTTCTGGATGAGGCCGGCGATCTCCGCCTTGTCGGCGTCCTGATACGCCGGCAGGTCGAGGAGAGTGACCAACTTGGCGAAGTCGCTGAGGACTTCCTCGCGCTTGGCCGGATTCGAGAGGCGGAAGGCCGTGGGCCGGCGGAAAAGGTTCTCCATGTTGAAGGTGGCGATACGGATGCTCATCGCGGGCCTCCTCGGCGGCGCGAGAGCACCGCACGGCCGACGGCAGGCGCCGCCTGAGAGACTGCTCGCCGACAGTCCCATTCTCCGAGCTCCGCCGAACCGTGTCCAACGGAGCAGGTCTTGCGAATTGGTCCTCCATGAAGGCCCGGGATTGGCCCTGTCCGGGGATCACGCGGGTCACCAGGGTGGCCTCATGAGCCTTGCCTTCCTGCTGACCACCCTGGTGGTCGTCGCCACCCCGGGTACCGGCGTCGTCTACACCCTTGCCGCCGCCCTGTCCCACGGCCGCCGGGCGAGCGTGGTCGCCGCGTTCGCCTGTGCGCTCGGGATCGTGCCGCACGTCCTCGCCACCGTCACCGGGCTCGCCGCGCTGCTGAACGCGAGCGCGGCCGCCTTCCAGATCCTCAAGTACGCCGGTGTGGCCTGTCTGCTGTACATGGCGTGGGCGACGCTGCGGGACAAGGAGGCGATCGTCGTCGAGCGGGACAGCGGGCCCCGGTCGGCGGCGCAGGTGATCGCCCGGGGCGTGCTGATCAATCTGCTCAACCCCAAGCTGACGATCTTCTTCTTCGCCTTCCTGCCCCAGTTCGTCAGCCCCGACGAGCCGCACGCACTGCCGCGCATGCTGGGCCTCAGCGGCGTCTTCATGCTGCTGACCTTCGTCGTCTTCGCCCTGTACGGGGTGCTGGCGGCCTCCGTGCGCAGTCATGTCACGTCCCGGCCCAGGGTCATGGCCTGGCTGCGGCGGAGCTTCGCGGGGTCCTTCCTCGCACTCGGTGCCAAACTCGCCCTCACGGCCCGCTGAAAGACGGCTGCTGGAACTGGTGGCGCTGCAGGGTCGTCAGCGGCCCTGCAGCGCCTTCACGTTGTCGCCGAAGGTCCAGTTCTTCGAGCCGTCCCAGTTGATCGACCAGGTCATCAGGCCCTTGAGCGAGCTGCCGTAGTGCTTCCAGGCCTGGGAGACCAGGGACGGTGACATGTGGCCGCCGCCCGCGCCCGGCTGCGCGGGCAGCCCCGGCACCTGCTTGTCGTACGGCACCTTGACGGTCGTGCCCTGCACCACCAGGCCCTTGTCGAGGCAGTCGGTCTGGGCGGTGAAGCCCGCGACGGTGCCGGCCGAGTAGGAGTCGCCCGAGCAGCCGTACATGCTGCCGTTGTAGTACTGCATGTTCAGCCACCACAGGCGTCCGTTGTCGGCGTACTTCTTGATGATCGGCAGGTACGCGCCCCAGATCGAGCCGTAGGTGATGCTGCCGCCGGTGACGTAGGCGGTCTCCGGGGCCATGGTGAGCCCGAAGTTCGACGGCATCCGGGCGAGGACGCCGTCGATGACGCGGATCAGATTGGCCTGGGAGACGGACAGTTGGGAGATGTTCCCGCTGCCGACCAGGCCGGTCTCGATGTCGATGTCGATGCCGTCGAAGTTGTACTTCTTCAGGATCGGGACGATGGTGGCCACGAACCGGTCGGCGACCGCGCTGGAGGAGAGGTCGATGCCGGCCGCCGCGCCGCCGATCGACAGCAGGATCGTCTGGCCGGACGCCTTGGCCGCACACATCTCGGCGGGCGTGGCCACCTTCACGCCGCTGTCCATGCCGTCCTCCCACAGGGCCGTGCCGTCCGAACGGATGACCGGGAAGGCCGCGTTGACGACGTTGTAACCGTGCGCGGGGATGCGGGAGTCGGTGATGGGGGTCCAGCCGAAGGGCGGGTGGACGCCGCCCGCCGAGCCGTCCCAGTTCTCCCAGTAGCCCTGGAGCACCTTTCCGGCGGGGCGGGACTTCACGGCGCAGGTGTCGGCGGCCGAGGCGGTGGGGGCGACGGCGATCGCGAGCGGGGCGAGGGCGGCCGTGGCGAGCGCTGCGGTGAGCAGCCTGAGCGTGCGGCGGAGCATGCGGATCCTCCCGGTGGGGGTGCGGTGAGGCGTCGTAGGCATGACGGTGCGTCGTCCGTGGTGGTGTGCTGTTCATGACAGTGCATGTGGTCCAGACCTCTCGTCAATAGGTCTGGACCAACTGGTGGCTCGGGGGGTGACAAGTATGGACTGACAGATATTGAAATCTGTCAGCTGTCATGGCAGGGTGGAGGACATGACGATGCGAACCCGAACCCTCGGAACCACCGGCCCCCAGGTCTCCGCCCTCGGCCTCGGCTGCATGGGCATGTCCGCGCTGTACGGCGACGCCGACCGCGCGGAGTCCGTCGCGACCATCCACGCCGCCCTGGAGGCCGGCGTGACGCTGCTGGACACCGGCGACTTCTACGGCATGGGCCACAACGAGATGCTGATCGGCGAGGCCCTGCGCAACGCGCCCGCCGCCCTGCGCGAGCAGGCGTTGGTCAGCGTGAAGTTCGGTGCCCTGCGCGGGCCCGACGGCGGCTGGACCGGTTACGACGGCCGCCCCGCCGCGGTGAAGAACTTCGCCGCCTACTCCCTGCAGCGCCTCGGCGTCGACCACATCGACGTCTACCGGATCGCCCGCCTCGACCCGGACGTCCCGATCGAGGAGACCGTCGGCGCGATCGCCGAGCTGATCGAGCAGGGGTACGTCCGGCACGTCGGCCTGAGCGAGGTCGGCGCCGAGACCATCCGGCGGGCCGCCGCCACCGCGCCGATCGCGGACCTGCAGATCGAGTACTCGCTCATCTCCCGCGGGATCGAGGAGTCGATCCTGCCCACCACCCGTGAGCTGGGCATCTCCGTCACCGCGTACGGAGTTCTCTCCCGCGGCCTGATCTCCGGCCACTTCTCCCGCGACCGGCAGCTGGCGGCGAACGACTTCCGCGCCTACTCGCCCCGCTTCCAGGGCGACAACCTCAAGCACAACCTGAACCTGGTCGACGCGCTCCGCAAGATCGCCGAGCAGAAGGGTGTGACGGTCGCGCAGATCGCCATCGCCTGGGTGCTCTCCCGCGGCGAGGACATCGTGCCGCTGATCGGCGCCCGCACCCGCGAGCGGCTGAGCGAGTCGCTGGGCGCGCTGGACGTGACCCTGGACGAGGCCGACCTGACGGCGATCGAGCAGGCCGTCCCGGCGGACGCCGCGGCCGGCGACCGCTACCCGGCCGCCGCCATGGCCCACCTCGACA
This sequence comes from Streptomyces sp. NPDC001450, assembly GCF_053597295.1. Taxonomy (NCBI): domain Bacteria; kingdom Bacillati; phylum Actinomycetota; class Actinomycetes; order Kitasatosporales; family Streptomycetaceae; genus Streptomyces; species Streptomyces sp. NPDC001450. The sequence continues at coordinate 21,675 of NZ_JBSFHY010000019.1, forward strand.
GCGAGCGCTGACCATGGCGCCCGGTACGGTCTAGGCATGGCACCGCCCACCGAGACCCTGACCGCCGAGCGCATCCTCGAAGCGACCGAGGAGGTGCTGCGCCGCCACGGCCCGGCCAAGGCCACCGTGGTCGACGTGGCCCGCGCGCTCGGCGTCAGCCACGGCAGTGTCTACCGGCACTTCCGCACCAAGGCGGCGCTGCGTGAGGCGGTGACCAAGCGGTGGCTGGACCGGACCTCGGACAAGCTCGCCGGCATCGTCGCCGGGGACGGCACCCCCGAGGACCGGCTGCGGGCCTGGCTCGCGGCCCTGTTCGAGGCCAAGCGGCACAAGGCGGGCGACGACCCGGAGCTGTTCCGGACGTACACGGTGCTGACCGAGGAGAACGTCACGGCGGTCGGCGAGCACATCACCGACCTGACCGCTCAGCTCACCCGGATCATCGAGGACGGCGTCGCCGCCGGCGCCTTCACCGCCCCCGACCCGGCCGCCGCCGCCCGCGCGGTCTTCCAGGCCACGGGCCGCTTCCACGACCCGGGCTACGCGCGCGAGTGGCAGCAGCCCGGAGTCGAGGAGGAGTTCACCGCGGTGGTGGACCTGTTGCTGCGCGGTCTGCTCACTTGACGGTGACTTCGAGGATCTTGTCGCTCATTCCCCGCACGGACGACGGACCCCCCTAGGACTCTGCCGTGCACCTCCAGAACTCCCGCATCAGCGGTGTCGGTGTCGGGTCGGCCATGCCCACCTGGGTGAGGAGCAGCGTGATCGTGCCGGTGGCGGGGACGAGGTGGGCCGTGGTGCCGGTGCCGCCGACCCAGCCGTAGCGGCCGGGCACGTTCCAGGGGTCGCACGGAGCGACGTCGACCTGGCCGCCGTAGCCCCAGCCCTGCCCCTCCAGGAAGAGCCGGCCGATCTCCCGCTGGCGGGCGCTGAGGTGATTGCTCGTCATCCGGCTCACCGAGGTGGGCGACAGCAGCCGCCGGCCGTTCGCCTCGCCGGCACCCAGCAGCATGCGGGCGAAGGCCAGGTAGTCGTCGGCGGTCGAGACGAGACCGCCGCCGCCGGACGGGAAGGCGGGCATCCGGCTCCACTCGCCGTCCGGGGTGTCCGCGAGCTCCAGGGTGCCACCGGTGCCCCGCCGGTAGTACGTGGTGAACCGGTCCCGTTTGTCCGTGGGCACCTCGAATGCCGTGTCCGTCATGCCGAGCGGCTCGAAGACCCGCTCGGCCAGGAACTCCGGGAGGCTACGGCCGGACACCCGCGCGATCAGCACACCCTGCAGATCGGAACAGGTGCCGTAGAGCCAGGCCGCGCCCGGCTGGTACAGCAGTGGCACCCGGGCCAGGGCGGCCAGCCAGGCGTCCGGGGCCGGGTAGGCCTGCGGGGCGCGGCCGTCCTTCTGGACCTCGAACAGCACCTGTACCGCCGGCAGGGTGAAGTCGGAGGGGAAGCCCCAGCCGGCCCGGGAGGAGAGCAGGTCCTCGACCGTGATCGGGCGGGCCGCCGGCACCAGGTCGTCCGGCGGGCTCGCGGGCGTCCGCACGGCCATCGGCTCGGCCAGCTCAGGCAGCCACTCGTCCACCGGATCGTCGAGACGGATCCGGCCGTCCTCGACCAGCATCAGCACCGCCGCCGCGGTCACCGGCTTGGTGATCGAGGCGATCCGGAAGAGGGAGTCCCGCGCCATCGGGGCGCGGCCGCCGACGTCCGCGTGGCCGACGGTCACCACCTCGACCTCGTTCCCGCGGGCGACCAGGGCCACCGCGCCGGGCACGGTCCCGTCGTCCACGTACCGGCGCAGGGTGTCGTGCAGTGCGGTCATGGCCCTCGGCCCTCCGGTCAGCCGTCGTCGTCGTACGTACGACTCCTGCCGCCGCCGGAAGTCATCGCCCCTACCCGCCGTCAGCGGGACGGCTGCCGGGTGCCCGCCGGGTCCACCGTCGCCTGGTGGGCCTCTGCCAGATGCTCCTGCGCCTTCAGCCAGGGCAGGAACTGGGCGCTCTTGCGCCAGCCGCAGGTGTCGCATCTGATCGTGCGCTGCACACCCGTGCGCTGCACCCGGACCACGTGCTCCCGGCCGTGCTGGTCCCAGCGGCTGACCTTGCTCGTGCTGTTGTCCTGCGGCATGACGCCTCCCCGCGTCCGGCACACCTCGACCACACCTCGACGGCAGGAGTGTGCAGCAGGACCAACATCGACAGGGAGTCATTCACGGCGAGTTGGCCAAGCCGTGTCCCGGCTCAGCCGACCGTGCGGGGCAGCCGCAGGCCGAGCAGACCGGTCAGGACGATCCCGGCCAGCTGCACCAGCAGGGTGATGACCAGCGCGTCCCGCATGCCCAGGTGCGGGACGAGGGTGAGGAAGAGGGTGCCGAGGGTGGCCACGCCCAGGGCGAGCGCGGACTGCTGGGTGGTCACCATCACACCGCTGCCGACGCCCGCCCGGGCCGGCGGCATCTCGGACATCACGATCCGCATCAGGTTGGGGAGTTGGAGCGCCTGCCCGGCCCCGGCGACGGCCGCGCCCGGCAGCAGCGAGCCGAAGTCCAGGTGCGGCCAGTCCCGCCAGGCGGCCAGGACGATCAGCAGCACGCCCACGCCCTGCACGGCGGACCCGGCGGTGACCACCCGGGTGCCGAACCGGGCGACGAGGCGCGGCCCGGCGAGCGAGACGAACAGGAACACCACGGCCATCGGCGCGAGCGCGAGTCCCGCCTGCACCGGCCCGAGCCCGGCCCCCTGCTGCAGCGCCAGCGCGATGACGAACATGAACCCGCTGAACCCGATCGAGAACGGCAGCATCAGCACCAGCCCCCGCCGCAGCGACGCCAGCGCGAACAGGCTCGGCGGCACCAGCGGCGTCCGCCCTTGCCGGTCCGCCCGTCGCTCCACCGCGTAGAACGCGGCCGCGGCGAGCGGGAACGCGGCCAGCGACAGCCACGTCCACAGCGGCCAGCCCGCGGCCCGTCCCTCGGTGAGCGGAGCCAGCAGCGTCAGCAGGGACACCGCGAGCAGGACGGTGCCGGGCCCGTCGACGGGCTCCGGGCGCTGCGACCGGGTCTCCGGCACGAACCGCACGGCCAGCACCAGGCCCAGCACCACGACCGGCACGTTCACGAGGAAGATCGACCGCCATCCGCTCCCGGCGATGTCCGCGGCGACCAGCACGCCACCGAGGATCTGCCCCACCACCATCGACAGCCCGGCCGTGGCGCCGTACAGACTCATGGCCCTGGCCCGCCGGCCGCCGCTCGTGGCGGCCTGGATGGTGGCGAGCACCTGCGGCAGCATGGCCGCCGCCGACGCGCCCTGTGCGACCCGCGCCGCGACCAGGCTCCAGGCACCCGGGGCCAGCCCGCACGCCAGCGAGGTCAGCCCGAAGGCGGCCATGCCCCCGAGGAACAGCCGCCGGCGCCCGAACAGGTCCCCGAGCCGCCCGCCGAGCACGAGCAGCACCGCGTAGGCGACCCCGTACCCGGCCACGACCAGTTCGAGCACGGCCTCACCCGCGGCGAGATCGGCACCGATGGTGGGCAGGGCGACATTGACGATGAAGAAGTCGACCAACGGCAGCGCCGCGGCCAGCAGAACGGTGAACAGCCCCGGCCCGCTCAGCACGGGGGATTCCGCCCGGGCGCGGACGGCGGGAGTCGTGACGGTCTCTGTCATGCCCCCGAGCCTGCGCGCGCCCTCAGACTGGTACCAGAGTCTTCTTGTCCTGGTACAAGAACCACCTGGAAACAGTGTCCGCGCGACGGCACCCTGGAGGTATGACCACGATGGCCCAGGAGACCGCCGCCCCGGTGACACGGGGTTCGGAGATCCGCCGGCACGAGCTGGCCGCCTTTCTGCGCAGCCGGCGTGAGCGCATCACGCCCGAGCAGGTCGGGCTGCCACGAGGCACCCGGCGCCGCACCCCCGGCCTGCGCCGGGAGGAGGTCGCCCAGCTCTCCGCGGTCGGCGTCACCTGGTACACCTGGCTGGAGCAGGCCCGCGACATCCAGGTCTCCGTGCAGGTCCTGGACGCCCTGGCCCGCACCCTGATGCTGGACGCCAGCGAGCGCGCCCACCTCTTCCAGCTGGCCGGCGCCACCGACCCGACCCCCGCCGCGAGCTGCCCCAGCGTCACCCCGACCCTGCGCCAGGTGCTCCGCGCCCTGGAGCCGATCCCGGCCTGCGTCCAGAACAGCCGCTACGACATCCTCGCCTACAACCGCACCTACGCCCGCCTCATGGGCGACCTGGACGCGGTCCCGCCGGAGGACCGCAACTGCATGCTCCTCGTGTACACCAACAGCGACTGGCGCGCGGCCATCGTGCACCTGGAGGACAGCCAGCGCCTGATGGCCGCCCGCCTGCGGGCCTCCATGGCCGGCCACCTCGGCGAGCCCGCCTGGAAGATGCTCCTCAAGCGCCTGGAGACGGAGTCCCCCGAGTTCCGCGAGAACTGGGAGCGCTACGAGGTGGTGGGCAGTCGCACCAAGACCAAGGAGTTCCTCAATCCGTACGTGGGCCACCTGACCCTGGAACACACGGACCTGTGGCTCGGGCCGGAGGCAGGGGCCCGGATGGTGACGTACAGCCCGAAGAACGAGGAGACCCGAGAGCGCTTGGAGAAGCTGCACGAAATAGCGAAGGGGAGCCGCACCACCCGCGGCTAGGCCCGCTCAGAAGCCCCCACAGCCTGCCGCGCCTCAGCCGACTCCAGCATCTCAGCCGTACGCTCAGCGGTCCGCCGAGCCCACCGCCCACTGCTGACCAGGCCGAGCACCAGCACGGCCACCCCACACGCCGTCAGAATCCACCAGCCGGGCCGCGCCGCCGACACGAACATGTCCTTGTACGACGACGAGCCGATCCCGGACGCGAGTACGGCTCCCACTACCGCCACCCCGAGCGTCTGCCCCAACTGCCTGCTGGTGGAGGCAACCGCAGCCGCAACCCCCGCCTGAGCCCGAGGCATCCCCGACACCGCCGTATTGGTGATCGGCGCGTTCACGAACCCGAACCCGATCCCGAACAGCACGTACCCGGCGAACAGCGTGGCATCGGACGTCTCCGCCTCGAACGCGGCGAACAGCACCCCGCTGGCGGTCATCGCGGCGCCCGCCACCAGCAACGGCAACCGCGGCCCCCTGCTGCCCACCAGCCGTCCGGACAGCGGCGCGCACAGGAACGTCGGCCCGGCCAGCGGCAGCATCCACAGGCCCGCGTGCAGGGCGTCGAGGCCGCGCACGTTCTGCAGGTACAGGGTGGACAGGAACAGGAAGCCGCCCAGCGCGGCGAAGGCGCTGACCGCGATCACGGTGGCCCCGCTGAACGGAGCGGAGCGGAAGAAGCGCAGGTCGATGAGGGGTTCGGTGCGCCGGGGCTCGTACCAGAGCAGTGCGAGCAGCGCGGCGCCGGCCACCACGGCGAGGGGGAGGACCGTGCCGAGCCCGGAGTCCGGTGCCTCGATGATCGCGTACGTCAGCGAGCCGAACAGGGCGATCACCAGCACCTGGCCGACCGGGTCGGGGCGGCGGGCCTTGGGCGCGCGGGACTCGGGGACGAAGCGCAGGGTCAGCAGCAGGGCCGCGAGGCCGACCGGGAGGTTGACCCAGAAGATGGAGCGCCAGCCGACCGACTCCACCAGCAGTCCGCCGGCGAGCGGTCCGGCCGCCATGGAGATGCCGACCACCCCGCCCCAGACGCCGATCGCGCGGGCGCGTTCACGGGCGCCGGTGAAGGTGTTGGTGATGATCGACATGGCGACCGGGTTGAGCATCGAGCCGCCGACCGCCTGGACCATGCGGAAGGCGACCAGCAGGTCCAGGTTCGGTGCGAGCGAGCACAGCAGGGAGCCGGTGGAGAAGACGACCAGGCCCGCCGTGAACACCTTCCGGCGGCCGATCCGGTCGGCGGTGGAGCCCGCGAGCATCAGCAGCGAGGCCAGCACCAGCGTGTAGGCGTCGATCGTCCACTGCAGGCCCGAGGTGGGAGCGTCCAGGTCCCGCTGCAGCGAGGGCAGCGCCACGTTCAGGACGGTGTTGTCGAGGCTCACGATCAGCAGGCTCATGCAGCAGATCGCGAGGATGAGCAGACGTCGGCGGTGGCTCAGCTCCGGCATGCGGCTCATCGTACGCCGATTTCAATAGTGCGGCTAACTAATGACTGTTACATGATCTTTGCCGATACGCGACAATGGAGCAATGCCCACGCCCGAGTCGCCCTTGCAGATCGGCCCGCACACCGTGCAGCCGCCCGTTGTGCTGGCCCCCATGGCCGGCATCACCAACGCACCCTTCCGCACCCTGTGCAGGGAGTTCAGCGGTGGCAAGGGGCTGTTCGTCAGCGAGATGATCACGACCCGGGCGCTGGTCGAGCGCAACGAGAAGACCATGCAGCTGATCCACTTCGACGCGACCGAGAAGCCGCGCTCGATCCAGCTGTACGGCGTCGACCCGGCGACCGTCGGCAAGGCCGTCCGCATGATCGCGGAGGAGGACCTCGCCGACCACATCGACCTGAACTTCGGCTGCCCGGTCCCGAAGGTGACGCGCAAGGGCGGAGGCTCGGCTCTGCCGTACAAGCGGAACCTGCTGCGGGCCATCCTCCGCGAGGCCGTCACCGGTGCCGGGGACCTCCCCGTCACCATGAAGATGCGCAAGGGCATCGACGACGACCACATCACCTACCTCGACGCCGGCCGCATCGCCGTCGAGGAGGGGGTCACGGCGATCGCGCTGCACGGTCGTACGGCCGCCCAGCACTACGGCGGCACCGCCGACTGGGACGCCATCGCCCGCCTGAAGGAGCACGTCCCGGAGATTCCGGTGCTCGGCAACGGCGACATCTGGTCGGCCGAGGACGCGCTGCGGATGGTGCGGGAGACGGGCTGCGACGGGGTGGTCGTGGGGCGCGGCTGCCTGGGGCGCCCGTGGCTGTTCGCCGACCTCGTGGCGGCCTTCGAGGGACGTACGGAAGCCCGTGCCGAAGGCACTGATGGATGCAGCCTGCGGCCGACCCTCCGGGAAGTCGCCGACATCATGGTCCGCCACGCCACCCTGCTCGGGGAGTGGATCGGTGACGAGGCGCGGGGTGTCATCGACTTCCGCAAGCACGTCGCCTGGTACCTGAAGGGCTTCGCGGTCGGCTCGGAGATGCGTAAGCGCCTCGCGATCACGTCCTCGCTGGCGGAGCTGCGGGCCGGCCTGGACGAGCTGGACCTCGACCAGCCCTGGCCGGCCGGCGCGGACGGCCCCCGCGGCCGCACGTCCGGCAACAACCGAGTGGTGCTGCCGGACGGCTGGCTGAAGGACCCGTACGACTGCGCGAGCGTCAGCGAGGACGCGGAGCTGGACACCTCGGGTGGCTGACCGACTTCTTTTGCCCGCCCACCCACCCGACTCGGTCGGCCAGGAGGTGACCGTCCGGGCTCTGCCCGGAGCCCCGGCGGCGCGCCGCGCAGAGGTACCGTCCGGGCTTCACCCCGGGCCCCGGCGGGGGCGTCGCGTCCGCACTCCTGCGGCGGCGCCGATCCGCCAGGCCGGTGCACCAGCCCTCCTCGCGGGTGATCAGCCCTTCTTGGTGATCAGCCCTTCTTCGGATGCGGAGTCGAGCCGTACGCCGTCAGGAAGCGGTCGCGGAACGCGCTCATCTTCCATACGGGGGCGTTGTGCGCGGGGCGCAGGCCGTCCGTCCAGCCCCAGCCGGCGATCTTGTCCAGGACCTTCGGGTCCTTGGCCACGATCGAGATCGGTACGTCACGGCTGGCGTGGTTGCCGCTGACGCGGGCGATCGGCTGGTGGTCGCCGAGGAAGACGAGCACGGTGTCGTCGGTGCCGTAGCGTTCCAGCCACTCGGTCAGCGCGGTCACCGAGTACTGGATCGACTTGCCGTACTCCTCGCGGGACTTGGTGGTGTCGGCGATGACGTCCGCCGGCTTGTTGCCCGCCGCCTGGATGCCCTTGAAGATCGAGCCGTCGCCCAGCTGGTCCCAGCCGACCATCTTCGGGATCGGCGCCCACGGCTGGTGGCTGGAGGTCAGGATGAGCTCCGACATCATCGGCTTGTCGTGCTTCCGGCCGTGCACCCGCTGCTGGAACTGCTCCAGCGCGTACTGGTCCGGCATGGTCGACCAGCTGAACTTCGGTCCCTTGTAGCCGAGTTCGAAGGCGTTGTAGACTTTGTCGAGGCCGTAGAAGCTCTGCTCCGGCCAGGCCTTCTGCACACCCGGCATCACACCGACCGTGTTCCACGCGCCGGTCTTCTTGAAGGCCTTGGTGAGGCTGAGGTGGTCGCTCGCCATGACGGTGCGGTAGCGCTGCTGGTTGTTGATCCACAGCCCCGACAGCGTGGTGGAGTGACCGAGCCAGCTGCTGCCGCCGTAGGTCGCCGAGGTCAGCCAGCCGCTCTTGGCGTGGTAGCCGGCCTTGGCGAGGGCCTGGGTGCGCGCGTCCAGGGTGCTGTCGACGCCGGGCGCCATGATCGGGTCCTCGACGGCGCTGCGGCCGTAGCTCTCGATGAACGTGAAGATCATGTCCTTGCCGCGCAGGGCGGGCACGAGCTGGGAGGGCGGGGTGTTGCCGAAGGCGTCCACCTTGGCCACCTTCTGGAACTCCGCCTCGTCCCGCAGGGTGTCCGCCACCCGGCGGGCCTGGATCTTCACGGCGGTGGCGGTGCGGTCCGAGGCGATGGGCACGCCGGAGATCTGCAGGCCGAGCGAGGAGCAGGTGATCCAGACGACGCCCGCGATCAGCGTGCCGCGGGTCGCGGTGCCGGTGTGCCGGGCGAGGAGGTTGCTCAGCCGGACCGTGGACAGCGCCAGCAGCACGAACAGCAGCAGGATCACGGCGATCAGACCGGCGGTGGCGGCGAGGGTGGCCGTGCGGCCCAGCGAGTCCTCCAGGTACGACTGCGCGTCGCCGAGCAGGCTCCAGTCGAGGACGAGGTTGAAGCTGCGGCCGAGGTACTGGTTGAACCCCATGTCGAGCAGGTTCAGCACGGTCATCGCGGCGAGCGCGACCCCGGACACGGCGGCCAGCACGATCCGGGGCCGGCGCGGCAGAGCGAGCATCAGCGCGGCGCCGATGACGGCCTCTCCGGGTATGCGCAGGAACTTCTCGGGCCCGAGGTTGACGACGCTGTTGGGCATCACGAGCGCGGCGACGACGAGGAGGGCGGCCAGCACGTCGACGGTCACGGAGAGGACCCGGCCGGCGGTCGGGTGTGCCTCCCGCCACCGCCGCCACCACCGCGTCCGCGAGGACCAGACTGCCCAACTGCGGTGGGTGGGGCGGGGGGTGGCCTTGTCGGCGGTTGCTCCGGGGGCTTGCCCGGCGGTTTCCCCGGCGGTTGCTTCGGGGGTTTGCTCTGCGGTTTCCCCGATGGGTTTTTCGGACGCTTCCTCGGTGGGTTCCTTGGAGGCTTCCTCAGGGGCGTGCGCGGCGGGTTCCTCGGCAGGCCCCGTGAGGGATTCCGCGGTGGATTCCGCGGTGGATTCCGCGGTGGATTCCGCGGTGGGCTTCTCGGCGGTCTCCTCGGGTGCTTCCTCGGCTATGCAGTCCGCGACCTCGGCCGCCGGTGCGCCGTTCTCGAGGCTGACTTCCGCGGCCTCCGTGGAGCCGGCCGGTTTCGCGGCCGGCGTTCGCTCCTCGTCCCGTTTGTCGAGGACAGCCTCGGCTCCCCCGGCCGTACCCGATGACTGGCGCGTGCTCGTGTGCTGAGGCAACCCGGAGGTCCTTCCGTGCGAGACCCGTGACGGAGTCGGCGGGCCACGCTGGGGAGGCTGGGCAGGGCCGGAGAGACCCCGGCCCGCCTGGCCCGCCGTCATCTCCTACGGCCGGCCCTTCGCCCCTGTTCACAGCACCGGGCAAACACCCGGCAAAGCAGACCCCCAACGGCGAACACGGCTGCCCCCCGGAGGGCTAGGCTCCTCCGACCGCCGTGAGCAGCGCGAGCGGAGCCGCTGCCGAGCGGGACTCGCGGATGCACGCGTGCGGGTAGGGGACCGGCTCGGAACGGGTGTCGCGGCCGTAGCCCGCCAGCACCTCCGGCAGCCGGTGTCCGGCGGCCGTCGCCGCGTCGACCAGGGCGTGCGCCACCGTACGAGCCTCGTCGTGCAGGCCGTAGCGGGCCAGGCCCAGCGTGATCAGCGCGTTGTCGTGCGGCCAGACCGACCCCCGGTGGTAGGAGAGTGGGTGGTACGCCGGCTGGCCGGAGGCGAGGGTGCGTACGCCCCAGCCGGAGAAGAAGTCCGGTTCGAGGAGGCGTCGGCCGACCACCTCGCCGTACTCCTTGTCCAGCAGCCCCGACCACAGCAGATGCCCGGCGTCCGACGCCAGCGCGTCGACCTGGTGACCCTCCCCGTCCAGCGCGAGCGCCGGGAAGGACCGCTCCTGCATCCAGAAGTCCCGCTGGAAGCGGTCCCGCAGGTCGGCCGCCGCCTGTTCCAGCAGGGCGCCGTACGTCTCGTCGGCCCACACCGTGCGCGCCACCCACGCCGTGCGGCGCAGCGCGTCGTACGCGTAGCCCTGGGCGCCCGCCGCCATCACCGCGCCGGTGGGCCGGGTGCCGTCGGACCAGCAGATCGCGCCGGGGGAGTCCTTCCAGTTCTGGTTGGCGAGGCCGCCCTCGTCGGCGCGGTAGACGAGATAGCCGCGCGAGGTCAGCCCGCCGTGGTCCAGCATCCAGCCGATCGCCCCGCGGGCGTGCGGTTCGAGGCGGCGGGCCAGGACGGCGTCCCCGGTCTGTTCGACGTACGCCCCGAGCAGGATCAGGAACAGCGGGGTCGCGTCGACCGAGCCGTAGTAGCGCCCGAACGGCACCTGCCCGAAGTGCGCCAGCTCGCCGTGCCGCACCTCGTGCACGATCTTGCCGGGCTGGGCGACCCTGGACGCCGCGGTCCCGGTCGCCTGGGTGGCGGCCAGCGCGGGGAGTGTGGCCGCGGCCAGCTGAGGGCGGTACGGCAGGGTGAACAGGGCGGTGAGCAGGGCGTCCCGGCCGAGCAGCGTGAGGAACCAGGGGGCGCCCGCCGCCGGGACGCGCAGCTCCTCGCCGTCCGGTCCGGTCGCCGGGACCTGCAGCGCGGCCAGGTCGGACAGGCCGCGGGCGCAGGCCGCCGCCAGCTCCGGCCAGCCGGTCGGGAAGGCCACGCCCTCCACGAACCTCTCCTCCAGCGCGAGGACCTGTTCGTTCACCGAGGCGGGGGAGCGCGGCACGCGCAGGGCGCGCCTGTCGCCGTGCGGGCGGGCCATCACGCGCAGCACCAGCTCGGCCGTGCCGTGGGGTGCCAGGTCCAGGGTCCACACCAGGCGGCGGGCCCCGGTGCCGGTCTCCTCGACGGCGTCGGGCGCGGGGTCGGCGGTGATGGTCGTACAGGACCGCCATTCGGCCCGCCGGTAGGTGAACTCGATGCCGTCGTCGAGGACGTGGCGGGAGCGTACGGCGCCGGCCTTGACGTAGGTGCGGTGGTCGGAGCGCAGCTCGAACTGGTCGGTGAAGTCGGCGTCGGCGGTGATGGCGAGCCGGACGGTGGTGGGCGCGGGGCGGTTGCTGGTCACCCGCAGGGACTCGACGAACGAGCTGTCGCCGACGGCCTGTTCACGGAAGAGCGTGTGGGCGGGCGGCTCCTGCCGGCCGCCGCGCGGCACCAGCACACAGCGGGTCGTGTCGCCGTCCGTGACCGGCGTGAGCACCTCGGGCACCGCGCCGTCGACGGTGAGCTGCCAGCGGCTGAGGTGCCGGGCGTCCCGTACGAATAACCCGTCCGGGGCGCCGCCGCCCCGCACCCCGCTGATGTCGCCCCGGTCGCCCACGGCGGCGAACGTCGCCCCGTGCACGAGCAGATGATGCCGGTCCGTCATGCCCGGTCCCCTCCCTTGTCACTCCTGTCGAACGTGCCGGGGCCCGTGGGGGACACGTCGTGTCCCACGGGTTGGTGGAGCAGGTCGAGCGCGAGTGCGGCGGTCCAGCCGAAGCCGGTCGCGCCGCATGCCTCGCCGGTGTACGGGTCGACGTACTCGGCGAATTCGGTGGCTCCGGCGAGGCTCAGCACCGCATCCCGCAGCGCGTCGGCCCGCTCCCGGTCGCCGTGGGTGCGCAGCCCGCGCTCCAGCAGCCAGCTCGTGTTGAACCACGCCGGGCCCCGCCAGTACCGGTGCGGGTCGAAGGCCTCGCCGACCAGGTCGTAGCTCGGCACCAGCCTCGTGCCGGCGCCGAGCCCGAAGTGCGGGCCGCCGAGGGTCCGGACGAGGGCCGAGACCACGTCGCGCGGAAGGCCGGGGAGGAGGAGCGGGACGAGGCCGGAGACGCTGCGCTCGGGAACCAGCCCTCCGCCCCGCAGGTCCCGGCACAGGAACATCCCGCTCGCCGGGTCCCACAGCCGGTCGACCAGGGCCGCAGTCAGCCGCTCGGCGCGCGCGTGGCGGGCGGTGCCGGGCGCGCCCAGCGCCCCGGCGATCCGCGCCAGCGCGTGCTCGGAGGCGATGAGCAGGGCGTTGAACGCGGGGTCCTCCACAGCGAACTCGCCCGCCCGTCTCCCGCCACCGCCCTCGACCGAGGCCCGGCGGGCCGCCCCCGTGTCTGCCCCGTCGGCATATCCGGAGTCCCGGTAGTCCGCGGCCAGCCGCACGTACCGCCCGTAGTCCAGGTCCGTCGGCCGGTCCTCGGCGGCGCCGTGGTCGAGGTCGGCGCGGCGGAAGGAGCGGGCCGGGGCCGGGGTGACGCGGGCGAGCGGGGCGTCCCAGCAGGGGCTGTTGTCCATACCCTGTTCCCAGGGGTGCACGACGGACACCAGACCGCCCCCGCCCAGGTCCCGCCGGTGCAGCAGATACCGGTGCCAGGCGGCCAGCCGCGGATACACCCCCGCGAGGAAGCCGCGCGCCCGCGACAGGCCGGGGTCGGCGCAGTGCACCAGCCAGGCCGCCAGCGCGTGCACCGGTGGCTGCACGATGCCGGAGGTCTGTACGGTGCGCGGGGCGCCCGCAGCGCGCCCCGCGGTCGAGGAGCGCCAGAAGTCGGGGCTCGGGAAGTACGCGTCGAGCGGTACGGAGGGGTTGAAGACGATGTGCGGGACGCGCCCGTCGCCCCACTGGGCCGCCAGCAGCGTCTCCAGCTCCGTCTGCGCCCGCAGCGGCGAGAGGTGCCTGAGGCCGATCGCGATGAACGCCGAGTCCCACGACCACTGGTGCGGATACAGGCTCCGGGAGGGCACGGTCGAGCTGCCCGTCCAGTTCGCCTCCAGCACCCCGGCCGCCCTGACGTGCAGGGACGTGTACGCGGCCGGCGGATCGTATGCGATCTCGCGTTCCGTGACACGGGCAGTGAGCTGGGCAGTGCGATCCACTCGGGGCTCCCCGAAGACGTCCGGCTGACCGGGTTTGGTTGTGGCTACCGCAGGGTTACGTCTATTTAACACGCAAAACTCAATATGTAAGGCAAGCTTGAGAAACACAAGGGGGTGTGCATGACCGGACGGCCCGGCAGGGCAGGCAAGGGCGGCAGTCAGGCCAGCGCCGGCGATCTGCTCGAACTGGTGCGCAGTGGGCGGGCCGTGACCCGCGGCGCCCTCCAGCAGGCCACCGGACTCTCCCGCGCCACCGTCGGCCATCGCCTCGACCGGCTGTTCCGGGCCGGCTGGCTGCGCGAGGGCGCCGGCGGCCCGGTCGACTCGCCGCTCGGCGGGCGCCCCTCCATCACCCTGGAGTTCGACGACTCCCACGCGGTCGTGCTCGCCGCGGACCTCGACACCCGGCACGCCCGGGCGGCCGTCCTCACCCTGGCCGGCGAGATCCTCGCCGAACACTCCGGCACCCTGGTCGTCGAGGACGGACCCGAGGTCGTACTGGGTGAACTCGGCCGCTGGTTCGGTGAGTTGCTGGTCAAGGCGGGGCACCGGGCGGAGGAGGTGTGCGGCATCGGGCTCGCGGTGCCCGGGCCGGTGGACAGCGAGACCGGCCGGGTGGTGCAGCCGCCGATCATGCCGGGCTGGGACGGCTACGACATACGGGGCCGCCTCTCCCGCGCCTTCACCGAGCACACCGGCGCCCCCGCGGTCCCGGTCCTGGTGGACAACGACGCCAACCTCATGGCCTACGGCGAACAGCGCACCGGACACCGCGACTGCTCGGCGTTCGTGCTGGTCAAGGTGTCCACGGGCATAGGTGCCGGAGTCGTGGTCGACGGCTCGATCTACCGGGGCGTCGATGGCGGCGCGGGCGACATCGGGCACATCCGGGTGGGCACCGAGGCGCTGTGCCGGTGCGGTTCGTACGGCTGTCTCGCCGCCGTCGCCAGCGGCGGCGCCGTGGCCCGGCGGCTGGCCGAGTCCGGGGTGCCTGCCGCGTCCGGCTCGGACGTACGGGACCTGCTGGCCTCCGGGCACCCGGAGGCGGCCGCGCTGGCCCGGGAGGCCGGGCGCCGGGTCGGGGACGTGCTGGCGACGGTCGTGACCCTGCTCAATCCGGGCGTCCTGATGATCGCCGGGGATCTGGCCGGAACCCCCTTCCTCACCGGTGTCCGGGAGCTGCTCTACCAGCGGGCGCTGCCCCGCTCCACGGCCCACCTGGACGTCGTGACGTCCCGGCTGGGTGAGCGGGCCGGGCTGCTGGGTGCCGGGGCGCTGGTCGTGGAGCATCTGTACGCGCCGGAGCGGGTGGAGGAGCGACTCCTCGCGCTGGGCGTGTGACGTGTGGGTTTCTGATTGTTTTCGGTCTCAGAAGGCGTCCGCATGGTGAAATCCGGTCTCCTGTGGCAGCGTGATTCTCGCCACCCTTGATAAGGGTTGCGCTCAGATGAGCGGATCATGGGCGACTGCACTTCTCCAAGGGGTGGCACTCGGTGCCACCCCTTGATCGTTCATCGATCGAAATCAGATGTGCTGGCAGTGCGCTCATCTGAGCGGAAAAGCGGCCCTGTGGGGCTTGCTGTCTTCAAGAAGTGAAAACATCAGCCCCGCTGAGCTTGTCAAGCTTTGACTTTCGATCCGCTGGCGGACGACTGGTTACAGGCCCATGACGCACAAGTGGACGTACCCAGACGCCTTCGATCTGGGTATGTTCCTCGCCGTCAGGGCAGCCACCGCGGCCTCAAGGAGTCGAGACCCGTGTCGGAAAACAAAGAATCCCACGTAGCGAAGTTCGTTTACGACTTCACCGAGGGCAACAAGGACCTCAAGGACCTCCTCGGCGGCAAGGGCGCCAACCTCGCCGAGATGACCAACCTGGGTCTTCCGGTCCCTCCCGGCTTCACCATCACCACCGAGGCCTGCAAGGTCTACCTGGAGAGCGGTGAAGAGCCCGCGGCACTGCGTGACGAGGTGAGTGCGCACCTCGACGCCCTCGAGCAGAACATGGGCAAGAAGCTCGGCCAGGCCGACAACCCCCTGCTGGTCTCCGTCCGCTCCGGCGCGAAGTTCTCCATGCCCGGCATGATGGACACCGTCCTGAACATCGGCCTCTCCGACAAGTCGGTGCAGGGCCTGGCCAAGCAGGCCGGTGACGACCGGTTCGCGTGGGACTCCTACCGCCGCCTCATCCAGATGTTCGGCAAGACCGTCCTCGGCGTCGACGGTGAGCTCTTCGAGGAGGCTCTCGAGGCGGCCAAGGCGGCCAAGAAGGTCACCGTCGACACGGACCTCGAAGCGGCCGACCTGAAGAAGCTGGTCACCAAGTTCAAGAAGATCGTCAAGACCGAGGCCGGCCGGGACTTCCCGCAGGACCCGCGCGAGCAGATGGACCTCGCCATCAAGGCGGTCTTCGACTCCTGGAACGGCGACCGCGCCAAGCTGTACCGCCGCCAGGAGCGCATCCCCGGTGACCTGGGCACCGCGGTGAACGTCTGCTCCATGGTCTTCGGCAACCTCGGCCCCGACTCCGGCACCGGCGTCGCCTTCACCCGCGACCCCGCCTCCGGCCACCAGGGCGTCTACGGCGACTACCTGCAGAACGCGCAGGGCGAGGACGTGGTCGCGGGCATCCGCAACACGGTCCCGCTCGCGGAGCTGGAGTCGATCGACAAGAAGTCGTACGACCAGCTCATGCAGATCATGGAGACCCTGGAGAACCACTACAAGGATCTCTGCGACATCGAGTTCACCATCGAGCGCGGCCAGCTCTGGATGCTCCAGACCCGAGTCGGCAAGCGCACGGCGGGCGCGGCCTTCCGCATCGCCACCCAGCTGGTGGACCAGGGCCTGATCGACGAGACCGAGGCGCTCCAGCGCGTCACCGGCGCCCAGCTGGCGCAGCTGATGTTCCCGCGCTTCGACGAGCACGCCAAGGCCGACCAGGTCGGCCGGGGCATCGCGGCCTCGCCGGGCGCCGCGGTCGGCAAGGCGGTCTTCGACTCGTACACCGCCGTGAAGTGGTCCCGCTCGGGCGAGAAGGTCATCCTGGTCCGCCGGGAGACCAACCCCGACGACCTCGACGGCATGATCGCGGCCGAGGGAATCCTGACCTCCCGCGGTGGCAAGACCTCCCACGCGGCCGTGGTCGCGCGCGGCATGGGCAAGACCTGTGTCTGCGGCGCCGAGGAGCTGGAGGTCGACACCAAGCGCCGCCGTATGACGGTCCCCGGTGGTCACGTCGTCGAGGAAGGCGACCTGATCTCCATCGACGGCTCCAGCGGCAAGGTGTACCTCGGCGAGGTCCCGGTGGTCCCGTCCCCCGTCGTGGAGTACTTCGAGGGCCGGATGCACCCGGGCGCCGACGACGCCGACGAGCTGGTCGAGGCCGTGCACCGCATGATGGCCTTCGCCGACCGCAAGCGCCGCCTGAGGGTGCGCGCCAACGCGGACAACGCCGAGGACGCGCTGCGCGCCCGTCGCTTCGGCGCCCAGGGCATCGGCCTGTGCCGCACGGAGCACATGTTCCTCGGCGAGCGCCGCGAGATGGTCGAGAAGCTGATCCTCGCGGACACCGAGGAGGTGCGCGAGGCCGCCCTGCGGGAGCTGCTGCCCCTGCAGAAGAAGGACTTCGTCGAGCTGTTCGAGGCGATGGACGGTCTGCCCGTGACCATCCGTCTGCTCGACCCGCCGCTGCACGAGTTCCTGCCCGACATCACGGAGCTGTCGGTCCGCGTGGCCCTGGCCGAGTCCCGCCAGGAGCCGCACGAGAACGACCTGCGCCTGCTCCAGGCTGTCCACCGTCTGCACGAGCAGAACCCGATGCTGGGCCTGCGCGGCGTCCGCCTGGGCCTGGTCATCCCCGGCCTGTTCACGATGCAGGTCCGCGCCATCGCCGAGGCCGCGGCCGAGCGCAAGAACGGCAAGGGCGACCCGCGCGCCGAGATCATGATCCCGCTCGTCGGCACGGTCCAGGAGCTGGAGATCGTCCGCGAGGAGGCGGACCAGGTCATCGCCGAGGTCGAGGCGGCCACCGGTACCCGGCTGAAGCTGGCGATCGGCACGATGATCGAGCTGCCGCGAGCGGCCCTCACGGCCGGCCAGATCGCGGAGGCGGCGGAGTTCTTCTCCTTCGGCACGAACGACCTGACCCAGACGGTGTGGGGCTTCAGCCGCGACGACGTGGAGGCCTCGTTCTTCACGGCCTACCTGGAGAAGGGCATCTTCGGCGTCAGCCCCTTCGAGACGATCGACAAGGACGGCGTCGGCTCCCTGGTGAAGGCGGCGGCGAAGGCGGGCCGCGAGACTCGTCCCGACCTGAAGCTCGGCGTCTGCGGCGAGCACGGCGGCGACCCCGAGTCGGTCCACTTCTTCCACGAGGCCGGCCTGGACTACGTCTCCTGCTCCCCGTTCCGCATCCCGGTCGCCCGCCTCGAGGCAGGCCGCGCGGCCACCCAGTCGGAGGGCAGCGACCACCGCTGACCTCCCCCGGAGGCCCGGCCGCAGCGCCCAGCCTCCCCTGACCCCGGAGCCGCCGTCGGTCCCCGACCCTCAGACCGATCGGCGGCGGCTCCGGCGCACGAAAGAGGAGGGGCGCCACCCTGTGCGGGGGTGGCGCCCCTTCGTGCATCATTCGAAAACGGCAGGCCGTGTTCGGCCGGCTTGGACTTGGCGATCTTCTTGATCTCACGGCGTTCCGAGAGGGTGAAGGTCTTGGGTCGCCCGCCCTTGTACTTGGGGTAGAGCGAGTCGAAGCCGTCGGTGTTGAAGTTGTGGATCACGTCCCGGATCCGGTCCGCGCTGGTGAACGTGACCTCGGCGATCTTCGCCACGGGCATGCCCTGGGCGGACAGCAGCACCATCTGGGCCCGCCGCCAGGTCACCACCGACCCGGTGCCCCTGCGGGTGATCCGCAGCAGCCGTCTGCCCTCGGCGTCATCGATCTCGCGGACCCGCACTCGCTCTGCCATCGGCCCAGCCTGGCGCACGCGCGCCGTCCGAAGCGGCACCCGGACGGCGCGTCACATCTGCGACTGAGCATGTAGTTGGCAGGATTTGCCACCTGCTGTGGTCAGCCTGGCGCCTCGACGTCGTCAGTGAAGGCGCGCAGCAGATGCTGTACCAGCAGCGCCAGGCCGCCGAGCACGCTAAGGTGCCACAGGCCCAGCCCGTTCACCGGGCGCGCCTTAGCTCACCGCCTGCTTCACGAGCGCACCGATCCGCGCCTCCACCTCGGCCGTCACCTCGGTCAGGGCGAAACCGGCCGCCCACATCGTGCCCTCGTCCAGCTTCGCCTGGTCGCTGAACCCGAGCGTCGCGTAGCGCGCCTTGAACTTCTCCGCGCTCTGGAAGAAGCACACGACCTTGCCGTCCAGCGCGTAGGCGGGCATCCCGTACCAGAGCTTCGGCGCGAGGGCCGGGGCGCTGGCTGTGATGACGGCATGGATCCGCTCAGCCATGATCCGGTCCGAGTCCTGCATCTCGGCGATCTTCGCGAGCACGTCCCGCTCCGCCTCCGCCGCCTTGTCCGCGCGCGAGCTGCGGCGGGCTGCCGTCTTCAGTTCTTGGGCGTGGTCCTTCATCGCGGCCCGCTCCTCGGCCGTGAATCCCTCGTGCGTGCTGCTTTCGGTGCTGCTCATGGCAGATCTCCCTTTGAGGGTCTGATGTGCTGGATCTTGGGCGCGTGGGTGGCGACGTGTCGCCACATCCGACATCGGCACGCGACGTGCCGATCGAGTCTGAATACTGCGCGCAGCCCTCGACATTGTCAACGGCACGCCATGTGCCGTTAGGATGGTGGCATGACCGACACGCCCGCCACGCCGAGGCGCCGAGGCGCCGCGCGCACCGAAGAGCTGCTGCAGGTAACCCTCGATCTGGCTGCGGAGGTCGGATACGCGGGCCTGAGCATCGAGGCGGTCGGCCGGAGGGCCGGGGTCGGAAAACACACGATCTACCGGCGCTGGCCGTCCATGCCGGCGCTGCTGCTCGACGCGCTCAGCCGCGTGTGGACCAGCGACCTGGACTATCGCGACACCGGGGACGTTCGCGCGGATTTGCGCGAACAGTTCCTACGCTCGGGCCTCGCCCTCTCCAGCCCGCCGATCGGCCCCGTCTACCGCGCAGTCATCGCCGAGGCGCAGGCCGATTCAACGCTGCGGGCGACCCTGCACGAACGATTCCTGGTCACCGTCGAGCAGAGCACCCTCGACCGAATCACCCGCGCCCAGCGCACTGGTGAACTGACCGCGGAAGCGAATCTGGAATTCGCCGCCGAGGTGCTGTGCGGCACGCTGTACTACCGCAGCCTGCTGTCAACCCGCCCCATCGACGAGGACGCGGTCGACGGACTGCTGGACATGTTCATGGCCGCCTACGGAACCAGCAATTAGGACTCGACCACACAAGTCGGACCTACTCTCCCGATCCGAGGACCGTACAGGTCACAACCGCACAACAGGGCGAAGGTTGTCTGATGCGGCACTAGGCTGCGTCACGCGCCGTGGCGGCCGCCGAGCACGCGTATCTGGCGGAACCGAGCCCGCGTAACCCGCTCTGCAGGTTTGTCCGGGTTGACCAGAAGCTGGTCCAAGCCCGTTCACCGGGGTTCATCCCCGCGCGGACAGCCATGCCCCTCGGTAGGCCCAGCTCGGGCATCCGGGCGAAATGGGTGCGTCTTCGTAGCCATCGACGGGCAGTACTGGCATTCATTCCCTGTGCGAGACGAATAGAGGGGCGACAGCAACGAGCAGCTGCGCCGGACGCTCCCGCGGCGCGTCGCTGGATGGATCGCCGTCGCCGCAAGCCTGGCCGGGATTTTGGCGGGGGTACTCCTGATCAAGGATCGCTATTTTCAACCCTCCTTCACCCTCATCAATTGGACAAAGGAGGTCAACGCGGTCTGCGACCAGCGCTACACCGACATGATCACCGCGATCAATCGATCAAGAGACTCCATGTACGCCGTGAATTCCGCCGTCGACAAGCTCGGAAAACCATCTGGACCGACCTTCGAGGATCTGAAGCCTCTCTTGAGCGCGGCTGCGAATGACCTGGACGTTCTATCACGATCTGCGGCACTTCTATGCCTCAGTGCTGATCAAGAACGGGGCGACGCCGAAGCAAGTACAGATGAGGCTTGGCCACGCCAAGCCGTCGATCACGCTGAACGTTTATACCCACTTGTGGGAGGCGGAAGAAGATCGGACAGCCAGCATGATGGAGGCGACTCTGGGCGATGTGCCCTGAGAGTGCCCTCCAGGTGTGGCGGACGGCTGACTTCCCAGCTCAGGAAGTCAGCCGTACACCCTGTGCGGGGGTGGCGCCCCCTGTGCTGCTCGACGGCACTGTCAGACAGTGCCCTCGTTGTTGACCGGGCCGACCTGGAAGACGTTGGAGCAGATCGTCCAGCGAGCCGGGACGAGGGTCGCGGTGTGCGAGGCCGGCGGGTAGATCCGCAGGTAGGTGCCGGTGCGCAGACAGGGCCCGCCGACGGGGCCGTTGGTGGTGCGGATGACCGCGAGGGTGGAGTGGGCGGGGGTGAGCGTCACCGTCGAGTAGGACTCGCCGGTGCGGGTGGCGGCCGGTCCGATCTGCCGGTGTGCGGTGTCCAGGGCGCTGACGCCCGGGTAGCCGCGCAGGGCGCACTTGGTGGTGCTGGTGTTGGTGAACCGGATGGTCCAGTAGAGCGATCCGGCCGCGCCCTCCTTGCGGCCCATGGAGAGGTAGAGATCGCTCGCGGAGCAGGTGCGGACCCCGGCCGACGCCTGCGCCGCCGTCGAGGTCACGCCCCATGCGGCTCCGCCGGCCGTGAGCCCGGCGAGCGCGGCGGTCAGCAGGGCGACCGTGCCGCGACGGGAGAAGTGGTGAGGGAACAGAGACATGGCGCATCCGCCTCCATCGGGCGAATGGATGGATGAAGGTCATTGTGTTGGATGCGCCCTCACCGGAAAAAGTTGTGCCGTTCACCGGGAAAAATCCGCCCGGCCGTAGGCGCCTCCCGGACGGGGGTGCCTCCCGGCCGGGGCTCACCACCCCTCGACGCCCTTCGCGAGACGCCGGTGCCACCAAGGTTCTGTCCGCGCCGCCAGCGGATCAGGAAGCGTGAGGCGCAGGTAGCGGCGAATCCGGCGGGCGGCCGCTCTTCCGCCGCAGCCGGTGTAGGAACTTCACCGGCTGCCGGGCAGGCGGGCGGCACGGCGTCGGGGGAACCGTGGTCGTCGCGCCTACGCTGGAGCCGTCAGCCCAGGGCCGAGCTGTCGGTCCGTCCGACGAGTGCTGCCTGGAGGAGCCCCATGGGCTGGACCGCGCAGGACATCCCTGCCCAGACCGGCCGCCTGGCCATCGTCACCGGCGCCAACAGCGGCCTCGGATACGTCACCGCACGGGAGCTCGCCCGCAAGGGGGCCCGCGTGGTGCTCGCGTGCCGGAGTGAGGCGCGGGGGCGTGACGCCGGGGAGCGGATCGTGGCGGAGGTGCCGGGGGCCGAGGTCGAGGTGGAGCGGCTGGACCTCGGGGATCTGGCGTCCGTGCGGGACTTCGCGGACCGGGTGCCGTACGAGCGGATCGACCTGCTCGTCAACAACGCGGGTGTGATGGCGCCGCCGTACGGAACGACCGCGGACGGGTTCGAGACGCAGTTCGGGGTCAATCATCTCGGGCACTTCGCCCTCACCGGGCTGCTGCTGCCCGCCCTGCTCGCCACCCCGGGCTCCCGCGTCGTGACCGTCTCCAGCATGATGCACGCCCTCGCCAACATCGACGTCAACGACCTCAACAGCGAGCGCCGGTACCGGCGTTGGGTCGCCTACGCCCGGTCCAAGACCGCCAACCTCCTGTTCACACACGAGTTGGCGTGGAGGCTGACCAGGCACCACGCCGACCTCGTCGCGGCCGCCGCCCACCCCGGCTACGCCGCCACCAACCTCCAGACCGCAGGGCCGCGCGCCGAGGGGCGCAGGGGCGCCGAGCGGGTCATGGAGATCGGCAACCGGGTCTTCGCCCAGCCGGCGGAGGCGGGCGCGCTGCCCACGCTGTACGCGGCGACCGCGGCCGGCGTACGACGGGACGCCTTCTTCGGGCCGTCGTTCGCGATGTGGCGGGGTGAGCCCGCGCCGTCCTGGCGGGCGCCCTGGACGCTCAACGACGAGGTGGCGAGCATGCTCTGGGATGCCTCGGTGCGGCTGACAGGCGTGGAATTCGGTGCTCTCAAGGTGTGACACACCACCGCAACACCCCCTCCGTAATCCCGGCGCACGGTTGATCGTTGTGCCGTGCAACGACGACCGACGTCAGGGGGCACACGATGAGGAGCATCAGCCGCAGGACGCTTCTGGCGGCGGGTGCGGGCGCCGGACTGCTCACGGCATGCGGGTCCGACACGGGGCGCGGGGCAGGCTCGGGGCCGACGCTGTCGCAGTGGTACCACCAGTACGGCGAGGCCGGCACCCAGCAGGCCGTGCAGCGGTACGCCGCCGCGTACCGCAAGGCCGACATCGGCGTGCAGTGGCGGCCGGGCGACTACGACCAGCAGACCGCCGCCGCCCTGCTCACCGGCGCCGGCCCGGACGTCTTCGAGGGCAGCCCCACGCTCGACCAGATCCAGGGCGGCCAGGTCGTGGACCTCACCGATCTCCTCGACGGGGTCGAGGACGACTTCAACCCGGCCGTCCTCACGCCCAAGACCCACGACGGGAAGATCTGGGGCATTCCCCAGGTCGTCGACACGCAGTTGCTCTACTACCGCAAGAGCCTGCTCGCAGACGCGGGAGTCGAACCGCCCGCCACCCTGGACGCCCTCGTCGACGCCGCGAGGAGACTCACCAGCGACAAGGTCAAGGGACTCTTCCTCGGCAACGACGGGGGAGCGGGGGTCCTTGGCGGAACTCCGCTCTACGCGGCGGGACTCCGGCTCGTCACCGACGACGGCAAGCCCGGCTTCGACGACCCCTGCGCCGCCCGCACCCTCGGCAAGCTCCACCAGCTCTACGCCGACAAGTCCCTCCTCCTCGGCGCACCCGCCGACTGGGCCGACCCCTCCGCCCTTCTCCAGGGACTGACCGCCATGCAGTGGTCCGGACTGTGGGCGCTGCCCCAGGTGCAGAAGGCGCTCGGCGACGACTTCGGGGTGCTGCCCTTCCCGAAGGACGGCAGCGCCGGCCGACCCGCCGTTCCCGTCGGTGCGTACGGCGCCGTCGTCAGCGCGCGCAGCAGGCATCAGGAGGCCGCCAAGGCGTACGTGAAGTGGCTGTGGGTCGAACGCACCGACTACCAGGAGGACTTCGCCCTCTCCTACGGTTTCCACATCCCCGCCCGGATCTCCCTCGCCGAGAAGGCCACCAAGCTGAAGTCGGGCGCTGCCGCCGACGCCGTCCGCTTCACCACCGAGCACGGCTACGCCCAGCCCCTGCTGTGGACCCCGGCCAGCCAGACCGCCTACCAGGACGCGCTCAGCCGGATCATCAAGGGCGGTGCCGGTCCGGAGAACGAACTGCGGGCCGTCGTACGGAAGGTGTCCGCCGAGCTCGACCGCGCGAAGAAGAATGCGAAGAAGAATGCGAAGAAGAAGTCGTGAGCAGGCGGAACACCCTGTGGTTCTGGGTCTTCGTCGGGCCCTTCGCCCTCGGCCTCGCCCTGTTCACGTACGTCCCGCTGCTGTGGAGCGCGGCGCTCAGCTTCTTCGACGCGCACAACACCGTCACGCCCACGCACTTCGTCGGACTGGACAACTACACGGCGATACTGCGGGACGCCCCGTTCGTCGACAGCCTGCGGACCTTCCTCGTCTTCACCGCGTTCATCGTGCCCGTCACGTACGTGTGCTCGCTCGCCCTCGCGCTGATGGTCAACCGGCTCAGGCGCGCCCGGGCCTTCTTCCGGTCGGTGTTCTTCCTGCCCGCCGCGTGCAGTTACGTCGTCGCGGCGCTCGTGTGGAAGATGTCCCTGTTCAACGGGGTGCGGTTCGGGCTCGCGAACACCGTGCTGGGGTGGTTCGGCGGCGATCCGGTCGCCTGGCTGTCCACCACCGAGCCGCCCTGGTACTGGCTGGTCGTCGTCACCGTACGGCTGTGGCTGCAAGCCGGGTTCTACATGATCCTCTTCCTCGCCGGGCTGCAGCGGATCGACCCCGCGCTGTACGAGGCGGCCGCCGTGGACGGGGCCCGGCCCGGCTGGACCGTGCTGCGGCACATCACGCTGCCCCAGCTGCGGGCCACCTCGGTCGCGGTGGTGCTGCTGCTCGTCGTCAACGCCTTCCAGGCCTTCGACGAGTTCTACAACCTGCTGTCCGACGCCAGGGGGTATCCGCCGTACGCCCGGCCGCCGCTGGTCTACCTCTACTACACCGCCCTCGGGCAGGGGCAGAACCTCGGGCTCGGCAGTGCGGGGGCGGTGATCCTCGCACTGGTCGTCGCCGTCGTCACGGTGGGGCAGGCGCGGTGGCTGCGGCTGGGGAGGACGGACGCCGATGGATGACGCCCTGGTGCGGGCCGGGCGGGCACTGCGGCTGGTGCTGCTGATCGCGCTCGCCCTGCTCTTCCTGATCCCCTTCTATCTGCTGGTCCGCAACGGTCTGTCGAGCGAGCAGGACATCACCTCGCCCGAATGGACCTTCCTGCCGGGTGAGTTGAGGTGGGGGAACGTCCGGGAGCTGTTCGACGATCCCTCCGTGCCCTTCGCCCGCTCCCTCCTCAACTCCGCGCTGATCGCCGTCGCGACCACACTCGGCACCCTGCTCCTCACCTCCCTCGCGGGCTACGGCCTCGCCCGCATCCCCTACCGGCACGCGGACAAGGTCTTCTACGGCGTCCTCGGCACCCTCCTGGTCCCGGCCGCCGTGACGTTCGTACCGAGTTTCGTGCTGGTGTCCTCGCTGGGCTGGATCTCCACGCTCCGGGGACTGATCGTCCCGACCTTGTTCTCGGCCTTCGCCTGCTTCGTCTTCCGGCAGTACTTCCTCGGGTTTCCCCGGGAGGTGGAGGACGCGGCACAGGTCGACGGGCTCGGGTACTGGCGTACGTACTGGCTGGTCGTCGTGCCGAACGCACGGCCGGTGTTCGCCGCCGTCGGGACCATCGTGTTCCTCGGCGCGTGGAACTCCTTCCTGTGGCCGCTGGTCATCGGGCAGGACCAGAGCGCCTGGACGGTGCAGGTGGTGCTGTCGACCTTCACGACGTCCCAGGTGATCCGGCTGCACGAGCTGTTCGTGGCCGCCGCCGTGTCGATCCTGCCGTTGCTGCTGGTGTTCCTGTGCCTCCAGCGGTGGATCGTGGCGGGGGTGGAGCGGACGGGGATCGACTAGGGCCAGTAGGGTTCCCGGCATGCGGTGCTGGATATGCGGCTCGGACCGGCTGAGTCCGGTCGGGGAACTCACCTCGGGTGAGCGATGGAACGAAAGCCTTCAGCTCAGGTTCCGCCGCCCGGGAATCCTGAAACCCCGGCCGACGTTCGACGCCGGACTCGCGCGTGCCTGCCGGGACTGCGGAGCCCTGTTTCCGTTCCTCGACGAGTACGCCCGGCAGCAACTGGACGCGGTGGCCGACGGCCTGAGCGATGTCGAGGGGGCCCAGTCGCACCACTACGGGGTGTCCGACGGCTCCGGCCCGTGAACCCGCGTGCTCACAGGGAGCCGCCGCTGTCCACCACCAGGTCGGTGCCGACGACCGAGGCCGCGGCGTCGGAGGCCAGGTAGAGGACGGCGGCGGCGACCTCCTCGGTGGCGGAGATCCGGCCGAGCGGGAGGGTGGCCTTCGCGCGCTCGGTGCGGTCGGCCTCCGTCTCGCCGGGGCGGAGCGACATCGAGGTGGCGGTGGCACCCGGGCTGACCACGTTGACGCGCACGCCGTCGCCGATGTGGTCCAGGGCGGCACCCCGGCTGAGGGCGGTCACGGCGGCCTTGGTCGCCGCGTAGGCGGCCGCTCCGGCGGAGGTGGCGTGCCGGCCGAACGTGGAGGACACGTTCACGATCGCGCCGCCCGACGGCTGGGTGCGCATCTGGCGGATCTGGGCCTGGAGGGCCAGGTGGACGCCGGTGACGTTGATCGCGAGCTGGGTGTGCCAGTCCTCCTCCGGCAGCTCCGCGAGCGGCTGCCCGCCGCGGAAGACGCCGGCGTTGTTGACGGCCACGTCCAGCGAGCCGAAGTACCCGACGGCGGCCCGGACCAGCGCCTCCGCGTCGTCGGACCGGGAGACGTCGGCGGTCACCGCGAGGGCCTTGCCGCCCTGCTCCTCGATCAGCCGGACGGTCTCCTCCAGGGGGTCCCGCCTGCGCCCGGCGGCGACGACATGAGCGCCCTCCGCGGCGAACGCGAGGGCGACGGCCCGCCCGATGCCGGAGCCGGCGCCGGTGACGAGGGCGGTCCTGCCGGTGAAACGCCTGGTGGTCATGGCCTCAGTCATGATCTCCCCTTTTCTTGACCGATCGGTTCAGTATGAGGGTGGGCAGAGGCCCTCTCATGGAGGGCCGTACATCAGTCCAGCAGGGTCAGTGCCTGCTCCGCCGCGTCCCGCACGCGGGCCGGGTCCGAGGACGCCTTGCCGACGACCCGCAGGCCCTGCATCAGCACCAGCAGCGTGCGGGACAGGGCGAGCGGGTCGCGGTCGGACGGCAGCTCGCCCTGGGCCCGGGCGCGGACCAGCGCGGTGCGCAGGACCGTCTCCAGGTGGTCCCAGTTGCGCTCGACGCGCCGGGCGGCGGCCGGATCGTGCGGGGCCAGCTCGGCCGCCGTGTTGGTGACCAGGCAGCCGCTGCGGCGCAGTTCCCCGTGCGCCGCCTCGTCCGCGTAGCGCCGTACGACCGCTCGTACGGCCGGCAGCGCGGGGCCCGGCTGGGACAGCTCGTGCACGATCCGCGCGAGTCCGGCCTGCTCGTACCGGTCGAACGCCTTCAGGTACAGCTCGTGCTTGTTGCCGAACGTCGCGTACAGGCTCGCCCTGCCGATGCCCAGGTGCTCGACCAGGTCGTTCATCGACGTCGCCTCGTAGCCGCGCCGCCAGAACAGCTCCAGGGCGGACTGCAGCGCCGCGTCGGGGTCGAATTCCTTGGTCCTGGCCACGTGACGCAGCCTAGGTATTTCTGGAACGATCAGTCAAGCGATCCGGCTGCTATGAGGTTCATGCGGCAGCGCGTCCCCGGCAGAGGAGCGTGCGCAGGCGGTCCGGGAGTGCGGGGCCGTGGGTGCGGTGGGCGCACAGGAGGGGTGGGCCGGTGCGGCCGTCGCGGACGGAGGTCCTTCCCGGCTTCGCGACGTGACCCGAGGCCGGTTTCGTGGCGCGGCCGGGCAGGGCCTGGACGCGGCCGACGGCGTTGCCGAACAGTTCCGTGAACCACAGGTGCCGGTCGGGGCCGGTCGCGATCTGGAAGGGAACCTTGTCCGCGCCGTCCGGCACCGGGAACTCGGTGATCCGGCCGTCCGGCGTCACCCGGCCGACGCGGCCGGACTGCTCGGCGAACCAGAGGTTGCCGTCGGGGCCGTGGGTGATGCCGTCCGGGCCGGAGTCGGCGGACGGCAGCGGGAACTTCGTGATGTGCCCCGATCGGTCGATCCGCCCCACGGCGTTGGCGCCGGGCGCGGTGAACCACATCCCGCCGGGGCCCGCGGTGATGTCGAAGGGGAAGTCGAAGTCTCCCAGCGGGAATTCGGTGACCCGGCCGTCCCTGTCGACGCGGCCGATCCTGCCGCTGATCGTCTCCGTGAACCACACGGTGCCGTCCGGCCCGGCGGCGATGCGGTAGGGGTCACTGTCCGGCGTCGGGATCGGGTACTCGGTCACGGTGCCGTCGGGTGCCCTCCGGCCGATGCTGTTGGTCCCGGTTTCGGTGAACCACAGAGCGCCGTCCGGGGCGCTGGTGATCCCGGTCGGACTGCTGTTCGCGGTCGGCAACGGGAACTCGGTCACCTGGCCCTTGGTGGTGATCCGGCCGATCTTGTTGCCGGAGAACTCGGTGAACCACAGGGCGCCGTCGCGTCCCTCGGCGATGTCGAAGGGAGAGCTGTCCGGGGTTGGGACCGCGTAGTCGGTGACGGTGCCGCCGGTCGTGATGCGCCCGATCCTGGACGCCCCCGACTCGGCGAACCACAGCGCCCCGTCCGGCCCCGCCGTGATGGCGGCGGGGAAGCTGTCGGCGGTGGTGGTGATCGGGTACTCCGTCACCTCCCCCGTGCCGGCCCCGGCGGGGGCGGCCACCGCTGTGGCGCCGATCAGGCCGCCGACGAACGCCGTCATCAGTCGGGGCGTACGTCGGCGAGACCTAGGACGGTCGGGCATGGGGGCAACCCTTCTCCAGGAACACCGAATCCGGACATACGGTCATGAATCTGACTGTATGTCCGGACTCAGGCTAGGGTTCGCTCCCGGGCCGCACGAGTCGACTGCTCCAAGCGGCTGACCGGCTCCGGGTCAGGTGCTGCGCACCGCGTTCGTCAGGTGCTGCGCACCGCGTTCGTCAGGTGCTGCGCACCTGGTATGCCGCCACCCGCACCGACTCGTCGTCCAGGCACTGCCCGGACTCCAGGTCGAAGCGCTGCTTGAGCAGCGGGGACGCCACGAACGGGCGGCCCTGGTGGGTGCCGGTCAGGCCGCGGGAGAGGACCGCCGCGCCGCCGAACGGGTCGCGGTTGTCGATGCCGTACAGCCGGCCGGTGCGGTCGCGGAACAGGGCGACCTGGCGGCCGTCCGGCAGCAGGGCGGCCACGCCCCGGCCGGGCAGCAGCCGGCTCAGGTCGCAGACCGTGAACCACGCGCCCTCTTGGGAGTCCAGCCGGATCTGAACCTTCAGGTCGGTCGTCTCGGGTGCCAGGGTCATCGCTGGGCGCTTCCTTCCAGGGGGCGGTGGCCGATGGTCAGCAGCGGCAGGTCGGGCTTGATCTGGTCGCGCTCGGGCACGAAGCCCACGACCGGGTCGGGGGTGTCCGGCGCGTTGACGAAGGACACGAACCGGGCGAGCTTCTCGGGGTCGTTGATGGTGGTCGCCCACTCGTCGGCGTAGTGGGACACGTGGTCCGCCATCAGGGACTCCAGCTCCTCGCAGATGCCGAGGGAGTCCTCCACGACCACGTCGCGCACGTGGTCCAGGCCGCCGGGGATCCGCTCCAGCCAGGTGGAGGTGCGCTCCAGCCGGTCTGCGGTGCGGATGTAGAACATCAGGAACCGGTCGATCAGACGGACCAGCTCGGCGTCCGACAGGTCCTGGGCCAGCAGGTCAGCGTGGCGCGGGGTGGCGCCGCCGTTGCCGCCGACGTACAGGTTCCAGCCGTTGGAGGTGGCGATCACGCCGAAGTCCTTCGACTGGGCCTCCGCGCACTCGCGGGCGCAGCCGGAGACCGCCGACTTGAGCTTGTGCGGGGAGCGCAGGCCCCGGTAGCGCAGCTCCAGGTCGATCGCCATGCGGACCGAGTCCTGGACACCGTAGCGGCACCAGGTCTGCCCGACGCAGGACTTCACCGTGCGCAGCGCCTTGCCGTAGGCGTGGCCCGACTCGAAGCCGGCGTCCACCAGGCGGGTCCAGATCAGCGGGAGCTGCTCGACCCGCGCGCCGAACATGTCGATCCGCTGACCGCCGGTGATCTTCGTGTAGAGACCGAAGTCGCGGGCGATCTCACCGATCACGATCAGGCCCTCGGGGGTGATCTCACCGCCGGGGATGCGCGGCACGACCGAGTACGAGCCGTTCTTCTGCAGGTTGGCCAGGAAGTGGTCGTTGCTGTCCTGGAGCGCCGCCTGCTCACCCTCCAGGACGTAGCCGCTCACGCCGATCGTCGGGGCGAGGGAGGCGATGATCGACCCCACCGCCGGCTTGCAGACCTCGCAGCCGTCGCCGCCCCGGGCGTCCTCGCGGCCGTAGCGGTCGAGGAGGTCCTGGTAGGTGTTGATGCGCAGGGCGAGGACGATCTCGTACAGCTCCTCGCGGGTCTGCGAGAAGCAGCCGCACAGGCCCTTGTCGACCTCGACGCCGGAGGCCTCCAGCTCGGCGGTGACCAGCTGGCCGAGCACCTTGACGCAACTGCCGCAGCCCGTACCGGCCTTGGTGCACTTCTTCACCTCGGGCACGGTCGTGCACCGGTGGTCGGTGACCGCGCCGCGGATCGTGCCCTTGGAGACGTTGTGGCAGGAGCAGATGATGGCCTCGTCCGGCAGGGCGGACGGGCCGAGCTGGGCCCCCGAGCCCGCTCCGGCGGGCAGGACGAGCGACTCGGGGGAGATGGGCGGGACCGAGCCGGTCAGGGCGCGCAGGGTGCCGTAGGCATCCGCGTCGCCGACCAGGATGCCGCCCAGCAGCGTGCCGTCCCGGCCGATGACCAGCTTCTTGTACAGGCCTGCGCGGGAGTCGGAGTAGACGACGTCCAGGCAGTCCTCGGTGGTGCCGTGCGCGTCACCGAATGAGGCCACGTCCACGCCGAGCAGCTTCAGCTTGGTGGACAGGTCGGCACCGGTGAACGTCAACTGATCGGTCTCGTCGGCGGCGATCGTGGCCGCCGCGGTCTCCGCCTGCTCGTAGCCGGGCGCGACCAGGCCGTACACCCGGCCGTCCGCGGCCAGCGCGCACTCGCCGATCGCGAACACGTGCGGGTCGGAGACGGTTCGGCACTGCTCGTCGACCGTGATGCCGCCGCGCTCGCCGACGGTCAGGCCGCAGTCGCGGGCCAGCTGGTCGCGGGGGCGGACACCGGCGCTGAACACCACCATGTCGGTGGCCAGCTCGGAGCCGTCGGACAGCTTCATGCCGGTGACGGCACCGGCCTCGTCGACCACGATCTCCTGGGTGCCCACGCCCGTGTGGACGGTCAGCCCCATGTCCTCGATCGTGCGCAGCAGAGCCGCGCCGCCGCCCTCGTCGACCTGCACCGGCATCAGGCGCGGCGCGAACTCCACGATGTGGGAGGTGAGCCCGAGACCCTTCAGGGCGCCGGCCGCCTCAAGTCCCAGCAGGCCGCCACCCACCACGGCGCCCACCTGGGCCTTCGCCTTAGCGTACGCCTCGATCGCGAGCAGGTCCTCGATCGTGCGGTAGACGAAGCAGCCCTCGGCGTCCTTGTTGGGGACCGGCGGCACGAACGGGTACGAGCCGGTGGCGAGGACGAGAGTGTCGTACTCGAAGACCTGGCCGGACCTGGCCGTGACCTTCTTCGCCGCGCGGTCGATCGTCTCCGCGGGGTCGCCGACGTACAGCTCGATGCCGTGCGTGTCGATGAACTCCATGTCGGTCATGGACAGTTCCTCGGGCGTCCGGCCCGAGAAGTACGAGGTGAGGGCGACGCGGTCGTACGCGGGACGCGGCTCCTCGCACAGCACGACCACGCGGTGCGTGGCGGTCAGGCCGCGCTCGGCGAGCGCTTCGAGGAAGCGCTGGCCGACCATGCCGTGGCCGACGAGCACGATCGTGGGGGTGGCCCCCAGGGTGGCGGTCATTCAGGAGCCTCCATCGTTGGTGAGCAGGTGGAGCAGCGGGCCTTGGTCGGGGAGCGGCTCTGCTCCCTCCCAGGCGCGGGCGAGCGCGCCGACGGTGCCGAGTTCACCGACGAGGACCCCGCCGACCAGGCGGTCGTCGCGGACGACGACCTTGCGGTAGGTGCCCCGGGTGGCGTCGGTGAGCTGTACGACGTCGTCGCCGGGGCGGGGTTCGGTCTCGCCGAACGCGGCGAGGTCGAAGGGGGAGTCGGGACCGGTGAGGGTCAGCCGGGTCAGCGCGCGGGTGCCGGTGTAACGGGCGCTCGTGTCGCCCGCGAGCAACTCGGCGAGCAGGTCGGCCTGTTCGAGGGCCGGGGCGGCGAGGCCGTAGACCGTGCCGTCGTGCTGGGCGCAGTCGCCGATGGCGTGGATGTGCGGGTCGGAGGTGCGCAGCTCGTCGTCGACGAGGACGCCCTTGCGGACGGCGAGGCCCGCCTGCTCCGCGAGACCCGCGCGCGGCCGCACCCCGCAGGCGAGGACCACGAGGTCGGCGTCGAGGGCGTACCCGTCGGCCATCTCCACCGAGCGGACCGCGCCGCCGACGCAGCGCACGTCCCGTACCCGGCACTCGGTGTGCACCTCGACGCCCAGGTCCCTCAGGTGCCGCAGCACCAGCCGGGAGGCGTTCGGGTCCAGCTGGCGTTCCATGAGCCGCTCGGCCTGCTGGGCGAGGACCACCTGCGCGCCGCGCACGGCCAGCGCGCGGGCCGCGGAGACCCCGAGCAGCCCGCCGCCGATGACGACCGCCCGCACA
This sequence comes from Streptomyces sp. NPDC001450, assembly GCF_053597295.1. Taxonomy (NCBI): domain Bacteria; kingdom Bacillati; phylum Actinomycetota; class Actinomycetes; order Kitasatosporales; family Streptomycetaceae; genus Streptomyces; species Streptomyces sp. NPDC001450. The sequence continues at coordinate 54,196 of NZ_JBSFHY010000019.1, forward strand.
CCCGGGCGTACCGCCTTGGACAGGCCCAGGCAGTCGTCCATCGTGCGGAACGAGTGGACGCCCTCCGGCAGCTGGTGGTCGGGCGCGAACAGGCCGCGCAGCGGCGGCAGCACGGGATTCGAGCCGGTGGCCAGCACCAGCGTGTCGTATGCGATCGACGAGCCGTCGGCGCACTCCAGCCGGCGCGCCGTGCGGTCGATGCCGGTGACGCGGGTGCGTACCAGGCCGCCGGGTGCGGGGAGGGAGATCACTTCCGGGGCGTACCGGCCGGCCAGCACCTCGGCGAGCAGGACCCGGTTGTACGGCCGGTGCTCCTCATCGCCGACGAGCAGCGCGGGCATGCCCAGCTCGCCGAGCCGCCGGGCGAGCCGTACGCCCGCGAGGCCGGCGCCGATCACCACCACACGCGTATTCGAGGTCATGCAAAGGAGCGTGCGGCCCCGACGTTACCCGGCCGCATCACTCCTGTTTCCCACGAGGAACGCTGCCCTCAGCAGGGGCGGACCGGCGGTGTGAGGGTCCCGCGCGCGCACCTCGGAGCGCTGTGAGGGTCAGCGGCTGCCGGTCAGGTGGGCGAAGACCACCACGTTGCCCTGGTAGCCGGTGGCCCTCGAATAGGCGCCGCCGCAGGTGATGACCCGCAGCTCGGGGCGCCTGGCCGCGCCGTACACCTTCTCGTCGGGGAAGTTCCGGGCCGCGTACACCTCCACCGCGTCCACGGTGAACACGGCGGTGCCGCCGTCCTTGCGGTCCACCTCGACGACGGCGCCCCGCTTCAGGGCGCCGAGGTTGTAGAAGACGGCGGGGCCCTCGGTGTTGTCGACGTGGCCGGCGACGATCGCGGTGCCCGTCTCGCCGGGCGTGGTGCCGGCCTCGTACCAGCCGGCGAGGTTCTTCTCCGCGGCGGGCGGCACGTCCAGGCTCCCGGCACTGGTGAGCGCGAGGCCCATGAGGGGGGCGCTCACCTTGATCGCGGGGATGCGGATCCGGGTGGGCGGGGACGGGTCGAGCGCGGGGGCCGCCAGCCGCTCCTCGCCCGGGTCGGGGCGGCCCTCGGCGGCCGCCGGCTGCGGCGGCGCGTGCGTCGCGGCCCCCGTGCCGAGCAGCCACACCGCCGAGCCGAGGGCCACGACGGTGACCGCGGCTATGGCGGTGTCCCCGATCCTTCGCATACGAAACCACTCTCCCGGAGGCGAACCTCCCGCGAGGCGGGACTTGGGTGGGTCCCCTGAAGCGGACCCCCGTCCCCCTCCGAGCCGCGAGGGGCATCGGACCCGGAGGGGGCGGGACTTGCGGTACCGGCGGACGGACAGCGGAGGGTGTCCGTCAGATCCCGTCGCCTCTCGCCCGGCGATGCAGGAGCCAGGTACCGCCCGCGGCGGCGACGGCCAGAGCCGCCACACCCGCCGTGGTCTGCACGGGGTCGGTGCCGAGTGCGCCGCCGACCCCCGTCTTCACGCTTCCTCGCGGCTGCACCTGCTCGTGCGCCGCGCCCAACGCCACGACCAGGTCGCCCGTGACCTGCCTGGTGCCCTCCGCGCACTGCGCGACGATCTCGTACGTCCCCGGCTGCGCGCTCGGCGGCACCCGGAACTGTCCGATCGCCTCGCCCTCGTGCGTGCTGGGTGCCAGCGTGAAGGTCCCGGCGCCGACCGCGCCCGCGTCACCGAGCGCCGTGCCCCTGTCCCCGCAGGCAGCCGTGTTCACGGTGACCTGGCTGCCGGGCATGGTGGTGGACGGGTACACCTGCAGACTGCCGGCGAGGGAGTCGAAGGGGCGCGCCGGTGCCGAGAGCGCGAGCGCGCGCAGGCCCGCAGGGCTGAGCACGGTCGCGCTCTCGGCACCGGCTGGAGCGCCCCGGAGGCGAGCCGCCGTGCGTACCGCCTCGCCGTGGGCCGGTGCCGTGGCGAGGCCTGCCGCGGCGACGGCGAGCGCGGTACCGGTCAGCAGACGGGCGGTGCGTCGCATGGTGCTCCCCAGGGCTTGTCCGACTCGTTGATCCGACTCGTACAGGGGGCGCGGCCCCTGCCCTTCCGAGGTAAGTCGCACTCGAGCCCGTCCGCTTCCTGAGACTCTGTCAGAAATGCGATGAACGGGTGGCGCCCGCGGCCCCCGCACGGCCTAGCCGGGTCGAGTTCTGGCAGGTCATGGGCGTGCGTGAGGATCTGTATGAAAAGAACACAAATGGCGCCCCGTTCGGGTGTGAACGGGTGATCCGGCGACCGGTGCGGCCTGCCCTACGGATCGTCAGCCCTCCCCAACCGCCCCCGGAGCGCTGGCACCTGACTCCGCGGGACTAACGCGGCAGGCGCTGGACCAGGCCGTCGAGGACGACGTCCAGACCGTAGTCGAACTTGGCCTCGCGCTGCTGTGCGGGGTCCGTGGCGGCGGCGTCGGTGGAGGCGTAGGCGGCGGCGAGGTTGGTGTGGTCGGCCGCGGCCTGCTGGGCGGCGGGCAGCAGACGGGCGACGAACTCGGCCTCGGTCTGTCCGGAGCGGGCGACCGTGGTGAGCCAGGCGGCCTCGGTGGTGCTCATGCCGATCACGTACGCCAGCAGTGCGCTGATCGCCCCCTCGGGGTCGGGGAAGCCGGTCCCGGCGAACAGGGCGGCGAGCCGCTCGTTGAGGGCCATCAGATTGGGGCCCAGATAGGCGAGGCCCGCCTGGCCCATGACCGTGGACAGCCAGGGGTGCCGCAGGGCGGTGGCGCGGAAGGAGTGCGCGGTCTCGGCGGCGGCCGCCCGCCAGTCGGGGCTGTCGGCGGGCGGGACCCGGATCTCGGCGGCGACCTCGTCCACGGCCAGTTCCATCAGCTCGTCCTTGGTGGCCACGTGCCGGTACAGCGAGGTCGCGCCGGCGTTCAGCCGGGCGCCGAGCTTGCGCATGCTGAGCGCCTCGATGCCGTCGGTGTCCAGCATGGCGATGGCCTCGCGGACGATCGCCTCCCGGCTGAGGGAGGGCTGGTCGGCCTCGCGCCGCTGCCGGGCCCAGACGGAGGGGATCGGGTTCGGCTCGTTCCTTGCGGCCATCGGCGGACTCCTCTGTGTGCGTACGTCGTTCGCATCCAGCGTACAGAGTTCAAGGGTTGCGCACACTGTTCCGAGATGCGTACGCTGTGCGCATCACAAGGAACGGTGTTCGCAAGATCGGAACGCTGTACGCAGCACGGTGTACGGCGACACAAGGGGGAACTCCCATGGAAACCCGCAACCCACGTCGCTGGTGGATCCTCGTCGTGCTCTGCCTGAGCACGCTGGTCCTGGTGATCGACAGCATGGCACTCACCGTGGCGGTGCCCGCGATGACCGAGGACCTCGGCGCGAGCGCCCAGGCCGTCCAGTGGATCCTCGACTCCTACGTCCTGGTCTTCGCCGGCCTGCTGCTCACCTCCGGCAGCCTCGGTGACCGCTTCGGCCGCCGGAAGGTGATGCTGATCGGCCTGCTGCTGTTCGGCGCGGCCTCACTGGCCGGCACGTTCGCCGCCGACCCCGGCCAGGTGATCGCCGTACGGGTGGCGATGGGCGTCGGCGGAGCGCTGATCATGCCGTCCACGCTGTCCATCCTCATCACCGTCTTCGACGAGGAGGAACGCGGCAGGGCGATGGCGGCGTGGGGCTCGGTGTCGATGCTCGGCCTGGTCGGCAGCCCGGTGCTGGGCGGTGTGCTGGTCGACCACTTCTCCTGGCACTCGATCTTCTTCCTCAACGTCCCCGTGGTCGCGCTTGCCGTCCTCGCCGGCGTGACCCTGATGCCGGAGTCGAAGGCGCCCTGGCAGAAGGCCGACCCACTGGGCGCGGTGCTGTCCGCGGCCGGGATGACCGCGCTGGTCTGGTGGATCATCGAGATCCCGCAGCACGGTGCCTTCGGCGGCCGTTCCCTGGTCAGCCTGACCGTCGCGGTCGCCGCGCTCGCCGCGTTCGTGGTCCGGGAGAACGTCACCGAGTCCCCGATGGTCCCGCTGGTCCTCTTCAAGCACCGCAATTTCACCGGTGGTTCGCTCTCCCTGGCCCTGGTCCAGATCGGCAACGGCGGCCTGCTGCTGGTCCTCACCCAGTACCTGCAGTTCGTCCTCGGCTACTCGGCCATCAAGGCGGGCCTGGCCTTCCTGCCGCTGGCCGTGACCGCGATCATCGGCAACACCGGGGGCGTGAAGCTGGCCGCGAAGATCGGCAACCGCTTCGTGATCCTGACCGGCATGCTGATCATGGTGGCCTGTTTCGCCCTGCTCACCACGGTCGACGCGGGCTCCGGCCTCACCGTCCCGGCGATCGCCCTCGGCCTCCTCGGCCTCGGTGCCGGCGCGGCCATGCCGGCCGCGGTCGGTGCCCTGATGGGCACCATCCCGGCGGACAAGGCGGGCGTCGGCTCGGCCCTGAACGACACCGTCCAGCAGGCCGGCACCGCCCTCGGCATCGCGATCCTCGGCTCGCTGCTCTCCAGCGGCTACACCGACCGGATGCCCGCCGACGCCCCCGCCCAGGCCCGCGAGTCCATCGCCGGCGCCGTCGCCGCGGCCCACCCGGGCCTCCTCGGCACCGCCCGCGAGGCCTTCACCTCGTCGATGTCCACCACCTTCGCGCTCAGCGCCCTCGGGGTGCTGGCGGCGGCGGTGCTGGCGGCGGTGGTGATGCGGGACGGCGAGCCGGAGCGGGTCGGGGAAACCCCGGGGCGGGAGGCGGAGTTGGCGGCCTGAGCGGAGCGCACACCAGAAGGCCGGTGCCTGAACAGGCACCGGCCTCGTGGCGTTCCAGGGGCGGTTCAGCTCACGTTCACCGCGCTCCAAGCCGCCGCCACCGCGTTGTACTCCGTGCTCCCCGCGCCGTAGAGGTCCTTGGCCGCGTTGAGGGTGGCCGTGCGGGCGGCCTTGTAGTTCGTGGAGGACGTCATGTAGACCGTCAGCGCCCGGTACCAGATCTTGCCGACCTTGTCCCGGCCGATGCCGGTGACCGTCGAGCCGTTGTAGGTCGGCGAGTCGTAGCTGACCCCGTTGACGGTCTTCGCACCGCTGCCTTCCGCCAGCAGGTACGCGAAGTGGTTCGCGACGCCCGATGAGTAGTGGACGTCGAGGTTCCCCACCGACGAACTCCAGTAGTCCGCCGAGTTGCCGTCCTTGGACGGCTTGTCCATGAAGCGCAGGGCGGGCTTGCCGAAGCCGGACTTCACGATCTTCTCGCCGATGAGGTAGTCACCGGGGTCGGACGGGTTGTTGGCGTACCACTCGACCATCGTGCCGAGGATGTCGGAGGTGGCCTCGTTGAGCCCGCCGGACTCGCCCGAGTAGGTCAGCGCGGCCGTCTTCGAGGTCACGCCGTGGGACATCTCGTGCCCGGCCACGTCCAGCGCGACCAGCGGCCCGAAGGTGCTGCCGTCACCGTCGCCGTACGTCATGCAGAAGCAACTGTCGTCCCAGAAGGCGTTGTTGTAGTTGTTGCCGTAGTGGACGCGGTTGTACGAGCCCTTGCCGTCGCCCGCGATGCCGCTGCGGCCGTGGACGTTCTTGTAGTAGTCCCAGGTCTCGTTGGTGCCGTACTGGGCGTCGACGGCGGCCGAGGAGCGGTCGGAGTTGCTGCCCGTGCCCCAGTGGTTGTCGGCGTCCGTGAACAGGGTCGCGGGGGCCCGGCTGAAGCAGATGCCGAAGAAGCACAGGTCGGTCTTGTTCTCCGCGTCACCGGTGTAGGTGTTGCCGCGGGTCGGGTCCTTCAGCTGGTACGAGGAGCCGGACTGGGTCGTCTCCAGCGGGACCGTTCCGCCGTACAGCGACTTGCCGTCGCCGGTGGCCGTTTCGATGCTGTCCCAGGCGTCGATCTGGGCGCCGGTGCGGGCATCGGTCAGCACGGTCCGGGCGACCGGGTTGCCGAGCGAGTCCTGGCCGACGGCGTTGGTGCGCCAGGCGAGCTTCGGGGCGCCGTGCAGCGCGTCGACGACCAGCTCGGGCTTCGCCTTCAGGTTCCTCAGCGTGTCACCGAGGTTGACGGCGCGCAGCGCGTTCACTGCGAGGTCGGCGGCCTTGGGGCCGGACACCTTGGGGACGATCGAGGACAGGGAGACACGGGTCCTGGTCGCCCGGTCGGCGCTGCGGAAGGCGCCGCTCGGAGCGAGATGGACCACGAAGTCGCCGCCGAGTACCGGGAGTTGGTGGTACGTGCGGTCGTAGCGGACGTGCTGGGTGCCGTTTCTGTCGACGATCACGTCCCGGACGCTGGTGTCCTGCGCGGAGGTCAGACCCAGGCTCGCGGCGTGCGCCACGAGGGCCGAGGCCGCGTTCTCGATGGCTCCGGCCCGGGTCGGCCGGGTGTCGGCGTGCGCGGCGGGGGAGAGGGCGGCGGCCAGCAGGGTCGCGGTGGTGGCGGCGATGCCGGCGGTGGCGAGACGATGCGTTCCTCGGACGTGCAGACGTATCCGGCTCATCTGTCTCCTTGGGGAGGCGCCTTCGAGGCGTGGGGGTGGGGCGTGGGGGTGGCGCTGATGTCCGACTGAGATTTAAGGGCGCATGACATGTCATGTCCATAGCGACGTCATGGAGATGTGTGCGGAGTCGAAGGGGGTACAGAATCGTTTCCGTGATCACCCCGGACGCCCGAGACCCGCTGCCGTTCTTCGTCTACGGCACCCTTCGCCCCGGCGAGCCCAACCACGACCTGTTCCTGCGCGGCCGCACGCACACGGAGGAACCGGCCCGTCTCCCGGACGCGGTGCTCTACGACGGCCCCGGCTACCCCTACGCCGTCGAGGCCCCCGGGGAAGCGGTCAGCGGCGACCTGGTCACCGCGCTCCCTCAGGCCTACGGCCGGCTGCTCGCGGAACTGGACCGGCTGGAGGAGTACGCCCCGGACGACCCGCGCAACCTGTACGAGCGCGTCGCCCGGGACGTCGTACGGGCCGACGGCACGGCCGTCCGGGCCTGGGTCTACGTGGCCGCGCCGCGCGTCGCCGCCCGGCTGCGGGCCCGGGGGCGGCTGATAGCGGGCGGGGACTGGCTCGCCCGCCGCTGACTCAGCCCAGCAGCGTGAGCCCCTCGGGCACGGCGATCCCGAACTCCTCCTCCACCACGCGCCGCGCCTCCGCCTCGTCGGCGAGCCTGCGCTCGGTCACCGTGCCGTCGGCCCGGGTCTCGACCAGCCGGTCACCGTCGAGGGCGAGATGCCGCTCGGGAGTGGTCCGCTGCAGGTAGAGGCGGTGGGTGAAGGGGGAGCGGGGGTTTGTGCCGACGTGCCAGTTGAACACCTCGAAGTCGGGTGCGGCGAACGGCTCCATGGTGAACGCGTACTGGCTCACCCAGTCCCGCGCGTTCCGGTCGTACGTCTGCAGCGCCCACAGCTCCAGCGGCCCGCCGTGCGGCAGGTGCACGAACCGGTGCCGGCGTCCCGCGCCCTCGAACTCCTCGCCGGCGGTCAGCGGCACCGGCGCCAGCAGCGCCCCGGCCGCTCCGAACCCGACGTCCGCCAGATACGGCAGCGGCTCACCCGGCACCTCCACCCGCAGCGTCATGTGCGTACGCGGCCGGCTCTCGGGTGTCTGCGCACCCAGGACGACCCGGCCGGCCAGCCCGGTCACACGGAACCCGAGCGCCTCCAGGGCCAGCCTGAGCAGGGTGTTGTGCTCGTAGCAGTAGCCACCGCGCCGACCGCGGACGATCTTGGCCATCAGGTCGCCCGGGGCGAGGGAGGGAGCCCTGCCGGACAAGGGGTCCAGGTTCTCGAAGGGGAGGGACAGCGCGTGGGCCAGGTGCACACCCCGCAGAGTCGCGAGATCGGCCCGCCTGCCCCCCTCCCATCCGATGCGCACCAGATAGGCGTCGAGGTCGAACTGCTCGGTGTCGGACATACCGCGAACCTACGCGAGCCCCACCCGCCACCACCGCGTCCCGCGGACGGAACTGCACTACTCCTGTGGCCCTAGGGCCCCTGTCACGCAGGCCTGACGGCCTCCACCCGCACCGCACACGTCTTGAACTCCGGCATTCGCGAAGTCGGGTCCAGGGCCGGGTTGGTGAGGGTGTTGGCGCGGCCCTCGCCCGGCCAGTGGAAGGGCATGAAGACGGTGTCGGGGCGGATGGCGGTGGTGATGCGGGCGGGTGCGACCGCCCGTCCTCGCCGGGAGATCACTGCCAGCGGGTCGCCCTCGGCCGCCCCGAGCCGCGCTGCCAGGCGCGGGTGCAGCTCCACGAACGGGCCCGGCGCGGCCGCGTTCAGCTCCGCGACCCGCCGCGTCTGCGCGCCCGACTGGTACTGCGACACCACCCGGCCGGTCGTCAGCAGCAGCGGATACTCCGCGTCCGGCTCCTCCGCGCTCGCCCGGTGCGTCACGGGCACGAACCGCGCCCGGCCGTCCTCGGTGGCGAACCGGTCCAGGAAGAGACGCGGGGTTCCGGGGTGCACCGAGGTCTCGGCGTCCTGGGCCGGATCGTCGGGCAGCGCGTCGAGCGCCGCGTCCTCGCCGTCCTCGGCAGCCGCCTCCGTGACCGACGGACACGGCCAGAACACCCCGTTCTCCTGCGCCAGCCGCCGGTAGGTGATCCCCGAGTAGTCCGCCGGGCCGCCGGCGCTGGCCCGGCGCAGCTCCTCGAAGACCTCCTCCGGGTCGGTAGGGAAGCCCTTCTCCACGCCCAGCCTGGCGGCCAGTTCGTGCAGGACGTGCAGGTCGCTGCGGACGTCCGGCGGCGGGGCGATCGCCTGCCTGCGCAGCAGCACCCTGCCCTCCAGGCTCGTCGTCGTGCCCGTCTCCTCGGCCCACTGGGTGACCGGCAGGACGACGTCCGCCAGCTCCGCCGTCTCCGACAGCACGACGTCCGCAACCGCGAGGAAGTCCAGCGAACGCAGCCGCTCCTCGATGTGGGCCGCGCGCGGCGCCGACACCACCGGGTTGGACCCCATCAGCAGCAGCGTCCGGACGTCCGTGCCGAGCGCGTCCAGCAGCTCGTACGCGCTGCGCCCCGGCCCGGGCAGCGAGTCGGGGTCCACGCCCCACACCTCGGCCACGTGCCGTCGCGCCGCCGGGTCGTCCAGCTTGCGGTAGCCGGGCAACTGGTCGGCCTTCTGGCCGTGTTCCCGCCCGCCCTGCCCGTTGCCCTGCCCGGTCAGACAGCCGTACCCGGACAGCGGACGGCCCGCGCGGCCGGTCGCCAGGCACAGGTTGATCCACGCGCCGACCGTGTCCGTTCCCTTGGCCTGCTGCTCCGGCCCGCGCGCGGTGAGCACCATCGCCGACTCCGGCTCGCAGAACAGCCGTACCGCCTCCCGCAGCTGTGGCACGGACACCCCCGTGATCCGCTCCACGTACTCCGGCCAGTGGGCCATCGCCGCCGCCCGGGCCTCCTCCCAGCCGGACGTGCGCTCCTGGATGTACGCCTCGTCCGTACGGCCCTCCGCCACCACCAGGTGCAACAGGCCGAGCGCCAGCGCCAGATCCGTCCCCGGACGGGGGGCCAGGTGCAGGTCCGCCTGCTCGGCGGTCCGCGTGCGGCGCGGGTCCACGACGATCAACGTGCCGCCGTTCTCCCGCAGCTCGCTGAAGAAGCGCAGCGACGGCGGCATGGTCTCGGCGAGGTTGGAGCCGACGAGGATCACGCACCCGGTCTTCGGGATGTCCTCCAGCGGGAACGGCAGCCCCCGGTCCAGACCGAACGCCTTCGTGCCGGCGGCCGCCGCCGACGACATGCAGAAGCGGCCGTTGTAGTCGATCTGCGAGGTGCCCAGCACCACCCGCGCGAACTTGCCGAGCGTGTACGCCTTCTCGTTCGTCAGCCCGCCCCCGCCGAACACCCCCAGCGCGTCGGGGCCGTACCGCTCCCGCGTCGTCCCGAGCCGCTCGGCGATCAGGTCCAGCGCCTCCGCCCAGGAGGCGGGCACCAGCCGGCCGCCGGACCGCACCAGCGGCGAGGTCAGCCGCACCGCCGACGACAGCACCGCCGGGGCCGTACGACCCTTGCCGCACAGCGCGCCCCGGTTCACCGGGAAGTCCACGCGTTCGGTCACCTCGACGCCCCCCTGCGGCAGGGGCGTGATGTTCATCCCGCACTGCAGGGCGCAGTACGGGCAGTGGGTGGGCGTCGAGGTGGTCTCCATGCCGACCAGCGTGCTTCGGGCGTGTTACGTCCCGTGACGGCTCCCTGTTACACGGCCGGGAAGCCGACCTCCCCGCGCCGGTGCGGGCACCGTGAGGCGGCGGTCACCGGCCCGCGGCGAGCGCCCGCGCCACCCCGGGCTCCTTGGGCCCGAGGAACGTCGGGTCCGGATGGAACACCGAGTCCAGCGCCGCCTTGGCCGCCGCGAACACCTCGCGCGTACCGCCGTAGTACCAGGTCACATCGTGTTTGGCGTCGACCCCGATCCCGTACGAGTCCACCCCCGCCGCCTCGCACAGCGCCACCGCCCGCCGGATGTGGAACCCCTGGCTGATCAGCACCGCCCGGTCCACCCCGAAGATCTTCCTGGCCCGCACGCAGGAGTCCCAGGTGTCGAACCCCGCGTAGTCGCTGACGATCCGGTCGTCCGGCACCCCGTGCTTTCCGAGGTACGTGCGCATGGCGTCCGGCTCGTCGTAGTCCTCGCGGCTGTTGTCGCCGGTGACCAGCACGACCTTGATCCGGCCCGCCCGGTACAGCTTCGCCGCGGCGTCGAGCCGGTGCGCGAGATACGGCGACGGCTCCCCGTCCCACAGCCCGGCCCCGAACACCACGGCGACGTCGGTGCGCGGCACGTCCGCCGTCGTCCGCAGCCGGTCCGCCGTCGACACGTACAGCCAGGTGGGAGGCAGCAGCGCCAGCACACACACGGCCATCACGGCCTGCATCAGCCGCCGCTGCCCCCTGCGCGTGCGCGGCAGCCGCGGTCGACGGATCTTCATGCGGTCCCCCAGTGATCGGTCCCCCAGTGATCGGTTCCGACCTTGGAGGACGCGCGGGACACCGATCCGGTTCGCCTCACATCGTGCATCCGTACGACGTGAACGCGCGGAAAATACCCGTGACGGCCCCGCAACGGCGGCGCAACCTCCCTCGGCCAGGATCCTTCCATGACGGCGTCGAACCCTCCTCGCGACGAGTCCCGCATCCACCTCGACAGCACGGCGCACCTCATGAACAGCATCAGCAGCCAGCTCGCCGGCCGGCTCCGGCTCGTCTCGCCGATCGGCCGCCACCGCCCGGCCCCGCCCGCCCTGGTCCTGGTCGCCCACGGCAGCCGCGACCCGCGCGCGCTCGACACCGTACGGGCCCTGACGGACCGGGTACGCGAGCTGCGCCCCGCCCTCCCCCTCCACCTGGGCCACATCGAGCTGAACGAGCCCTTGCTCCCCGACACCCTCGCCGCCCTCGGCGACACCCCCGCCGTCCTCGTCCCCCTCCTCCTCGGCCGCGGCTACCACGTCAAGCAGGACATCCCCGAGATGGCCGCGGCAGCCCCGACACGCGCGCGTGTGGCCGCCCCGCTGGGCCCGCACCCACTCCTGGTGGAGACCCTGTACGCCCGCCTGGTCGAGGCCGGCTGGCCGACCCGGATGGACGAGCCCACGCGTCGCTCGACCGCGGTGGTCCTCGCGGCAGCAGGCTCCCGCGACCCCGACTCGGCGACGGACACCCGCCGCACGGCCCGCCTCCTGGCTGACCGGCTGGGCGTCCCGGTGGTGCCGGCATACGCCTCGGCGGCGACGCCGACGGTGGAGACGGCGTTGCGCGCCTTGACAGCGCGTGGCCGACACAGGGTGGCGATCGCGTCCTACTTCACGGCACCGGGGCGATTCGCTACGCAGTGCGCGGAGCAGGCCCCGTGGATCGCCGCGGCTCCCCTGGGCGCGTACGAGGCGATGGCCCGCCTGATCCTCCACCGCTACGACCAGGCGCGGGCGACGACGGAGGCGGAACTCGCCTCAGCTTGAAACAGCGGCCGGCGGAAATCCCCTGGGGGCGCGGGGCTGTACCGATATGCGGCTCCGCCGCGTGGGCGCGACCAGCCAACGCACCCGCACCCGCCAAATGACAGAACCCGGCAGACGAGTAGGCGCCCGGCACCCCCAATTGTCACTGCCGACCCTTACTGTCGAATCATGGAAGGCACCGCACCCGGGAACGACTACGACCCGACGTCAGTCGAACGCTGGGCACCCGAACCCGACAAACGCCCAGGCCGCACCGCCTTCCAACGCGACCGCGCCCGCATCCTCCACTCCGCGGCCCTACGCCGCCTCGCGGGCAAGACCCAGGTGGTCACCCCGGGAACCCGCACCCAGGCATGGGACGCCAGCCCCCGTACCCGGCTCACCCACTCCCTGGAGTGCGCCCAGGTGGGCCGGGAGCTGGGCGCAGCCCTCGGCTGCGATCCCGACCTGGTGGAGGCGGCCTGCCTCTCGCACGACCTGGGTCACCCGCCCTTCGGCCACAACGGCGAGGTCGCCCTGAACGAGTTCGCCGACGACTGCGGCGGTTTCGAGGGCAACGCCCAGTCCCTGAGGCTCCTCACCCGCATCGAGCCCAAGCGCTTCACCCCCGAAGGCTCCGTCGGTCTCAACCTCACCCGCGCCGCCCTGGACGCCGCCACCAAGTACCCCTGGCAGCGCGGCGACCACCCCACCGACCCGGCGTCCCCGAAGTTCGGCGTGTACGAGGACGACCGCCCGGTGTTCGACTGGGTCCGCAAGACCGCCCCCGGCACCCGCACCTGCTTCGAGGCCCAGGTCATGGACTGGTCGGACGACGTGGCGTACTCGGTGCACGACGTCGAGGACGGCCTGCACGCGGGTCACATCGACCCCAACTGCCTGCACGCGGAGTCCGAGCGCCAGGCGGTGTTCGAGGTGGCCATCGGCCGCTACGTCCCCGCGGACACCGACCCGGCGGAGCTGGCCGCCGCCCTCGACCGCCTCCAGGACGAGGAGTGGTGGCCGCACGGCTACGACGGCACGGCGGTCGCCCAGGCCCGCCTCAAGGACGCCACCAGCCAGCTCATCGGCCGGTTCTGCCTGGCCGCCGAGACCGCCACCCGCGCCGCGTACGGCACCGGCCGGCTCACCCGCTACGGCGCCGAACTCGTCGTACCCCGCGAGACCCGCATGGAGTGCGCGGTGCTCAAGGCGGTCGCCGACCGGTACGTCATGCAGCGCGCCGAGCAGGAGCGGCTCCGTGCCGACCAGCGGGTGGTCGTCGGCGAGCTGGCCGAGGCGCTCACCGCCCGTGCGCCGGACGGTCTGGAGCCGCAGTTCCGGGCGCTGTTCGAGGAGGCACCCGACGACCATGCGCGCAAGCGGGTGATCGTCGACCAGATCGCCTCCCTCACCGACGCCTCCGCACGCTCGCTGCACGCGAGACTGACGGGGCATATGTGAAGGGAACGTGACCCAGGGTGGCCTGATCGGGGCACTCCCTCTTCCCGCATCACGCTGCGTGCGGGACGCTCGCATGTGGCGGCACCCTTACGAGGAGGCATCAAGTGGTCGACGCGGATCAGACATTCGTCATCGTCGGAGGCGGTCTCGCCGGTGCGAAGGCGGCCGAGACGCTCCGGGCGGAGGGCTTCAGCGGCCGGGTGATACTGATCTGCGACGAGCGCGACCACCCGTACGAGCGCCCGCCCCTGTCCAAGGGCTTTCTGCTCGGCAAGGAGGAGCGGGACAGCGTCTTCGTGCACGAGCCGGCCTGGTACGCGCAGAACGACGTCGAGCTGCACCTCGGCCAGACCGTCGACCGGATCGACCGTGTCGCGAAGACCGTCCGCTTCGGTGACGACGGCACCCTCGTCCACTACGACAAGCTCCTGCTCGCCACCGGCGCGGAGCCCCGCCGCCTCGACATCCCCGGCACCGACCTCGTGGGCGTCCACCACCTGCGCCGCCTCGCCCACGCCGAGCGGCTCAAGGGGGTCCTCCAGCACCTCGGCCGGGACAACGGGCACCTCGTGATCGCGGGCGCCGGCTGGATCGGCCTGGAGGTCGCGGCGGCGGCCCGCGAGTACGGTGCCGAGGTCACCGTCATCGAGCCGCTGCCGACGCCGCTGCACGGCGTGCTCGGCCCGGAGCTGGGCAACGTCTTCGCCGAGCTGCACCGCGAGCACGGTGTCCGCTTCCGCTTCGGCGTCCGGTTCACCGAGATCGTCGGCCAGGACGGGATGGTTCTCGCGGTGCGCACGGACGACGGTGAGGAGCACCCGGCGCATGCCGTCCTCGCGGCGATCGGCGCGGCGCCGCGGGCCGCTCTCGCGGAGTCGGCGGGTCTGGAGATCGCGGACCGGGCGCACGGGGGCGGCGTCGTCGTGGACGAACGGCTGTGCACCTCCGACCCGGACATCCACGCGGCCGGAGACGTCGCCGCGTTCCCGCTGGCGCTCTTCGGTACCCGGATCCGGGTCGAGCACTGGGCCAACGCCCTCAACGGCGGCCCGGCCGCCGCCCGCGCCATGCTCGGCGGCGACGTGGTCTACGACCGGGTGCCGTACTTCTTCACCGACCAGTACGACCTCGGGATGGAGTACAGCGGCTGGGCGCCGCCGGGCTCCTACGACGAGGTCGTCATCCGGGGCGACGCGGGCAAGCGGGAGTTCATCGCGTTCTGGATCAAGGAAGGGCGTGTCCTGGCCGGGATGAACGTGAACGTGTGGGATGTCACAGAGCAGATCCAGAACCTGATCCGCTCCCAGACCCGGGTGAACACGGAGGCCCTGGCGGACCCGCACATTCCGCTCGAAAGCCTCGTCTCTTGAGTGTCGGTCCGCCCCCGTAGAATCACCTCGTGGCAGGACGGATCAACGACGAGGACGTGAAGGCGGTACGGGACGCGGTCCCGATCGACGCCGTGGTCTCCGAGTACCTCCAGCTGCGCAACGCCGGTGGCGGCAACCTCAAGGGGCTGTGCCCCTTCCACGACGAGAAGTCGCCGTCCTTCCAGGTCAGCCCGAGCAAGGGTCTCTTCCACTGCTTCGGCTGCCAGGAGGGCGGCGACACCATCACCTTCGTCATGAAGGTGGACCACCTCTCCTTCTCGGAGGCGGTCGAGCGCCTGGCCGCCCAGGCCGGTATCACGCTGCGCTACGAGGAGGGCGGGTACAACCCCGCCCACCAGCGCGGCGAGCGCATCCGCCTGGTCGAGGCGCACAAGATCGCCGCCCAGTGGTACGCCGAGCAGCTCGCCACCAGCCCTGAGGCCGAGACCGGCCGGATCTTCCTCGCCGAGCGCGGCTTCGACCAGGCCGCCGCCGTCCACTTCGGCGTCGGTTACAGCCCCCAGGGCTGGGACCACCTCACCCGCTACCTGCGCGGCAAGGGCTTCAGCGACAAGGAGCTGATCCTCTCCGGCCTCTCCCAGGAGGGCCGCCGGGGCCCCATCGACCGTTTCCGCGGCCGCCTCATGTGGCCGATCCGGGACATCGGCGGCGAGGTCGTCGGCTTCGGCGCCCGCAAGCTGTACGAGGCGGACAACGGCCCGAAGTACCTGAACACGCCCGATACGGCGATCTACAGGAAGTCCCAGGTCCTGTACGGCATCGACCTCGCGAAGCAGAACATCGCCAAGTCCAGCCGGGCGGTCGTCGTCGAGGGCTACACGGACGTCATGGCCTGCCATCTGGCCGGGGTGACGACGGCCATCGCCACCTGCGGTACGGCCTTCGGCGGCGACCACATCAAGATCCTCCGCCGGCTCCTCATGGACAACGGCTCGGCCCGGGTGATCTTCACCTTCGACGGCGACGCGGCCGGCCAGAAGGCGGCCCTGCGCGCCTTCGAGGACGACCAGAAGTTCGCCGCCGAGACCTACATCGCGATCGCCCCCGACGGCATGGACCCCTGCGAGCTGCGCCTCGCCAAGGGCGACGAGGCGGTCGCCGACCTGGCCGAACCCCGCACCCCGCTCTTCGAGTTCGCGCTGCGCCAGATCGTGAGCCGCTACGACCTCGACACCCCGGCCGGCCGCGCGGCCGCCCTGGACGAGGCCGCGCCGATCGTCGCCCGCATCAAGAACAGCGGCGCCCAGCACGAGGTGGCCGTCGAACTCGCCGGCATGCTCGGCATCCTCGACACCCAGTTCGTGGTCAAGCGCGTGGCCCAGCTGGCCCGCTGGGCCCGCGAGCGCGGCGGCAAGGGCGGCCCGCAGCAGCAGCCCCGCGGTCCCCAGCAGCAGTGGGAGGCCGGCCCCCGCCCCGGCCCCTCCGGCCCGGCCCTCACCCTGCGCAACCCCGTCTTCGCCGCCGAGCGCGAACTCCTCAAACTCGCCCTGCAGCGGCCCGAACTGGTCTCCCCGGCCTTCGACGCGTACGGCATCGACGAGTTCACCGCACCGCCCTACGCCGCCGTACGCCAGGCGATCGCGGAGGCGGGCGGCGCCGAGTACGGCATCCCGGACTCGCAGGAGTACCTGGTCCGCGTCCGCGAGGCCGCGCCCGACGACGCCGTCCGCGCGATGGTCACCGAACTGGCCGTCGAGCCGATCCTGCGCCGCACGGTGGACGAGACGTACGCGGGCACCGTGCTGGTGCAGATCCGCCGCCGGGCCGTGGAGCGCCGCATCCGCGACATCCAGTCCCAGCTGACCCGCCTGTCCACCGGCGGCGACCCCGCCCAGCTGGCCGCCGTGCAGAACGAGATGTGGGTCCTGCAGCAGTACGACCAGACCCTGCGCGAGCGGGGCGCGGCAGCGCTCTAGCCGGCCTGGGGCGGGAACGCCGGTGCCACCGCCCGCACCAGGCGTTCCGCGAACTCCTGCCCCCGCGCGGCGAACTGCGGGTACTCGGTGACGAAGTGCTGCCACTCCGTGTGCCCGGCGGCCTGCACGACCTCCGCCAGGGGGATCGGCCGCTCCAGCGAGGGGTTCGGCCACTCGCCCGACTCCCTGACCACCTCCTGCAGCAGCTCGTGGGAGAGCGGATGGTGTTCGGCGAGAAGGACGGCGTCGTACAGGTCCTTGCCCTGCGGATATATGTCTGTGATCAGCCACATGAGCTTCCAGGCGAGCGACAGCCCGGGCGTCGCGGCGAGCAGGGTCGCACCGCCCGGCAGCTCCACGGGCTCGGGCGCCTCCGGCAGCCGCTCGTTGAAGACGAAGTCGAGCTGGACGTGCCCGCCGGGCAGCCCGGGTGCCGACCAGGGCAGGACCATGCGACGGCCGGGTACCCGCTCGTAGGTCCAGATGTCCTCCACGACGGCCTTCCGTGCGGAGAAGCGAACATCGCCTTCCCGGGCCTCGGCCGCCTCCGCGATGCCGTCGAGCATGCGGGCGGTGCGCTCCTCGTTGATCCGCCGGTCGGCCGGTACGACGACGAAGTCCAGGTCACCGGGGTCTCGGGCGGACTCCCCGAACCACATCGACATCAGCATGCTGCCGCGCAGCACCAGCGCATCGGCCCACTCGGAGTCCGAGATCGAGGCCAGCACGAGATGCAGCGCCTGCCGACGGGCCGTACGCCATGCCTCGCCGCGCGCCGGGTCGGTGAAGGCGGGGTCGGTGGCCCGGTAGGCGTTCTGGTACTGCTTCAACGCCGGCTCGAAGACGGGCCGCTGGGTCACGCCGTCGCCGGGCACCCAGGTCAGCGTCCGGGGCAGATCCTTCGCCTGCCGAGTCGCGTCGTCCAGCGGCTCGTGCGGGATCTTCTCGCTGCGCCATCCGAACTCCCGCCATGTCCCGCTCATCCGCGCACCCCCTGAGACACCGGCTCCTCGAGCCACCCCTCGTCCACCGACTCGTCGCTGTCGTAGAGCACGAACTCCCGCTCCACGGACAGCACGTCGAACCCGTCCAGCTCCGTCAGCAGCCGCTCCAGCGCCCGCCCCGCGTCCTCGTCCGCCACGCCCCGGCAGCGCTGCGTCACGAACCGCTCGTGCCGTCCGCCTCGGTGCACCCACCGGGCGTTCCACGACAGGTGCGCGCCGTGCGGGACGACCCGTGCGGTCAGTGCGCCGAGGTCGGTGTCCGCGTCCAGCAGCAGCTTCACGTGGTGCTCGAAATACTGTCCGCCGGACCGCCCGCCCCCGCACGGCCCGTCCGGCACCTCCGGTGCCCACGGCACCGACTCGATCTTCACCCGGACCGGTGCGAAGCCGTCCGCCCGCAGCGCCGCCACGGTCCGGTCCGCCCGCGCCGACTCCTCGGCGTACGACGTCGATCCGGCGAGGGTGAGCATCGGCTGCTGCCGCATCCGGCCGCGGGCCAGCACGATGTGCGTCAGCTTCAGCCCCGCGGCGGCGGCCCAGACGTGCAGCCGCTCCGCCTCGGCGGGGGCCGCACAGTCGACGGTCACATGGGTTTCGTACAGGAGTCCGGACATCGGGAGATCGTCGCAGACCGGCCGGGGTGCGGCACCCGTGTTTCCGGCCCTGGTCACCAACCGGTCACGAGCCGGATGCAAAAAGTCACCGCACGCCCCTCGTGGCGGAGATGTGTCTTACCCCACACTGGGGGCGGTGCCCGAGTCCCCAGGGCCTGTCCAGGAGCGCAGGCCGTCGACTCTCCGCTCCCGAAGTACCGCTGCCGCACACCTTGAGCAGCGATCATCCTGGAGGTCGCCCCCGTGCAGACCCAGACCCTCAGCCAGACCGACAGCAGCACCAGCACCACCGCCGACGAGTCGGACGCCGAGTCCGACGTCCTCGTGGCCGTGCCCCCGCAGGGTCGCGCCCTCGGCCACCCGGAAGGCGTCCCCGAGCCGGCGGAGCCGCCCGCCGAGGCGCTGCGGGAGGAACCGGACGAGCCCGACGCGCCGGAGGAGACCCCCGAACCGGTCGAGGCCCCGGCCGCCGCCCGTGCCGAGACCGGCGGGCCCTCCTCGGACCTGTTCCGGCAGTACCTGCGCGAGATCGGCCGCATCCCGCTGCTCACCGCGGCCGAGGAGGTCGAACTCGCCCGCCGGGTCGAGGCGGGGCTGTTCGCCGAGGAGAAGCTGGTCAGCACCCCCGACCTGGACAGCGAGCTCGCGCTCGACCTGGACCGGCTCGTCGTCATGGGCCGGATGGCCAAGCGCCGCCTCATCGAGGCCAACCTGCGGCTCGTGGTCTCCGTCGCCAAGCGGTACGTCGGCCGCGGCCTGACCATGCTCGACCTGGTCCAGGAGGGCAACCTCGGGCTCATCCGGGCCGTGGAGAAGTTCGACTACGCCCGCGGCTACAAGTTCTCCACCTACGCCACCTGGTGGATCCGGCAGGCCATGTCCCGCGCCCTGGCCGACCAGGCCCGCACCATCCGCGTCCCCGTGCACGTCGTGGAGCTGATCAACCGGGTCATCCGGGTGCAGCGCCGCATGCTCCAGGAACGCGGCTACGAGCCGACGCCGGAAGAGGTCGCCGCCCATCTGGACCTGCCCCCCGAGCGGGTCGGTGAGGTGCTGCGCCTGGCCCAGGAGCCGGTGTCCCTGCACGCCCCGGTCGGCGAGGAGGACGACGTCGCGCTCGGCGACCTCATCGAGGACGGCGACGCCACGAGCCCCGTCGAGTCGGCCGCGTTCCTGCTGCTCCGCGAGCACCTGGAGGCCGTGCTCTCCACCCTCGGCGAGCGGGAGCGCAAGGTCGTCCAGCTCCGCTACGGCCTGGCCGACGGCCGCCCGCGCACCTTGGAGGAGATAGGGCGCCTGTTCGGCGTGACCCGGGAACGGATACGGCAGATCGAGTCGAAGACGCTGAACAAGCTCAGGGACCACGCCTTCGCGGACCAGTTGCGGGGATACCTGGACTGAGGGGGCCGCCCACCTGACGTGAGCGACCCCCGGGCATCAGTCGACCTCGGCCACGGCCTGTGCGAACTGGGCCTTGTACAGCCGCGCGTACGCCCCGTCCGCCTCCAGCAGCTCCGCGTGGGCGCCCTGTTCGACGATCGAGCCGTTCTCCATCACCAGGATCGTGTCGGCGTCCCTGATGGTGGAGAGCCGGTGCGCGATGACGAACGAGGTCCGCCCGTCGGCGAGTTTGGCCATCGCCTTCTGGATGAGCACCTCGGTGCGGGTGTCGACGGAGCTGGTCGCCTCGTCCAGCACCAGGATCGTCGGGTCGGACAGGAACGCCCGCGCGATGGTGATGAGCTGCTTCTCACCGGCGCTGACCCCCGTGCCCTCGTCGTCGATCACGGTGTCGTACCCCTCGGGCAGGGTTCGGATGAACCGGTCCGCGTGGGCCGCCCGCGCCGCCTCCTCGATCTCGCCCCGGACGACGTCGCGCGAGGCGCCGTACGCGATGTTGTCCGCGATGCTGCCGCCGAACAGCCAGGTGTCCTGCAGCACCATGCCGATCCCGGCCCGCAGTTCGTCCCGGGACATCTTCCGGATGTCCACGCCGTCCAGGGTGATCCGCCCGCCCGAGACGTCGTAGAACCGCATCAGCAGGTTGACCAGTGTCGTCTTGCCGGCACCGGTCGGGCCGACGATCGCCACCGTCTGCCCGGGCTCCACCGTCAGCGACAGGTCCTCGATCAGCGGCTTGTCCGGGTCGTACCGGAAGGACACGCCCTCCAGCGCCACCCGCCCGCGCAGCTCCGCCGGCCGCTCGCCCGGCACCGGATCCGCCTCCTGCTCCTCCGCGTCCAGGAGTTCGAAGATCCGCTCGGCCGAGGCGACACCCGACTGCACCAGGTTCGCCATCGACGCGACCTGCGTCAGCGGCATCGAGAACTGCCGCGAGTACTGGATGAAGGCCTGCACGTCACCGATGGACAGCGCGCCCGACGCGACCCTGAGGCCACCGACGACCGCCACCAGCACGTAGTTCAGGTTCGACACGAACATCATCAGCGGCTGCATCACACCGCTGTTGAACTGTGCCTTGAACCCGGCCTCGTACAGCGCGTCGTTCTGCTCGGCGAACTGCTTCGCCGACTCCGCCTGCCGCCCGAACACCTTCACCAGGGTGTGCCCGGTGTACATCTCCTCGACGTGCGCGTTCAGTTTGCCGGTGGAGCGCCACTGCTGCACGAAGTGCGGCTGCGACCGCTTGCCGACCCGGGTGGCGACCACGAACGACAGCGGCACCGTCACCAGCGCGACCAGCGCGAGGATCCAGGAGACGTAGAACATCATCGCGAGCACGCCGATGATGGTCAGCACCGAGTTGATCAGCTGGCCCATCGACTGCTGGAGCGTCTGCCCGATGTTGTCGATGTCGTTGGTGGCCCGCGAGAGCACCTCGCCGCGCTGGCGCTTGTCGAAGTACGACAGCGGCAGCCGCGACAGCTTCGTCTGCACGTCCTCGCGCATCCGGTACATCGTGCGGTTCACGGCCCGGTTGACCAGCCGGGTGGCGACCGCCATCAGCAGACCGGCGACCAGGAACGTGCACAGCGCGAGCAGCAGGACGTTCCCGACGGCATCGAAGTCGATGCCCTTGCCGGGGGTGAAGTCGGTGCTCTTCAGCATGTCCGCGATGGAGCCCCGGCCCCCCTCGCGCATCGACTGGAGCACCTGCTCCTTGGTGGCCCCGGCCGGCATGTTCCGGCCGACGATGCCTGCGAACACCAGGTCGGTGGCCTTGCCGAGGATCTTCGGGCCGATCACGTTCAGGGCCACGCTGACGACCACGCACAGCAGCAGGGCGTAGATGGTGACCCGTTCGGGTTTGAACCGGGCGACGAGCCGTTTGCCCGACCCCTTGAAGTCCATCGAGCGCTGGTCGGGGCCGCCCCCGGCCATCATGCGTCCCATGGGCCCGGCCATCAGGCTGCCTCCGCTTCCGTGAGCTGGGAGAGCACGATCTCCCGGTACGTCTCGTTCGTCGCCATCAGCTCGTGGTGCCGGCCGGTGCCGACCACCAGGCCCTCGTCCAGCACGACGATCCGGTCCGCGTCCCGGATGGTCGCCACGCGCTGGGCGACGATGACGACGGTCGCCTCGGCGGTCTCCTGGGCGAGCGCCGCGCGCAGCGCCGCGTCCGTCGCGTAGTCGAGCGCGGAGAAGGAGTCGTCGAAGAGGTAGATCTCCGGGCGCTGGACCAGCGTGCGGGCGATGGCGAGGCGCTGGCGCTGACCGCCCGACACGTTCGTGCCGCCCTGCGCGATCGGCGCGCCCAGGCCGCCCTCCAGCTTCTGCACGAAGTCCTTGGCCTGCGCCACCTCCAGCGCGTGCCACAACTCCTCGTCGGTGGCGTCCGGGTTGCCGTAGCGCAGGTTGGTCGCGACCGTCCCCGCGAACAGGTACGGCTTCTGCGGCACGAGCCCGACGGTCTTCGCGAGCAGCGCCGGCTCGACCTGCTGGACGTCGACACCGTCCACCAGGACCTCGCCCTCGGTGGCGTCGAACAGCCGCGGGACCAGACCGAGCAGCGTCGACTTGCCGCTGCCGGTCGAGCCGATCACGGCGGTCGTCTCACCGGGCCTGGCCACCAGCTCGATGGACTTCAGCACAGGCTCCTCGGCACCCGGATAGCGGAAGCCCGCGCCCCGGATCTCCAGATGCCCGTGCCGGCGCAGCTCGACGACCGGGGAGTGCGGCGGCACCACGCTCGAGTCGGTGTCCAGGACCTCCTGGATGCGCTCGGCGCACACCTCCGCGCGCGGCACCATCATGAACATGAAGGTGGCCATCATCACGGACATGACGATCTGCATCAGATAGGCGAGGAACGCGGTCAGGTCGCCGATCTGCATCCCGCCGCTGTCGATGCGGTGCGCGCCGAACCACACCACCGCGATCGACGACAGGTTCACCACCGTCATGACGATCGGGAACATCAGAGCGAGCATCCGGCCGGTGGCCAGCTGCATCTCGGTCAGGTCGCCGTTGGCCTTCCCGAACCGGTCCTGCTCGTACTCGTCCCGGACGAAGGCGCGGATCACCCGGTTGCCGGTGATCTGCTCGCGCAGCACCCGGTTCACCGTGTCCAGGCGGACCTGCATGGACCGGAACAGCGGCCGCAGCCGGCGCACGATCAGCGTCACGGAGATGCCGAGCACGGGCACGACGGCGACGAGCACCGCGGACAGCGGCACGTCCAGGCCGAGCGCCAGCACGATTCCGCCGACACACATGATGGGCGCCGACACCATCAGCGTGAACGTCATCAGGGCCAGCATCTGGACCTGCTGCACGTCGTTGGTCGTACGGGTGATGAGCGAGGGCGCCCCGAAGTGACCCACCTCACGGGCGGAGAAGGACTGTACCCGGTCGAACACGGCGCCGCGCACGTCCCGGCCGAGCGCGGAGGCGGTGCGGGCGCCGTAGTACACGGCACCGATGTTGCAGACGACCTGGGCCAGCGAGATGCCGATCATCAGGGCGCCGAAGGTCAGGATGTAACCCGTGTCCCCCTTCACGACACCCTTGTCGATGATGTGCGCGTTGAGTGTGGGCAGATAGAGGGTGGCGCAGGTCTGCAGGAACTGCAGCAGCACCAGAACAGCTATGGGTTTCTTGTAGGGCCTGAGGTAGGTCCGCAGAAGTCGTATGAGCACGCCACGTCTCTCGGATCGGCGGTGGGGGGCTGGTCGGTTGCCCCTGGCCCCTATCGTCGAACACTCCACCCGCGTTACCACAACCGATTAACCCAACGGCGGCGCCCGTACGGCCTTGTGGGTTTGTGGCGCTATGGGCGAAATGCCCCCGGATGGGTCTGCTCTCGCACCGACACGAACTGCTGCCGCACGGCCTGACCCACAGCCAGTTCGTCGCCCGGCTCCAGGACCTGCGCGGCCGGCCCCGGCCAGGCCGGCGGGGTGCGCGGGTCGAGTGTGCCCTGTGACACACCGAGCGCCCACGCGGCCTGCCGGGCCGCGCCGATCGCCGCGTAGTCGGCGGGCTGCGGTACGACGACCTGCGCACCGAACAGCGAGGGTGCCGCGGCCTGCACGGCGGGCAGCTCGGCGGCCGGGCCCAGCAGGAAGATCCGCCGCACCTCCACGCCCCGCCCGCGCAGCACGTCCAGCGCGTCGGCCAGCCCGCACAGCATGCCCTCGAACGAGGCCCGCGCCAGATGTTCGGGCTTCATCGACTCGCGCCGCAGCCCGGCGAGGGTCCCGGCGGTGTGCGGCAGATTCGGCGTCCGCTCACCCTCCAGGTACGGCAGGAGCACCAGCCCGTGCGACCCCGGCGTCGACTTCATCGCCAGCTCGGACAGGCTCTCCAGGTCCGGCAGGCCGAGGAGTTCGGCGGTGCCGCGCAGGGTGCGTACGGCGTTCAGCGTGGTGACGACCGGCAGGTGCATCCCGGTGGCGTCGGCGAGGGACGTGATCATCCCGCTCTGGTCGGCGAGCGCCTCCGGGTGCACGGCCATCACGGACCCGGAGGCCCCGAGCGACACGACCGCGTCCCCGAGCCCGATGCCGAGCCCGAACGCGGCGGCCATGGTCTCCCCGGTCCCGGCCGAGATCAGCAGCCCCTCCGGGGTCGTACCGGCCGCGTCCGCCGGGCCGATCACCTCGGGCAGCATCGCCTGGTGGCCGAGCGCCAGCTCGACCAGGTCGGGCCGGTAGCCGCCGGTGGCGGCGGACCAGTACCCGGTGCCGGAGGCTCCGCCGCGGTCGGTGGTCCGGCGCACGGGCCGTCCCAGCAGCTGCCACACCAGCCAGTCGTGAGCCTGCAGGAGAGCGGCGATTCGGCGGGCGCTCTCGGGTTCGTTCTTCGCGAGCCAGCGCAGCTTGGTCACCGGCTGCGCGGCCTGCGGCACACAGCCGACCGCCTGTGCCCAGGCCTCCCGGCCGCCGAGCGCGTCGATGAGGTCGGCCGCCGCGACCTGTGCCCGCTTGTCGCCGCCGACCAGCGCCGGACGCACGGTGTTGCCCTGCGCGTCCAGCGGGATCAGCGCGTTCTGCTGCGAGGAGACACCGATGGCCTGCACACCCTCCAGCAGACCGCCCCCCGCGGCCTCGCCCAGGGACAGCAGCCAGGCCTGCGGATCCACGTCGCTGGGCCGCCCGCCCGCGCCTTCCGGCGTCTCCACCGGATGCGGGGCGTACCCCTGCCTGAGTACGGCGCCCGTGTCCGCGTCACAGACGACGATGCGCGTGAAATCGGGCGAGCTGTCCAACCCGGCGACTATCCCCATGTCCGAAATTCTGCCGCATCGCTGCGCCTGCTTTGGCCGTGGGCGCCTACTCGTTGCGGGCGTGTCGGTCGGCGGGTGCGCGTCGTGTGTGGCTGGTCGCGCCCACGCGGCGGAGCCGCGAACCGATACAGCCCCGCGCCGCTCAGGGAGTGACGGTGCCCCTGGTGAGAAGGCCCCCTACGTGTTGCTCGTGCCCCAGTCGTCCTCCGGGAAGCCGTTGGCGTTGCGTTCGCGGAGGGAGCGGACGCGCTGGGCCACCGAGTCGGGGACGTGGTCGCCGACCTTGTGGGTGACCGTGTGGAAGGCCTTGCCCGCGTACACGCGGCCCTGCTGGGCGGCGGTCTCCGCGGTGTTGCGTACGGCGGGGTTCTGCGCGATCTGACGAGCGGATTTCTTCAGCTGCTCGTAGCGCTCGCGTCCGGCCCTGGTGCCGAGTACGTAACCGAGGGCCAGTCCGGCGACGAACGTGAGCCGGTAGCGCATGGCTGCCACCCTTCCCTGGGGTAGGTCTGTGGTGCGGCGTCGGGACCAGGGGGGAACCGATTGGCGGAGCACCCCCCTGCTTGCGCTAATGTATGTGTCGCAGCGAGCGCCCGCCGCCTGGCGAACACCCAGGTAGGTACGTTCGATGCAACGAGGCGATCCTCCGTAGCTCAATTGGCAGAGCAGCCGGCTGTTAACCGGCAGGTTACTGGTTCGAGTCCAGTCGGGGGAGCTTCGGTCCTCCGTAGCTCAATTGGCAGAGCAGCCGGCTGTTAACCGGCAGGTTACTGGTTCGAGTCCAGTCGGGGGAGCGCGCTGAACGAGGACCCTACGGGGTCCTTTTTCATGCCCGCGGGAACCACGGCGTGCGCGCCGAAGTCCTCAAGGTCAGGAAGCAGCGCAGAAGCCGACCATCCGAAGCGGGAGATCGTATGAGCGGCTATGCTGCGGCAGACGGCGCGCACACATGTACGCGACACGCCGCTATGGGGCGGTAGCTCAGCCGGTTAGAGCAGCGGACTCATAATCCGTCGGCCGTGGGTTCGAGTCCCACCCGCCCCACCAGGCACCGCAGATGCAGAAGCGTTTCTACCTGCGGGGACGTGAGAAAGGGGGTCGCCGCTCCGAGGCGGCGACCCCCGTTCACTCGCTCAGACCAAGATCCAGGGGTCCTACAGGGGCCGAAGGCGTCCGAGATGCAACGAGTGTGCCGAAAGCCTTGGAATCACCTGGGGTGACCACGCTCGGCTGGTCAGGGAGCGTGATGGCGGTGAACCCACTCGAATCACTGGCCGGCCACCGAGGGCCCTGCCGGTGGGGGCCGATTTCGCCCTACCGCAGCGTGACATGCCCTGCGGGCCCGAAATCGCCGGAGCAACCGCGAACGCTGCTGGCACGCGCGCCCTCCAGAGCGAGGCAGCCGCCGGTGACGCGACCGCCGGCAGTGCGAGCTGACGCTCTGGCTTCGTCGCGCGCCCCCGCACACAGACCGCAGGCCGTCGAGTCGGGCCGGCCTGGTCGACGGCTGGAGGTTCGGGCCGGATGCGGTCGCCCTGGTCCTGGCGGCTGTCAAGCGCGGCGACGACACGCGCGCTGCCCAAGCGGTGGATCGTCGAGCGGTGCTTCGCGCATCCGATGCGCACACGCCGTCTGGTCCGCGACTTCGAACGCCGCACCGCCAGCGCCGAGGCGGCGATGTGCTGGTCGGTGATCCTGCTCATGCCGAAGACCGCCTGTGCCGGTCACTGCCGCACGGTCGACCGCCGGCGCGTCGGTGTGGGTCAGCCGGTGGCCCGACGGATCAGCCGGGTCGGGGTGATCACCGAGGACAGGGGGCGGCCGACGCTGTCCTCCTTCGCCGGTTCGTCGAGACTGCGCAGCAGCAGCCGCACCATTAGCCGGCCCATTTCCTCGATCTCCTGACGGACCGTGGTCAGCGGGGGGTCGGTCAGCTCGGCCACCTTGGCCATGTCGTCGAAGCCGACGACCGCGACGTCCTCCGGTACCCGGCGCCCGTGCTCCCGCAGGACGCGCAGTGCTCCGCAGGCCATGAGGTCGGAGGCGACGAAGACGGCGTCCAGGTCCGGGACGCGGCCCAGCAGCTCGGCCATCGCCCGTGCGCCGCCTGCTTCCGTGAAGTCCCCTTCGACGATGAGCTTCGGGTCGGCGTCCATGAGCATGTCGTGGTAGCCGTCGAGCCGGTCCACGGAGGCCGTCTGGTCCATCGGCCCGGTGATGGTCGCGATGCGTGAACGTCCCAGCGAGATGAGGTGGCGCACGGCCTCGCGGGCGCCGCCGCGGTTGTCGGAGTCGACGTACAGGATGCTGCGGTCCGCTTCCGCCCCCGGCCACCCGGGGCGGCCGCCGAAGACGGTCGGAATCCCCACCCGGCGGGTGATGGCGGGCAGGGGGTCGTCGTTGTGCAGGGAGAACAGCAAGGCGCCGTCCGCGTGGCCGCCGGCGAGATAGCGGCCCACGCGGTCGTAGTCGGCCGTTCCCTCGACCAGCAGCAGCACGAGCTGGAGGTCGTGGCCGGCCAGTTCCCGGCTGATGCCGAGCAGTTGTTCGGCGAAGAACGGGTTGGAGAAGACCTTGGTCTCCGGCTCGGCGACGATGACGGCGATGGCCCCGGTGCGCCGTGTGACCAGCGTGCGGGCCGCGTGGTTCGGTACGTACCCCAGTTCCTCCACTGCGCTGCGGACCTTCTCCACCAGGGCCTCGCGTACGCCGCTGCCTCCGTTGACGACACGGGAGACGGTGGCCCGGGAGACGCCGGCCCGTTCGGCGACGGCTTCCAGGGTGGGGCGGGGTACGAAGCTCTGGTCGGACAAGGAGCACTCCTCTCGGGACGGGAACAGGGTAGCTCCCGCGTGACCGGGTGAGAGCCCCTTCATAGAGAGCGCTCTCATCGGTTCACGTACGAAAAGGCGTCCGACCGGTCCGATCCCGCGAGCGTGGCGCGGCTCCCCCGGCACCCCGGCGGCGGTCAGTCCTGCGGCAACCTGCCGTGAGCCACCACATCCGCGTACCAGCGGGCGCTGTCCTTCGGCGTGCGGCGCCCGGTCGCGTAGTCCACGTGCACTATGCCGAAGCGCTTGCTGTAGCCGTAGGCCCACTCGAAGTTGTCCAGCAGCGACCACACGAAGTAGCCGCGGATGTCCGCGCCGGCCGCCATCGCCCGGTGCACGGCCTCGAGGTGCGCCCGGAGGTAGGTGACCCGTTCGGGGTCGTGGACGGCTCCGCTGGGGTCGGCGTAGTCGTCGTAGGCGGCGCCGTTCTCGGTCACGAGCAGCGGGGTGTCCGGCAGTTCCTCCCGCAGCCGCGTCAGCAGCTCGTACAGGCCCTCGGCGTCCACCGGCCAGTCCATGGCGGTGCGCGGGCCCGGCGCGGGTACGAACCGCGCGTGGTCCTGTGCGGCCGGCCACGGCGAGGGCAGGGAGTGGGAGCCGGCGGCGACCACGGTCGGGGTGTAGTAGTTGATGCCGAGGCTGTCGACGGGGCGGGAGATCACCGGCAGGTCGCCGTCCCGCACGAAGGACCAGTCCGTGAGCTGCGCGGTGTCCGCCCGCAGGTCCTCCGGGTAGCGGCCGTGGAAGACGGGGTCCAGGAAGATCCGGTTGGCCAGCGCGTCGATGCGCCGTGCCGCGTCCGTGTCGGCGGGGCTGTCGCTCAGCGGGCGGACGGCGGCGAGGTTCAGTGTCAGCGACACCTCGGCCGACAGGTGCGCCTGCTCGCGCAGCACGCCGACGGCCAGGCCGTGGGCCAGGTTCAGGTGGTGTGCCGCCCGCAGCGCCGCCTCCGGCTCGGTGCGGCCCGGGGCGTGGACGCCTTCGGCATAGCCGAGGAACGCCGCGCACCACGGCTCGTTCAGAGTCGTCCAGGTCCGTACGCGGTCGCCGAGCGCCTCCGCCACGAGGGCCGTGTAGTCCGCGAACCGCTGCGCCGTGTCGCGCTGGGGCCAGCCGCCCGCGTCCTCGAGTTCCTGCGGGAGGTCCCAGTGGTAGAGGGTCAGCACAGGGCGGATGTTCTTGGCGAGGAGCTCGTCGACCAGGGCGCGGTAGAAGTCGAGGCCCTTCTGGGAGGCCGGGCCGCGCCCCGTCGGCTGCACGCGGGGCCAGGACACGGAGAAGCGGTAGTCCGTCAGGCCCAGGTCGGCCATGAGCGCGACGTCCTCACGCATGCGGTGGTAGTGGTCGGCCGCGATGTCCCCGGTGTCGCCGTTGCGTACTTTGCCCGGCGTCCTGCTGAACGTGTCCCAGATGGACGGTGTCCGGCCGTCGTCGTCCGCTGCTCCTTCGATCTGGTAGGCGGCGGTGGCGGCGCCCCAGCGGAACGCCGGTGGGAACGTCACCGCGGCGGCGGTCGCGGTGTGGGGGGCGATGAGGGTCATCGGGGCTCCGTCGTGGTTGTTGCGGATGGTGGTGACCGGGGCTTTTTTTCAGCCCTGTTGCGGGGAGGATCGACCGCGCCGGGGGCACAGGGCGGTGGACCGGGGACCGTCCGGGGCGGGCGCGTCGCGCCCGCCCACGGCGGTGCGGGGAGAGCCGCGCCTACCCCTTCACGGCGCCCTGCATGATGCCGCCCACGATCTGCCGGCCCAGCAGGCCGAAGACGAGGAGCACGGGCAGGGTGCCCAGCAGGGTGCCGGCCATGATGACGGACTGGTCGTGGACGTATCCCCCTCCCAGCTGCCGCAGGGCGACCTGAACCGTCGGCTCCTGCGAGGTCAGCGCGATGATCGGCCAGAAGAAGTCGTTCCACGAGGCCATGAAGGTGAGCATCGCGAGGACGGCCATGCCGGGCCGCGCGATGGGGACGACGATGCTCCAGAAGATCCGCGCTGTGGACGCGCCGTCGACGCGGCCCGCCTCTATCAGCTCGTCGGGCAGCGCCTGCACGAGGTACTGGCGCATGAAGAACACACCGAAGGCGGACACGAGCCCGGGCAGGATGACGGCCTGGAGCTGGTTCACCCAGTGCAGCTCGGCGATGACCATGAACAGCGGGATCACGCCGAGCTGCGGCGGAATCATCATCGTGCCGATCGTGAGCGCGAGGAGCGCGTTGCGCCCCCGGAAGTGCAGTTTGGCGAAGGCGAAGCCGGCCAGCGTCGAGCACAGCACGGTCCCCGCGGTCACCGATCCCGAGACGATCAGGGAGTTGAGCACTGCCTTGCCGATGTCGGCCTGCTGAAGCACCTGCTGGAAGTTGTGGATCAGGTTGCCGCCCGGCAGCAGCGCCGGCGGAGACTTCGCCAGGTCCGCGTTGGAGCGTGTGGCCGCCACGATCGTCCAATAGAAGGGGAACGCGGAGACCAGTGCGGCGGCGATGAGGAGCGCGTAGGCGAGACGGCCCCCGTGGTGCTGGCCTCCCGCCCGCCCCCCGCGCGGGCGGGGGGCAGGTCGGGAGGGCCCGGCGGTCTTCTTGGTGCGCTGCGGCGTGGCGAGTGCGGTCATCGCTTGGTCTCCTTACCGCTGCGGCGGCGGGCGAGGGCGGTGTTGACCAGCACCAGGAGCACGATCAGGAGGAACATCACCCAGGCGACGGCGGCGGCGCGGCCGAGGTGGAAGAAGCCCCAGCCCTGTTCGTACATGTAGAGGCCGAGGGTCTGGTACTGGTGCGAGATGCCGCCGGAGATGCTGCCCTCGAACAGCAGCGGCTCGCCGAACAGCTGGGTGGCGCCGATCGTGGACACCACGATGGTGAACAGGATGGTGGGGCGCAGGCCGGGCAGCGTGACGTGCAGGAACTGCCTCCACCGGGAGGCACCGTCCAGCTCGGCCGCCTCGTACAGGTCGGCCGGGATGGACTGCATTCCGGCGAGGTAGATCAGCGCGTTGTAGCCGGTCCAGCGCCAGGTGACGATGGTCGAGACGGCGATCTGCGAGGCGACCGTGCCGGACTGCCAGTCGACCGGGTGGATGCCGACCATGCCGAGCAGATAGTTGATGAGCCCGAAGTCGCGGCCGAAGAGCTGGGCGAAGACGAGGGTGGCCGCGGCCACGGACGTGGCGTACGGCAGCAGCATGGTGACGCGGAACAGGGTGCGGCCGCGCAGCTTGTAGTTGAGCAGGTGGGCCAGGCCGAGCGCCATCATCAGCTGCGGCACGGTGGAGATGACGCCGATGGTGAAGGTGTTGCGCAGCGCGGTCCAGAAGTACTCGTCACCGAAGAGCGCGGTGTAGTTGCCGAGGCCCCGCCACTCCATCTGCCCCGGCGTCTGGAGTTCGACGCGGTAGAGGGAGACGTACGCGGTGTAGAGCAGCGGGAACAGCCCGAAGGCGGCGAACAGGGTGAAGAACGGCGTGATGTACGCGTACGGCGACAGCCGGGCCAGGCGCCATCGCAGGGGGGCCGGCGGCCGCGTGGTCCGCGCCGAGGCGGTGGCGGTCAGGGGCATGGGCGAGACCTTCGGTCGGGGGGCAGGTCGGGGGAGGTCCGTGGGGGAGCGGCAGGGCAGATGCCTCGAGGACAGGGCGCGAAGGGCCGGTGACAGCCGGGAGAGGTCCTTCGCGCCCGGGAGGGGGTCAGCCGACCGCGTTCTCGATGCCCTTCTCCGCGTGGCTCCAGGCGGTGCCGGCGCTGGTGCCCTTCTGTTCGACCTCGCTCAGGGCGTCGGTGATCTGCTGTGTCACATCGCCGTCGTGCACGCCCAGCACCTGCACGGGAGAGGTCTCGGCGGCCTTGCCGAAGATCTCGCCGGTCGGGGCGTTGCTGAAGTAGGCGTCCTTGACGTCCTTGACCGCCTCGATGGCGCCGAGGCTGGAGGGGAAGCTGCCCTGCTTCTTGAAGAGCTTCTCCTGCTGCGGTGCCGCCGTCAGCCACTTGATGAGCTCGTACGCCTCCTTCGCGTGCGGCGAGCCCTTGGGGATGGCCAGGTACGAGCCGCCCCAGTTGCCCGCGACGCCACCGGGCAGCGGGGCGACGTCCCACTTGCCCTGGCCGCCGTTGCCGGCCTGGCCCTTGATGTAGCCCAGCATCCAGGCGGGGCAGCCGATGGTGGCGAAGGACCCGCTGCTGAACGCCTGGTTCCAGCCGGGCGTCCACTGCCTGAGCTTGGCGCTCAGGCCTTCCTCGGCGGCCTTGACCGAGGTGTGCCAGGCCGACTTCACGGCCGGGTTGTCCTGGTAGACGAGCTTTCCGGAGGCGTCGTAGTAGCGCTCCTTCTGCTGGCCGACCATCAAGGAGTAAAGGCTGCCGACGCTGTCCATCCAGTGGCTCTTGGAGCCGGCCTTCGCCTGGTACTGCTTACCCAGCTCGAGGTAGCCGTCCCAAGTGGACCACTTCTTGGCCAGCTCGTCGCGGTCGGTGGGCAGTCCGGCCTTCTTGAACAGGTCGGTGCGGTAGCAGATCGCCTCGGGGCCGACGTCGGTGCCCAGGCCGAGTGCGCGGCCGTCGGCCGTCGTGGCCGCCGCCCACTTGGCCGGGGAGTAGTCGTTCTTGAGGTTCTGGGCGCCGAACGCGTTCAGGTCCTCGAACTTGTCGGCCTGCTGCTGGGTGACCGCGGCGACGCGGCCCACCTCGATGCCTTGGACGTCGGCGAGACCGCCACCGCCCGCGAGCCGGGTCTGCAGCGCCTTCCAGTAGTCGTTCTCCTGCTCGGTGCTGGACTCCTTGATCGTGACGCTCGGGTGGAGCTTCTCGTACTCCGCGTACAGGCCGGCTTCCTTGAAGCCGAACGTGCCGAACAGGTCGACCGTGAGCGTGACCTTGCCGCCGTCGCTCGCGGACGAACCCGACGAACCGGACCCGCAGGCGGCGAGGAGAGCACCGGCGAGTGCGACCGCCCCGAGTCTGAGGGTGGTGCGTCTGACGGCTCGGGAGATGGGCATGGAAGCCTCCCATGGCTTCGGGACGGGATGCGGGCGTGAGATCTGAGAGCGTCGTTCGTGAGGGCTCTTGAGAGCGCTCTCAGACGGTGCCCAGGAGATTGCCGCAGCGGCGCAGACCCCGTCAAGAATCGAATGCATAACGGATCGGATCGGGCCGCGCCCGGGCTCTCTGGGGTCGTCGTCGGCGACGTTCAGGGGCGGGCTTGTCCGGCGAGAGCTGGGCAGGAGGCGAACGGGGAGCGTCCTGGCGCACCCGTGCCGGATGCGGCTGCGGCGGGGATGGTCGTGGCGGGGAAGCCCGCAGGCAGGTCTCGCCCGGTCTCACGGTCGAAGGTGTGCCGGAGCGAGGGCGGCGGCCGGGATGCACGGCACGCACCGCGGGGAGGGGTGGCGGCGGGAAGGAAGCAGCTGACGCCGAGGCGGCAGACCGCAGCGCCGGGGAGGTCGCACCCTTGCGTACGGCGTGCATCGTGCAGCCCCGACAGCTGGACCCGGTGCGGTCATGTCAGGTGCGACGCAGGTGCGGCGGTCCATGTGGGGTCGGGGCCGGAAAGCGCAAAGCCGTCTGGCGACGCGACAGCTGCAGTGGGGGCGATGCCTGGCCGACCTCTGTGCACCTCCGGCCGGGCGTACCGGATTTGTCCCTCCCTTCCCCGGAAGGACTCTCTCCGTTTCACCTCTTGACAGCCGAGGGGGCGGAGAGCACATTGAGCCGTCATTCAGCGCTTGAGAGCGCTCTCACGACGCCCGCGCGTCAACTCCCCGTACCCCGAGAGGCCCCCATGAGTGATTCCTCCGGCATCCCCCGCAGACGGCGCTCCCTGAGGCGGGCGCTCGTCGCCGTCCTCAGCACGATGGGACTCGCCGTGGCCGTCGCCATCGCCGCCGCGCCGTCCGCGGACGCTTCGGCCCCCGCTCCCCCGACCGGCTGGACCCAGGTCTTCCTCGACGACTTCAACGGCCCGGCCGGCTCCGGCGTCGACACGTCGATGTGGCAGTACGACACCGGGACGTCCTACCCGGGCGGCCCCGCCCACTGGGGCACCGGCGAGGTCGAGACGATGACCTCCAGCACGAACAATGCCGCGCTCGACGGCAACGGCAATTTGCTCATCACCCCGCGCCGCAGCGCCAACAAGTGGACCTCGGGCCGCATCGAGACCGTCCGCTCCGACTTCCAGCCTCCGGCGGGCGGCAAGCTGCGGGTGGAGGCGCGCCTGCAGATGCCGAACGTCACGGGCGCCGCCGCCAAGGGCTACTGGCCCGCGTTCTGGATGCTGGGCGCACCCTTCCGGGGCAACTACCAGAACTGGCCGGGCATCGGTGAGCTGGATGTCATGGAGAACGTCCAGGGCCTGAACACCACATGGGCGACGATGCACTGCGGCACCAACCCGGGTGGCCCGTGCAACGAGACCAACGGCATCGGCAACTCCACCGCGTGCCCGAACACCACGTGCCAGTCCGGCTTCCACACCTACACCATGGAGTGGGACCGTTCGGCGAGCCCGGAGGCGATCAGGTTCTACGTCGACGGCGTCAACTACCACACCGTCACGGCGAACCAGATGGACGCGACGACCTGGGCCAACGCCACAAACCACGGGTTCTTCGTCATCCTGAACGTGGCGATGGGCGGCGCCTTCCCGAACGCGTTCGGCGGCGGCCCCACCGGCACCACCGAGCCCGGCCACCCGATGGTGGTCGACTATGTGCAGGTCCTTCAGGCCTAGCGCTGATCGCAAGGGTGGGACGACGCAGCGCCGTCCCGCCCCTGACCCTTCCCCGGCTGTCCGCTCACGGCAGTGCGCGCCGTGCGGATCGCACAGTCGTCACCGCTGCGCGCTGCGTCTCTCGCGCCACCCCATGGTGCGTGCCCGTGGCCGCCGACGCCGCGCCCGGCCGGCAGCCAGACCGGCAGGGACAGAGCGTCCACGCCGGCCGGCACGCAGTCGACGGTGGACAGCCGCAGCACGGTGTCGCGGCCCCGGAACCCTCGTCCCGGCATCGCTGCCCGCCCAGCCGCAAGGGAAAAGGGCCGCGGTGAGGACGGGCAGCGGCGAACCGACGGCCCCCAGCAGCTCGGAGCCGGCGCAGGCCGGCCGTGGGCGGGCCGGACGGGGCAGAAACAGCACCACCCGACCGTGAGAGCGCTCTCTCGCCTCGTGGTCGGCCCGACCCCACCCCTAGACAGGCAGGCAGATGAGACCACTCGACCACTCCCGCCGCCGTTTCCTCAGCCTCACCGCCGCCTCGGCCGCGTCCCTCACCGCCCTCGGGCTCCCGGCCGTGCCGGCCACCGCCGCGCCCCGCGGTGCCGGTGGTGGCGACCCGGACCTCGGCCCGAACGTCTTCGTGTACGGCCCGGACACCCCGGCCGAGGAGATCCAGGCCACCCTGGACCGGCTCTTCGCCGCGCAGGAACGCAACGAGATGGGCGCCGACCGGTACGCCGTGCTCTTCAAGCCCGGCCGCTACGAGGTCGACGCGAAGCTCGGCTACTACACCACCGTCGCCGGCCTGGGCGCGCACCCGGACGACGTGGAGATCCACGGCGCGGTACGCGTGATCGGCCAGCCCGACCCGAACTCGCCGGCCGGGATCTCGGCCCTCACCAACTTCTGGCGCTCGGTGGAGAACCTCGCCATCAGCCCGACCGACTGGTCGAACCAGTGGGCGGTCTCCCAGGCGTCACCGATGCGCCGGGTGCACGTCAAGGGCATCCTCTGGCTGGAGCCCGGCAACGGCGGCTACTCCAGCGGCGGGTTCATCGCCGACTCCAAGGTGGACGGCATCACCATCAACGGCTCTCAGCAGCAGTGGCTGACCCGGGACAGCGAACTCGGTGGCGACTGGACCAACGGGGTCTGGAACCAGGTCTTCTCCGGCGTGGTCGGCGCGCCCGCGCAGGGCTTTCCGAGCCCGCCGTACACCACGCTGCCGACCAGCCCGGTGACCCGGGAGAAGCCACACCTCTTCATCGACGGGGAGGGCTGCTGGCGGGTGGCTGTACCCGGGCTGCGGCACGACACCGCCGGCACCACCTGGGCTGCGGGCGCCCGGCCGGTGCCCGCGCTGCCGCTGGCCGACTTCTTCATCGCCAGGCCGAGCGATTCGGCCCAGCGGATCAACCAGGCGCTGTCCCGAGGTCGGCACCTGCTGCTCACCCCCGGCGTCTACCACCTCGACCGGGCGCTGCGGGTCAAGCACCCGGACACCGTCGTGCTCGGCCTCGGCATGCCCAGCCTCGCCCCGACCACCGGCGACGCGGCCCTGCGCATCGAGGACGTGGACGGCGTGCGCATCGCCGGGGTGCTGGTCGACGCCGGGCCGGTCGAGTCGGAGGTGCTGGTCGAGGTCGGCAAGCGGCACAGTCACCGGTCGCACGCGACCAACCCGATCTCGCTCCAGGACGTCTTCTTCCGGATCGGCGGCCGGTACGTGGGCCGGGCGGTCACCAGCCTGGTGGTCAACAGCCGGCACACCCTGATCGACAACATCTGGGCCTGGCGGGCCGACCACGGCAAGGCGGGCTCCATCGGCTGGACCGTCAACACCGCCGACACCGGCGTGGTGGTCAACGGTGACGACGTGACCGCGTACGGGCTCTTCGTCGAGCACTACCAGCGGTGGCAGACCGTCTGGAACGGCGAGCGCGGCCGGACCATCTTCTACCAGAGCGAGCTGCCGTACGACCCGCCGAGCCAGGCCGCCTGGCACAGCCCGACCGGACGGGGCTGGGCGTCGTACAAGGTCGCCGACCACGTCCACGAGCACGAGGCCTGGGGGCTGGGCGTCTACTCGTACTTCAACCAGGGCGTCGACATCCGCTGCGACCGGGCGATCGAGGCGCCACGCCGGGCCGGGGTGCGACTCCACGACGCGGTGACCGTCTTCCTCGACGGCAGCGGCGGCATCGAGCGCACCGTCAACGAGGCCGGCACCCCGGTCGTCGGCTCGTACGGCACCAGCCCCGTGATCAGCTACCCCTGAGCCGGGTGCGGGCGCGACGCTCCGGCGATGGAACAAGATTCGCCGGAATGCGCCGCGCCCGCCACGGCGTGCGGAGGACGCGTCAGCGGACCGCCTGGACCGTGACTTCGTCGCCCCGGCCCCCAACCGCACCTGGGTGGCCGGCTTCACGCACCTCGCCGCCTGGGCGGGCGTCGTCTATGTCGCGTTCGTCGTGGACACCTTCGTCCCCGGCAAGCTGGTTCACCACTCGGATAGTGAGTATGTGAGGACCGGATGTCCCGGGCTGCGCACTTGGACTGCCACAGCTCCTGCCTCCGTCCTCAGCGGTTCGAGGAAGGAGAGCTCCTCGGCTACCTCTCCGCCGAGTACGTGGGGCGCGTGGAACGGGCTGTACGCGCCGTGCTCGACGTGTATCCGCTGCCGGTGGTGTCCTCGTCGAGCCGGTCGACGAGGATCATCGCCACGTCGTCCGTCAAGCGGCCTCCGGTATGGCGGATCAACGCCTGGTGCAGTTCCTCCAGGAACTCCCGCGGGGTGGTGCTCGCCCGTATCCTCTCCATGGTCTCCGGCAGAGGGAAGAAGTCGTTGTCGCGATTGCGGGCTTCGATCACGCCGTCGGTGTACAGGAGCAGACGGTCGCCGCGTACGAACGGAAAGCTCTCGGCCTTGGCGGTAAGGCCGTCCGCGAGGTCTTCCAGACCCAGCGGCGGCAGTGGCGTGTCGGGCGTCAGGGTCTGAACGCTGCCCCGGTGCAGCACCAGCGGAGGCGGATGGCCACGGTTGACCACGAGCACCACCTGTTCGTCCGGCACCTGGGCCATGAGGGTGGTGATGAATCCCTCCGTCAGAACTTCCTGAGAGTACGCACCGGGCACGGCCATCTCCCGTCGCATCGCGGCCTCGCAGCAGCGCATGACCTCCGTCAGCTCGTCCTCGTAGTGCACGGACACCCGGAACGCGCCCAGGGTCACCGCGACCGCGCGCATGGCGGTCAGCCCCTTGCCCCTCACGTCCCCCACGATCAGCCGGACGCCGTACGGCGTCTGCACGGCCTCGTACAGATCACCGCCGACCAGCGCACCCGTCCCCGCAGCGAGGCTCAGGCTGGCGGCCCGCACCGGGCCCAGCCGCTCGGGGACGGGCCGCAGGACGACCTCCTGCGCCGCCACAGCGATCCGGCGGACCTGGTCGAGCTCGCACTGCCTGCGCGTACGCATGGCGTTGCTCAGGATGACACTGGCCACGGACACCACGAACAGCCCCAGGAAGTTCCCGGTGATCAGCTGGGTCAGCGTCCCCCACGAATGGTTGTAGGTCGCGGAGGCCGCGTTCACACCTGCGGCGAGGACTGCCGTGGACAGCGTGCCCATCGGCCCCATCGTCAGCGCGGCCAGCGCCGGCGTCGTGGTGAGCACAGGACCGGTGACCAGATAGTGCGCGGGCGAGAGCTCGATGCCCAACACGGCCAGCACGATCGCGAAGGGCACACACTGCCCCAGCCTGAACGGAACCCCGCCGTGACGGCCCGCTCCTGGTCGAGTGGACGCTCCGGGCCGCAGAGAGGGGCGGAGGCGGGAACGCATACGTACAGCCTGCCTCGCCGGAAGGGAGCGTTCCACCCCTCGGCCCGCGCCGGTCTCCCGGATCATCGGACCGGAGACCGGTGAACGCGTCCGCGCGCGCCGTACCGCCCCAGCCGCCCTTGGGCCTGCCCAGTCCGTAGAGCGCGGCGACCGTCGGAGCCACGTCCATCGTGCGGGCCGGGGCGTCGCTCACTGCCCGTGGTTGCCCGGAATCGAGTTCGAGAACACGCTCGGGTCCGAGAATCGGTAGCCGGGGCGTACCGAAGAACGCCTGGCGCTGGGTGGACACCGCCCAGTACAAGCTCACCCAGCACGGACAGCACCGTGCGGCCGGCCCTATCGATCTCCTTGTCTGCGCGACGGCGGTCCACCACGGCCACACCGTGCTCCATGTGGACAACGACTTCGTCGCGGTGGCGGACGTTGTGAAGGAGGCCCAGCAACGGCAAGTCCGCAGTCGATCGCCTTCGTCTGCCCTCGGAGCGCCTTTCGCGGGGTGGCGGGGACGGCATGAGGTACCCACTCATGGCCGCGACCGAGGGGCAGTAGAGCGGTCAGCGGCGCGCTTGCTTTGGTTTCGGCCTCGGTGGTCGGACGCCACCATCTGCGCAAGAGACGCCGGAGCCCGTGACGGCGAGGCGTGGCCCCGGGCACATGGCTCGTGAGGAGCGTCCGACGATGTCCGCCGTGGGTGGTCCGCACCCACGGCGAGCACTCAGGGCGATTTCCCCGTCCCGCTGCCCTGGCGGTCCGCGCTCGCGGCGACAGCGAGCCCGATGGCGCCGACAGCCATCATGATCAGTCCGACGAGGGGCCGGTCGGCGCTGCGCCATTGCCAGTCCACGGCGAAGGTGAGGATGGCGCCGAAACCGATCGAAGTGATGGCGCCGATGGCAAGCAACCCAGCCATGGCACACCCCCTTTGTCTGTGGTCCACAAGGCTCCGTTTTCCGTGCCGCCTTCACTGTTCCGAAGGCTCCGGGGTGCTCCCAGGGGTCTGTTGACCCCTGTGCGCGCCATACGGCCCTCGCCGGCGGCAAGGCGAACTGCACGGGCTTTGCCCCCTTGCCGCTGTTCCCGGGAACGGATCGGACATGAACAGCCCGGTTCCCATGTCGCCGCCGGACCGATGGCCGAGGCATCCCGCGACGCCCCGCTGGTCGTGGTGGGACGCCGGAGCCGCCGCGCACGGATAGGCAGCCATATCGGCGCCGTCACCCATGGGGTTCTGCACCATTCCATGGCTCCCGTCGCGGTCGTACCGCACGACTGATACGAACGGCCGCCGGTGCGGCCGGAAAGCTGCGTCGCGGGGAGATGGCACCCACGGATGAGACGGGCAACCTGCAATGAGCACCTATGTGCACGACTCCTCCGAGGGCGGCCGGGACATGGCCGAGCGGCTCGGAGGAAAAAGGCGCGAACCTCGCGGAAATGGCCCGCATGGGCTTGCCGGGCTTCACCGTCGCCACCGAAGCGTGCCGTGTCCTTCTGGCCGCGGGAGCCACCGGCGGACCCGGACAGCAAGGTCGGCGAACAACTCGCGGCGCTGGAACGAGCCGTCGGTAAGCGCGCTCTTCGAAGAGCTTCCCGAACTACGTTCACAATGCCGAACACGACTGCTGCGTCTCCAGTACGAGGACTTCCGGCCGGCACGCCGAGAGCACGCACCGGACGCCGCTCCTCGACGGGCAAACGTTGCCTGCCGGGGCACTAGGGGGTGTCGTTTGGATCAGGTCGGCCGTGACAAGCGGTGCGGACTGGCCGACCCGAGCGGGGCCTGGTGCGTGCAGCTGCAAGGCGGAGGAGGGAGGCGACGCGGAGCGTCGGCGAGTGACGACAACGCCGCAGATGTGCGTGCCAGGCCCCGCGGCACCGGGATGATCCGAACGACACCCCCTAGCCCTGTCGGGTTGCGGCGAGGCGGGCGTCCAGGGCGACGACTCCGTCGACGCCCTGGCAGAGGCCCACGACCACTGGGACGAGACGCGGTTCCGGAACGTGGCCCCGCAGGGTGACGACCCCGTCGTGGACCTCGACCGCGACGGTGCCTGCGTCCAGGCCGAGGATGCGTCCCAGGACGTCCCGCTCGATCTCGCCGCGGATCTCGGCGTCGGAGCGGATGAAGGCGTCGAGCAGGTCGCTGCGGCTGACGATGCCGGTGAGGAGTCCGTCGTCGCCGACCACCGGCAGTTGCTTGACGTGCCGCCTGCGGAGTTCCCGCGCGGCCCGGGGGATCGTCCAGTCGGCGCGGGCGGTGAAGACGGGGCTGCTCATGAGCGCGCCCGCGGTCCGGGCCCGGGCCTTGCCCCAGGCGCGCTCGTCGTTCCCGTGCTGCCCCTGCGGATCGGGCATGCCGGTCTCGTGCCGCAGCACGTCGGACGCGGACACGACGCCGATGGGGGCGCCGCCGTCGTCTTCGACGACCGGGGCCGCGACGATGTCATTCGCATCCAGCAGGGCGGCGACCTCCTGGATCGGTGTGTCGGGGCGGAGGGTGACGACCTCCTCGGTCATCACGTCGCCGACCGTGCGGCGGTGCAGCATGGCATCGACCTCCTCCGCTTTGCGACGGGGCAGCTGCGGTCGGACCGCCGGGCGTACGACGCGGCGCTTCAGCCTCCGCGGCCCTGCCATCCTCGTCCACGCAGTCTTCCCCACCCATGACAGCACCGTGCCGCTCCGGCGGCCAGTCACGTTCGGCCTGGCCAGGAGGGCCGGCGGTCTCACGACCGGAACCGGCCGACGGGCGGCCGTGCACGAGCCGGTCGAGGACGGGCGCACCGTTGTCGAGCACTGCGCGGACCATCGTCTTCACTCCGTCGGGTCGGCCATGTCGAAGGCCTCGGTCACCGGTCGGCTGAGCAGTTGCTCGACAGGAGCACCGCGCATGCCTTCGGAGGCGGTGTTGACGCGCAGGACGCGCAGGACGCGCAGGTCCGCGTCCACGACCACATGACCCACCGGTGACCAGGTGAACAGAGCGTCCAGGATCGCCGGGCCCCCTCCGTCAGCTCCAGGTGCCGGTCACCGGCGACATGCAGCAGACCGTCGCGCTCCACGCGCGCCACCGTCTGGCTCACCGTCGGCCCGCTCTGGTCGAGCCGCTCGGCGATGCGGGCGCGCACGGGGACCACGCCTTCCTCCTCGAGCTCCAGGACGGTGCGGAGATACATCTCCATGGTGTTGATGAGTCGGGACATGCTGCCCGTCAGGCGGGGGTTTCGGCGGTAGCGGTCAGGACCGCGCGGCCGAGAATGCGGTCGGCCATGGTGAAGCCGAGGACGGCCGGGGTGGCGTCGGCCGCGACGCCTGTGGACTCGACGGGGAGCCGCGGCCCGCACCGGGGCCGCGGGTCCCGGTGCGGGCCGCGGCGTACAGCTGGTATCCGGTCGGGGCCTTGTCCAGATCGAGCCGGTAGAGGCGGCCGACGTCCAGGGTGTGACCGGCGGCCCAGTGGTTGGTGCCGTCGTCGACGTAGCCGGACACGCCTGAGTTGCGGGCGATCTTGATCAGCCTGGGGATGAAGCCGATCCGGTCGCGCGTGCTGTGGGTGACCGGCGGGATCGCGACCAGCATGGCACGCACGCCCTGCTCGGTGGATGCGGCGATCGCGCGAGGGCGGAGCGAGGGGTTGGCGTCGATCGCCGCGTCCCGCGTTGCATCGCCGGTGTGTGTCAGGCGGACGCCGATGAGGGTCTTGCCCGTGCCGGCCAGCGCGTCGCCGAGGGTGCGCACTACGGCCAGGTTGGCGGTTGGTGGGTAGAGCAAAGCCTCACCCCGCGTGTCACCGGTGTCGGAGGCCCTCCGGACGCGGAGCCCGTACGAGCACGGGCTCACACACGAGGCGCGCGCAGACCGGTCAGGACAAGGTCCACTGCCTGTTCGGCCCACTCAGGGCGGCCGCCGCGTCCTGCCATGTAATCGGCGTAGAAGGGACCGAGGAGCGCGGAGACGGCAGCCTCCAGGTCGGAGCCCTGCCGGATCTCACCCCGGTGTTCGGCCCGTTCAAGTACCTGGCGCAGCAGGGCCCGGCGGGGCAGTACGGTCCGTTCGCGCAGCAGGATGAGCAGGTCGGGGGTGTGGGCCTCCTCGGCCAGGCAGGTGCCGATGAGGGCCATGCCGCGCACCTGTTCCACGGTTGCTGCGAAGTCCTGAAGGATCGTCACGAGGTCCGCTCGTGTCTCCCCGCAGGCGGGCGGGGCGTCGGCCATGCGAATGGCCTCCAGAGCCGCGGTGAGCAGGTCCGCCTTCGTCTTCCAGCGCAGGTGGATGGTGGACTTGCTGACCTGGGCGGCCGCGGCGACCTGGCTCAGGCTCATACGGGTGTAGCCGTGGGTCGCCAACAACTCCAGGGCTGCGCTGAGAATCGCCGTGTCCTTCTCCGCGGAGCGCGGCCGCCCCGCGCCCTTCGTCGTGTTCGTTTCGCGCATTGTCGCAGGATAATGGCCTACCGTACCGAGCGGTTCGGTCCCGCTATCCCTTCGCCGGTGATCAGAACGTCTTGCCGTCCATGACGGTGGCCATGGGTGCGAGCACCGGGGCGATGGCCCCGGCGGCACCGTGGACGTCGTGGACGGAGGGGCGTCCGCGTGCCGGGGTTCGGCGGATACCCCCGGCGCACAGCCGCCCGGCTCGGGGTCAGGCGCCGGTGCGGGCGCCCTGAATGCGGAAGTTGAAGTCGGCGTGGCCCAGCGCGCCCCACAGGCGGAGCCAGACCGGCAGCAGCATCTCGGTGCCGCGTGCGGCCGTGATGTCGCCGAGGTCGATCACGCTCTCCCGGGGCCAGCCGAACTCCGTGAGGAACTCGGTGGCGAACTTCTTGGCGCCGGTGTCGTCGCCGCAGACGAAGACGTCGTGCCCGCCGGCCACCCGGGACGGCTCCACCATGACCTGGGCGTTCATGGTGTTGAGCGTCTTGACGACCTTCGTCTCGGGGAAGGCGCGCTGGATCTGCTCGCCGAGGCTGTCGGTGTTGACCGGGTTCAGCGAGGGCGGCATGCCCTGGGAGAAGTCCAGGGGGTTGGCGATGTCCAGCAGGATCTTGCCCGCGAGGTTGTCTCCGCCCGCGGCCTGGAGGGCCTGGAGCGAGGCGGCTCCGGCGGTGGTGTTCACCGCGGCCTCGCCGAAGGCCGCGGCGTCGGCGAAGGACAGCAGACGCACCTGCGTGTGCTGCGCCAGCCACTGGGCGATCGGCGGGTTGCCGTAGCCGTCGGGTTCGGTGCGGGCAAGGGTGGCCTGCGGGTCTCGGGTGCCGATGGCGATCTCGTGGCCGAGGGAGGCGAGCTTGCCGGCGATCGTCCGGCCGACGACGCCGGTGCCGAGGACTGCGTAGCGCATGAGGACGGGGTCCTTTCCGGAAGTGGGTGCCGACACGCGGTCTCCGTTTCGGCACCCCTAAAAACTAAACCGAGTGGTTCGGTATTGCAAGGAAAGGCGGTCATCCCTGTTACTTCAGATACGGCCCGTCCGTGCCGATCTTTCCGGGTGCCGCGTTGGCGCCACCCAGGTCGAGGACGTAGACCCGCAGGTTGCCCTTGCCGGAAACGGGGACGTCGAGGGTGCCGTCGGTGACGGTGACGGTCTGGCCGGTGACGGCCTCCTTGTAGGTGCCGTTGAGGATGCCGGTGAACGTGGCGCCGTTGCCGACCGAGACCAGGGCGTAACTGTCGACGCCGGCGGCCGTGTCGGTGTAGCGGCGCTTGAAGGCCATGTCACCGCTGACGCCCTCGGTGGAGTACTGGCCCATCTGCAGTGCGGGAATGGCACGGCGGATCTGGTTGAGGCGCTGAAGGTGTTTGACCAGGGGCTGCTGCAGCGTGGTGGCCACCGCGCCGGAGGCGCTGGAGACCTTGGCGAAGTCGCTCGCCGTGACCTCGCCCTCCACCTTGTCGCCGTAGTAGGCGCGGCCGGTGGTGGCCAGCGGGCAGGTGGGGCCGCAGTCGATCTGCTTGCCGGCCTGGAACTCGATCTCCGATCCGTAGTAGAGGGTGGGAATGCCGCGGAACGTCCACATGAGGGACATGTTCTCGGCCCAGGCGTCGGTGCCCCCGGCGTAGCGCGTGCTCGACTTGTTCGGGCCGTAGTCGTGGCTGTCGACGTAGACGACGTTGTAGGTGGCGTCGTTGGTGGAGTCGTCGGAGTCCTTGCCGTTGTCGAAGGCGTTGGACGCGTAACCGAAGTTGTTGTGCATCCGCATGTCGATGATGTTCATGCCGCTGAACTGGCTGTGGTCCGGCGTGTGGTAGCTGTTGCCGTTCAGGAAGGCGTTGCTCGACGTGGGCTGTCCGGCGGGACCCAGGTTCTCCTCGTAGGTGTACTGGTCGAGTGCCGCCTGGACGTCGTCGTCGGTGTAGGTCCTGCGCTCCTTCCAGGTGTAGAACTGCGCGGAGTGGTTGACCGAGCCGTGGTTCCACTTGTCGTTGACGAAGGCCGCGACCTCGCCGAAGACGAAGAAGTCCTTGGCCTTGTCCGCGCCGAACCTACGGGTGACCTCGTCGTGGATCGCGGGCAGGAAGCGGCGGTTCCAGGTGATGCGCGGTACGTGTACGGCGGTGTCGATCCGGAAGCCGTCCACGCCCATGTCGATGTACTTGTCGTACGCGCCGATCAGGTACTGCTGCACGGTCGCGTTCTCGGTGTTGAAGTCGGCGAGGT
Organism: Streptomyces sp. NPDC001450; assembly: GCF_053597295.1. Classification (NCBI taxonomy): domain Bacteria; kingdom Bacillati; phylum Actinomycetota; class Actinomycetes; order Kitasatosporales; family Streptomycetaceae; genus Streptomyces; species Streptomyces sp. NPDC001450. The sequence continues at coordinate 99,154 of NZ_JBSFHY010000019.1, forward strand.
CCTCGTGGATCCAGCAGGAACGGGAGTCCTCGCCCTCCCAGTTGCCCAGCCAGCACTGGTGGTAGAGCGACGCGGGGAAGAGCTTGTTGGTCGGGCTGGGCCACTGACAGTTGTAGATCGTGTAGCCCTCGGCGCTGTGCTGGCCGGTGGGGGTGCCCCAGTTGAGGCAGGTGTTGCCTCTGGGCTCGGCCGTCGACCACAGATCGCCGTTGTAGTACGACTTGCCGGAGACGGGTTCGACGGTCAGTCCGTCGTAGTCGAAGTTCGCGTTGGGCTGGTCGTAGTACCAGGACCACTGGGAGTCGCGCACGCCGTAGACCTTGGGGACGAACAGGCCCTTGGCGCCCCAGCGGGAGGAGTGGTTGTAGACCACGTCCTGGTAGATCTTCATGCCCTTGGCGTGGGCGGCGTTGATCATGTCCTGGTAGGAGGCGCCGGCGGACTCCAGACGGGGGTCGACCCGGTAGAAGTCCCAGCCGTGGTAGCCGTGGTAGTCGTAGTCCGAGCGGTTGAGGACGACGGGGGTGATCCAGACCGCGGAGAAGCCGAGGGCCTTGATGTAGTCGAGCTTCTGGACCAGGCCCTTGAAGTCGCCCCGGAACATGGGGTCGTTGTTGGCCGCGTTGCCGGACTTCACGTCCTGGCTGCCGCCACGGTTGTTGGAGCTGTCGCCGTCGTAGAACCGGGCCGTGAGGACGAAGTAGATCGGGTCCTTGCGGGGGTCGCCGCCGAGCGGGGTGCCGGCGGCGGGCGGCGGCGGTGTGTCGCCGGTGGTGGCGCACTCCGACGCGCTCGCGGCGGAGAGGTTGCCCGCCGCGTCCAGGGCCTTCACGGTCCAGCAGTAGGAGGTGCGGGCCGCCAGACCGGTGACGGACAGGACGGTGGAGGAGGTGTTGGTCACCGAGGTGCCGTCGCTGCCGCCGGTGCGGGTGACCTGGTAGCCGGTGACGCCCACGTTGTCGGTGGCGGCGTTCCAGGTGAGCACCACGGAGGTGTCGGTGACGCTCGCGCTCACGCCCGAGGGCGCGGTGGGCGCGGTGGTGTCGGGTTCGGCGGCGGCGCAGGGATCGGTGGCGTCGGCCGTGACCGTGTGGTTCACGACCTTCGAATTGCCCTGAGCCAGCTGGTAGTTGGCACCGTTGTTGTTGTCCCAGACGCCGTTGCCGTTGTTGAACGTGGCCTGCCAGGTGGCGGCGGAGCCGAGGTCGACGGTCTTCTTCACCCAGCCGGTGCAGGCCGGTTCCATGCCGACGCCGGGGACGGTGGTCCAGCTGCCGCCTGCCGGCGCCCAGTGCAGGTTGACGGTGGGCCAGCCGACGGAGGTGGTCGAGTACCAGACGGTCGCCGCGTTGCCCGCCGGGGGCTGTGTCGAACCGCACGGGTCGCTGTGGGCGACCACGCCGTCCTTGACCGTGATGGTTCCGGTGCCGAGCTGGTAGTTGGCGCCGTTGTCGTTGTCCCAGGTGCCTGAGCCGTTGTCGAAGGTCGCCTGCCAGGTGGTGGCGGTGCCGAGGTCGACGGTCAGCTTGACCCAGTCGGTGCAGGCGGAGTCCATCCGGGTGCCCGGGACGGTGGTCCAGCTGCCGCCCGCGGGTGCCCAGTGCAGGTAGTACGAGGACCAGTTCCGGGTCGGCGTGTAGTAGTAGACCGTGGCGGAGTTCGCCTCGGTGGCGGCGGTCGTCACCGCGTGCGCGGGCGCGCCGGAGAGCAGGGACGCGAGCAGGCCGAGCAGTGCGGCGAGGAGGGCGGCCAGCGGCCGGACTCGGCGCCTTCTGCCGGGGGGAAGAGTGCGGGACATGGTGGGGGAGCGCTCCTCGTGCCGGGGCCGCGGTGGGGGCGCGGCCGTGCGGGTGGTGGTGTCGCGGTCCGGCGGTTACTTGGCGATCAGGACCAGGACGGCGCGGCCGTGCAGCCGGTACACGGTGCCGGAGCCGCCGATCGGGGCCTCGCTGCCGGGGCGGGCGACCTGATCGGTGCCTTCGGCCCAGGTGGAGGTGTCGGTGACGCGGTACCAGGACTTGCCCGCGCCGGGGGAGGGGAGCGTGAAGTCGACGTCGCCCGACCAGCCGTTGTAGGCGACGTAGATCGCGCTGCTCGGGTCGCCGAGTTCGGTGCCGTCGTAGCGCCGGGCGAGGGCGTGGTTGCTGGGGTTGTCCCAGTAGGTGCCGTCGGGTGTGCCGCCTGCGGGGGTGAACCAGTCCAGTTCGCCCATGCCGTTGCCGTTGCCGTCGGCGGAGCTGTAGAAGTCCGCCGGGCGCAGGGCCGGGTGGGCGTTGCGGAAGGCGATCAGGCGCTCGGCGTAGGTGCGGAAGGTGCTCTGGTCGCCGGTGAGGGACGTGGTGAGCCAGTTGGCCGAGGAGTCCAGGTTGTAGGGGTTGTTGTTGCAGTTGACCGAGCGCAGGTACTCGTCGCCGCCGGTCATCATCGGCGTACCGGCCGACAGCATCAGGAACGCGAGGCCGTTGCGGGCGGCCTTGCGCTGATCGGCCGCGTTCCCACCCTGGTCCCAGGACAGGTTGTAGTCCGACCCCCCGTCGGACGGGCCGTAGGGCCAGGCCTGGGTGTTGTTCTTGGTGTTGCAGCGGTAGAGGTCGGCGAGGGTGAAACCGTCATGGGCGACCATGAAGTTGACGGAGTTGAAGGGCGCGCGGCCGCTTTGCTGGTAGAGGTCGGAGGAGCCGGCGAAGCGGGTGGCCAGGTCGCTGGGGGTGACGTTCTCCACGCCCATGGCGTTCTGGTCGCGGCGCATGGTGTCACGGAACTTGTCGTTCCATTCGGACCATCCGGCGGGGAAGTTGCCGACCTGGTAGGTGCCGCTGCCCAGGGCCCAGGGTTCGGCGATCCAGTCGGTGCCGGAGCCGCCGGCGGCGGGCCGGGCGGGCATCAGGGCCGTGATGCGGTTCAGCGCGGTGTTCGGGTCGGTGCGGCTGTACTGGAAGCAGCCGTGCTGGCAGGTGTTGCCGAGGACCGGCGCGAGGTCGAAGCGGAAGCCGTCGACGCCGAGGGTGTCCTTCCAGTACGCCAGTGAGTCGGTGATCAGGTTGCGGGTGACGGGGTTGTAGGCGTTGACGTTGCCGCCGACGCCGGTGTTGTCCCAGGGGCTCTGCATGTCGCTGGTGAGCGAGTAGTAGGTGGGGTTGTCCAGGCCACGCAGGGAGAACAGGTTGTATGTGTTCTTGTCGTTCGCGTTCCAGGGGCCGCCCTCGCCGGTGTGGTTGTAGACCACGTCCGTGAAGACCTTGATCCCGGCGTCGTGGAACGCCTTCACCATCTCCTTGAACTCGCGGGTGGGGCCTCCGGCGCTCCGGTCGGCGGCGTAACGGCGGTCCGGCGCGAAGTAGTCGAGGGTGGAGTAGCCCCAGTAGTTGTCCCCGGCCGTGCTGGTCGGGTCCGCGTCGTTGGCGTCGTTCTGCGTCTCCTGCACGGGCAGGAACTCCACCGCGGTGACGCCGAGGGCGGCGAGGTCGGCGGCTTTGAGGGCGGCGCCCTGGTAGGTGCCGCGGTAGGCGGCGGGCACGGACGGGTCGTTCTCGGTGAGTCCGCGCACGTGCACCTCGTAGACGACGTCGTCCTTCAGGGCCCGGGTCGGCTTGGTGCCGGTGCTCGTGGCGTCGGAGGCGAGGACGATGCCCTTGGGTGCCTGCGGGGCGCTGTCGACGGCGCGGTGCTGGGGGCCGGTGCCGTAGACCGAGGCGTCGGTGGTGCCGGAGGTGACCGGGTCGTGGCTCAGCTCCAAGGCGTAGGGGTCGGTCAGCAGCTTGTTCGGGTTGAAGCGGTTGCCGGCCGCGTCGACGTCCGCCACGAAGCCCGCGGTGGAGCCCTTCGTCCACGCCGGGTCGTAGGGCCAGTTGGGGCCCCAGGCCCGGTAGCCGTAGTAGAGAGGGCCGGTGATGCCGTACTGCTGCCGGATCGTCGTCACGGGGACGGTCACGGACCAGACGCCGGTCGCGGCGTCCTTGGTGAGCTGGAGGGCGGCGGCCTCCTGGCTGCCGGTGGCCGCCCGGTAGAGGTACAGGTCGATGCGGGTGGCGCGGGAGGAGTAGATCCGGAACTCCACGTTCGTGCCGGTCGCGTCGTAACGGGCGCCCAGCGGACCGCCGGCCGCGGCCGCGGCCGGGGTGGCGAGCCCGCCGGGGGTGAGCGGTGCGGCGAGGGCGGCGGTGGCGGCGAGGACCGCTGTCGCGGCACGTATGCCGAGGCGGCGTCTTCTCCGTGTGCGGGCAGGGGGGAACGAAGACACGGCGGCTCCTGAGGGCAGGCGGGGCAAGCCCCGGCGCTGGTCCCGAAGTACCGGTGGCTTGAAAGGAGTTGCTGAATCTTGCCGAAAAGTAGTGCAACATTTGAGTACCGTAAAGACCTCGCGCACGATCGGCAGGCCCCGGATCGCAGGACGGATCACGTGGCCCACGCCCCTTGCGCGCCGGGCTCGACCGGGTCCAGGATCCGTCGGGTCGCTCACCTGCAACGTCCTTGGGGCATCGGGGGATTGTCATGCTCAAAACGCGTTTCATGGCGTTGTCGGCGTTGTCCGCGCTGCTCGTCCTGCCGCTCGCGGCCGGATGCACCCATGACGGGAAGAGTGAGGGCGGCGGTGCGAAGCCGTCGGCGTCGCAGACCCGGGACGACTTCGGCTGCCTGAACGGCGATCAGCTCGACGGGTCGATCGAGTTCCAGGTGGGAGGCTTCCCGGTCGGCGGCTATCTGACGGGCAAGGGCGCCACCGGCGTCGTGCTGTCACACATGGCGAACAGCGACGTGTGCTCCTGGGTGCCGCAGGCCGACGAACTCGCCGGCGAGGGCTATCGGGTGCTGGCCGTGCAGAGCATCGGCGACGAGGTGGCGGAGATCACCGCGGCGGCCCGACTGCTGGCCGGCAAGGGCGTCACCCGCGTCATCCTCATGGGCGCCTCCAAGGGGGGCACGGCCTCGGTCGTCGCCGCCCCGAAGATCACCGAACCCCCCGTCGCCGCGGTGATCAACCTCTCCGGGCCCAGCCTCTACCAGGGCATGGACGCCGAAGCGGCCGCCGCGCACCTGACCGTCCCCGTGCTGTACGTGGCCGCGAAGCAGGACTCCGGCTTCGCCAGGGAAGTGACGGCCCAGGACAAGAAGTCCGGGAAGTCACCGGACGCGAGGCTGCACCTCGTCGACGGCAACGCCCATGGCACCGACATGTTCGGGGCCGACCCCCAGGTGTGGGAGTTCGTCAAGGCGTTCATGGCCAAGCACAGGTGACCCCGCGGGCGGTCGTCCGCCCGGTGCGCCTGTGTCACAACGGTGCGGGCCCACAGCCCGTGCCGCCGCGAGGTGGGGCGCGTCTCCATTACGGCCCTCGAAAGCCCGGTCGTAACGTTCCCGTAACTCCGAAGCCGCACACCGGAATTCGGAGACGGGCACGGCTGCCTTCCCCCTCCCCACCCGTCGCGATCACCCCAGGTGGCACGATGAACCCCACTTCACCCCCGTCCACACCCCGCCGCTCATGGCCCCGTCCCGCCTCCGCGGCGGCACTGGTCCTGTCCCTGATCGCCGTGGTCCTCGGACTCTCCCCGACTCCGGCGCAGGCCGCGAGCCTTCAGGAGGTCACGGGCTTCGGCTCCAACCCGGGCGGTCTGCGGATGTTCCAGTACGCCCCCGACAACCTGCCCTCCGGCGCGCCGCTGGTGGTGGCCCTGCACGGCTGCACCCAGAGCGCCGGCGACTACTACAGCCACTCCGGCTGGCCCAAGTACGCCGACACGTACGGCTTCGCGCTGGTCTTCCCGCAGACCAGCAGCTCCAACAACGCCAACTCCTGCTTCAACTGGTACCAGTCCTCCGACTCCACCCGTGACCAGGGCGAGGCGCTGTCGATCAGGCAGATGGTGGACTACGCCAAGTCCCACTACGGCAGCGACCCCGGCCGCGTCTACGTCACGGGACTGTCGGCGGGCGGCGGGATGACCTCGGTCATGCTCGCCGACTACCCCGACGTGTTCGCGGGCGGCGCCATCGACTCCGGCATCCCGGCGGGCTGCGCGACCGATCTCTCCAGTGGGCTGACCTGCGAGTACAACGCGGTGAACAAGACCCCGAGGCAGTGGGGCGACGCGGTCCGCAGCGCCTTTGGCGGCTGGGGCGGCCCCTGGCCGCGCGTCGCGATCTGGCAGGGCACCGGTGACACCACGGTCAACCCGGCCAACGCCACCGAGGAACGGGACCAGTGGACCGACGTCTGGGGCATCGGGCAGACGCCGTCCTCGACCACCACCCTGACCGGCGGTACCACACAGGCCGTGTACGACGACACGAACGGCAGGCCCGCGGTGGAGACCTTCTCCGTCTCCGGCATGGCACACGGCCTCGCGGTCGACCCCGGCTCCGGCACCGACCAGTGCGGCAGCACCGGGACGTACTACCTCGACTCCATCTGCTCGTCGTACTGGACCGCGAAGTTCTGGGGCCTGGACGGCTCGGACGGGGGCGGCACCGGCAGCCTCCCGGCACCCGCCGGGCTCACGGTCACCGGCACGACCGACACCACCGCGTCGCTGTCCTGGTCCGCGGTGAGCGGCGCGGCGTCGTACAACGTGTACCGCGGCGGCGGCAAGGTCGGCTCGACCGCCGGCACGTCGTACACCGACACGGGGCTCGGCTCCGGCACGACGTACACCTACACCGTCGCCGCCGTGGACTCCGGCGGCGTGGTCGGCACCCGGTCGCCGACGGTCCCGGCCACCACCACCGGGTACCAGCCGCAGTGCTTCACGGACAACAACTACAACCAGGTCGCGGCCGGTCGAGCCCACCAGAGCCTGGGCTACGTCCATGCCGACGGCTCCGACCAGAGCATGGGCCTCTACAACGTCGCCGTCACCCACACCCTTGAGGAGACCTCGTCCGGCTACTACGTGATAGCCGACTCGGGCTGCCCGTCCTGACGCCGTAGGGGCACCCTGACGCCGGGCTCATGAGCGGGCCGTCGGGTCCCGTGCCCTGCCCGGCGTTCATACTGTGCGCATGGAACGCATAGGGGGCTACCTCGTCGAGCGGAAGCTCGGTGAGGGAGGGATGGGGACCGTCTTTCTCGCGCGGACGCGGGGTGGTCGTGCGGTCGCGCTGAAGGTCGCCAAGGCCGAGCTGGCGGCGGACCCGGTCTTCCGCGAGCGGTTCCGCAGCGAGGTCGAGGCGGCCCGTACGGTCGGCGGCTTCCACACGGCGCCGGTGGTGGACGCGGACGTCGACGGGGAACCGCTGTGGCTGGCGACCGCCTACATTCCGGGACCCACCCTCGCGGCCCGGCTCGCCGCCCAAGGCGCCATGGACGAGCCACAGTTGCGGTCCCTGGCCGCCGCGCTCGCCGAGGCGCTGGAGTCCATCCACTCCTGCGGTCTGGTGCACCGCGATCTCAAGCCCGGCAACATCATCATGGCCGAGGACGGGCCGCGCGTCCTCGACTTCGGCATCGCCCGGGCCGTCGAGTCCACCCGCCTCACCGCCACCGGCACCGCCTTCGGCACGCCCGGCTTCCTCGCCCCCGAACAGGCCCTCGGCAACGATGTGACCGGCGCCGCCGACGTGTTCGCCCTCGGCGCCGTCCTGGTCGCCGCGGCCGGCGGCAGCGCCTGGGGCGAGGGCACGCCCATGGGGCTGATGTACCGCTCCGTGCACGAACCGCCGAACGTGTCCGCCGTACCCGCCGGGCTGGTGGACCTGGTGTCGGCCTGCCTGGCCAAGGACCCCGCGGACCGGCCGACGCCCACCCAACTGCTGGACCGGCTGACCGGGGAACCGCAGGAGCGGACCCCGCCGAGCGCACCGCCGTACACCCCGACGGTCGCCGCACCCGCAACGCCCGCAACGCCCCATCACCCAGCGGCACCACCCGTGTCGTCCTGGACGCCCCCGCACCATCCGGCGACGCCCGCGCAGCCCGCGATGACCCCGCACCTCCCCCCACCGCCCGCGACTGCGCCGCAGGTCCCGTACGGCTTCGGGCCGCCGCTTCCGTACGGCGCGCCGGAGGTCGAGCTCGCCGACCGGGACTCCCGGGTCGTCGTGAACGCGACCGGCGTGATCCTCGAAGTCGCCGGTGCCGCGGCGGACTTCGAGTGGGCGGAGATCGCCGGTGTCGTCCGTACGCCCTCCCCGCGCGGCAGCCGGCTCACCGTGACGGTGCGGTTGTGGGACGGCGGCGTGTACTCCTGCGAGCTGAACGCCCGCCGCTCGGCCCGGCTCGCCGAATGGATCGCACACCTCGACCACGTCCTGGGCCGCTACCTTTCCGGCAGGTAGCCGTTCAAGAACCAAGACATGGCCCGTACTTGGCTTGGACATGCCTTGTCCTGGGCACGCACCTCCTACGGGATCCGCCGAGGGGGCGGTGCCGGCAGGAGGAGGGCGTCATGGACCGTCGGATCCGGGTACGTGTCATTCGTCGGCCCGCCGCCCCGCGCGGGCAGGAGATCGACCGCAGGACGCCCTCGGGGCGCATCCTGCCGTACTGATGACCTGAAGAATCAGGATGCCCGCGCCGCCCGGGTCACCTCGGGCAGCGGGTCCGCGCGGCGGGCCACGTCGAGCAGCGCGCGCAGCGTGCGCTCGCCCGGCCCCAGCCGCGGACGCCACTGGGCGACGATGCTGACCGGGCGGATCCGCTCGGCCAGCCGCAGTTCGACCAGCTCGCCCTCCCGCAGCTCCCGGGCGACCGCCAGCTCCGGCAGCAGCGAGACACCGTGCCCGTGCCCGGCGAGGCGCAGCAGTGCGGACAACGACCCCTGGATCACCGCCAGTTGGGCCCCGGCCAGCAAGTCCGTGCCGAAGCGGTCCACCAGCATCTCCGAGGTGCACCCGGGCTCGGCCACCAGGAAGTCGTACCGCACCATCTGCTCGGGCGTCACCAGCTCCTGCCGGGCCGGCGGACGGCCGGGCCCCGCCACCAGCACCGTACGGTCGTGCCCGACGACCGCGTGCGGGCCGAGCGCGCGGACGCCGTTGTCGTACTGGACTGCCCAAGGCACGGGCGTCCATGGTCGCGGCCGCGGTGTCCTGCTTCGCCTACTTCGGCGGGATGTACATGTTCGCCGTGTGGCTGCAGCACACCTACGACCTGACCCCGCTCAAGGCCGGACCGGCCTCCCTGCCGATCGCGTTCCCCGTGTGCGTCATGCCCTTCTTCACCGGCCGGCTGGTGGCCCGCTACGGCCCCCGCCCGGTCCTGCTGACCGGCATGGCCGCCTCCGTCGTCGCCGGTGTGCTGCTGGCCTGCTGCGGCGGCCACCATCCGCCGCTGCCGCTGATCATCGCCGCCGAGCTGGCGCTCGCCGCCGCCGGCACGCCGTCCATCCCGGGCGCCGCCGCAGCGATGGCCGTCTCGGCACCGCCCGAGTACGCCGCCACCAGCCAGGGCGCGCTCAACGGCGTCCGCCGGGCGGGCTCGGCGCTGGGCGTCGCGGTGCTCGGCACCCTCGGCGCGCTCACCACCTTCGGCTACGTCCTCATCGGCATCGGCCTGCCGGCGGTGCTGCTGGTGGCCGGGTCAACGGCCGAAACCAGTGCCTGACGCCACGAACACGACGTGGCCGACGCAGAAGGACCGGACCCCACCCCAGCTCGCCGGCGCCGTCCACGATGCGCTGCAGAGCCGCTCCAGCTCGGAGCCGACGCCGAGGACGGTTTCCGGGAGGGGCGGCAGTTGGGGGACAGGACCGTCGGGCACGCGCTGCCGGGCTGCCTCAGGCGGCCAGCGGGTCGAGGACCAGCGGCTCGATCCGGCCCTCCATCATGTCCCCGAGACCCTGTACGGCACACAGTTCGGGCCGTTCGGCGATGTGCACCGGGATGCCGGTCGCCTGGCGCAGCATCTGGTCCAGGCCGGGCAGCAGCGCGGAGCCGCCGACCATCATGATCCCGCGCTCGGCGACGTCGGCCACCAGGTCGGGCGGGCAGTCGCGCAGCACCTTGCCGATCCCGTCCAGGACCGCCGTGAGCGGGGTCTGGATGGCGTTGCGCACGGCCTTGGTGTCGACGTGGACGCTGCGCGCGAGCCCGGTGGCCACGTCCCGCCCGTGGATCTCCGTCGAGGCCGGACCGTGCGGGGTGAGTCCGTTGCCGGACAGGGCGAGCTGCAGCGGCCGTACGGCCCGGCTGGGCAGTATCAGCTCGTGCTGGTGCCGCAGATGCTGCACGATCGCGTAGTCCACGGCCTCCCCGCCCACCGGGATCCGCTCGGCGACCACGATGGACCCCAGCGACAGCACGGCCACCTCCGTGGCCGCCGCCCCGCACACCATGATCATGTTGGCCTCGGGCCGCTCCACGGGCAGCCCGCATCCCACCGCGGCCGCGATGAGCGTGTCCACCAGCTCCACCCGCCGCGCCCCCAGCCCGACCAGCGTCTCGATCGTCGCCCGCTGGGCCAGCGGATCCGCGTCGTGCGGGGTGCAGGCCGCCGCGCGCAGCCGGGGCTTGCGGCGCAGCGTCCGGCGCATCTTGTCCCCGAGCAGGTGGCGCAGCATGCGCTGGGCCATCTCGATGTCGACGATCGTGCCGCCGGAGACGGGGCGTTGGACCCTGATGTAACCCGGCGTCTTCCCGGTCATCTCCGCCGCGAACTCGCCCACCGCGATGAGGGCACCGGTACGGGTGTTCACGGCCACGACCGAGGGCTGGTCGACGACGAGACCGGCACCCTTCACATACACCCGGGTACGGGCCGCACCCAGATCGACGGCGAAGTAGCAACGGCGCAGCTGCTCCAGACTGACGGTCACGGCAGATCCTCCCGAGTGCGCAGGTCTTGCGGCCGGACGGCGGCTTCTTTCGCATCCTCTGGGGGATTCCGGCGGCGCGCCTGCGGGAGGGGGCCGGGTGGGGCGCGGCTGAATGGGGGGTTTCACAGGGAGCGGGCGGCGTCGAGGAGGGGGCGCAGGCCATCCTTCCCTGGGATGCCGAGGACGGGGGTCTCGTCGATGGTCGTGCGGGTGGCGCCCACCCAGACGTACTTGACACCCAGGACGTGCGCCGCGGCCGCCTCGGCCATGGTGGTGGCGATCACCAGGCATCTGCGACGGCGGACGCGGGTGGCGCGGACGGCTTCGTCCAGTGTGTTGCCGATGGGCCTCACCGGGGAGTCGACGCCGTAGCGTCCGTGCACTCCACCTCTCAGTTCGCTCATGAGCCGACGCCGCCACAGGTACTGCTCCGCGGCCTGCCTCGCACAGTCGGCGACCACAGCGAGTGTCCGGCCCCGGTCGGCGAGGGTGCGCACCAGGAGGTCGGCGTCGGGCACGGGGCCCGCCAGCGAGGCGGCTGTCGTTTCCAGCGCCGCGAGGCGGGTGCGCAGGTCCGGTGCCGACCTGTGGAGTTCGTGTGCTTGGAGCAGGTTCACGGGATGACGCTGCGGGGAGTCGTCCAGGAACTCGAACTCCCGCCGGAGCGAGGGGACGACCTCGGCCGCCCTGCGCGCGGAGGTGAAGTCGGCCAGGAGTCCGTCGAAGCCCAGAACGACGGCCTGGGCCTTTCGGAGTGCGTCCACCAGATCGGCCCTGACCCGGCGCTTCACAGGAGCGGGCGACGCACCGGCCTTGATCAAGTCGACGGGCCAGCGGACGGTGCACCCCGATACGGCGTCGTCTCTCGGGAGGTCGTTGAACGCGACCCTCGGTGGAGTCGGCGGGTAGTTGAGCGTGAGGTGGTCCAGGTGGGAGCGCACCAACCTCTGGATGTGGCCGCGGGCTGTGCTCCCCTCGACCACGGTGGCAACGGCCGCGACCGGATCGGTGATGCGCCAGACCACCTCGCCCGTGGCCCGGAACAAGCGAACTCCGTCGACGACAGGGCCGCGTTCGTCCAGCTCCGAGCGGCGTTCGGCGAGGTTCACCTCGTAGTAGAACGTCGATCCCGCGGGCCGGTTGAGGGTGAGCCCCGTGCCGTACGTCGTGTACACGACGGCCCTGGTGCCGCCCACGGGCTCCGGGAGGGGAACCCGCGCAGGCAGGCGGAAGGGGCCTTGGACGGGATCAACCGTGTCGGCGGAGGGGGGATGGGCGAGAAGGCACCAGCCGCCTTCGGGGAAGCGGAAGCTCATGTGCTGCAGGCCCTGGACCGGGTGGCCGCCGTCGATCAGCCTGCTCCGGAGCGCGTCGGAGACGCGGACGATGCCCTGGGCGCGGTTCATGTCCCGGATGTGATCGGCGAGTTCATCTGTGGAGTGCCACACGTCCCCGTCCTCGTCGAAGAACGTCACCTGCCATCGGAGGCCGCCCGTCTCGGCGACCCGGTCCGAGAACTCCTGAAGGGTGACGGCAACCAACGGCAGCTCCGACACGCCGAGTTCGAGCCGCACGGACCATCCGTTCTCCCGCGCATCCAGCGCATAACGGGCCGGATCCAGCCCGCTCGCCACCAGCAGCCGTACGACCGCCCGGCCCAGCGCCGCCCGGTCGTCCTCATCCCCGGGTCCGTTCACGCATTCGAACAGGGCTACGGCGCGGGAGGGAGCGACGGGCTCGTCGTGCGTGTCCTCCCCGGTGAACAGGCTCTCCGGCACCTCGTCCCGCGGCAGCGGCCGCTCCTCCGCCGGGTCCTCGGGACCGTAGAGGAGCGACGGTTCCTCGGTGGGGTAGGGGCCTTCCGGCAGTTCGTCGGTGGCGGCCCAGGCGCCGTATTCCGGCCCCGCGTCGTATTCCTGGGCCCGCTCTTCCGGATCCTCGTAGTCGTCGTACTCGCCCCGCAGCTCGTGGCCGAGTGCCAGCAGCGCGGGATCGTTGCCGCCCGACCACTCGTACTCCTGGTACACCTCCAGCGCTTCTTCGATGCGGTCCAGCTTCCTCAGCGCGATCAGCAGCAGCCGACGGAAGTCCTCGTGGTCCGGGTGCACGCGCAGGAGGTCGCCGAGGTCCGTGGCCGCGCGCTCGTACTCGCCCATCTCCAGGTCGACTTCGGCCCGCTTGCGGCACAGGCCGAGCTGGAACTGGCGGAGGCTGGTACGGGCCGTACGGGCCGCGGGGCCCGGGACGTCCGCGAGGGGGCCCGCGCTGCGCCACAGGCGCAGGGCCGACTCCAGGCAGTCCCGTGCCTGCTCGAGGGATCCCTGATCGGCCAGGGCGGTGGCCGTGCGCTCCAGTTCCTCGCAGTGGACCAGGTCCACGTAGTCGGCGCTGGTGTGCAGGGCATAGCCGTCGGGGAGGGTCGCCAGCGTGCCGGGGCCCAGGGCGTTCCGCAGCCGGGAGGCGACTCGGCCCAGGACCGCCACGGCGTCCTCCGGCTCGTCACCGCGGTCCCACAGGCCGGTCCTGAACTGTTCGTAGGTCACCGTGCGGCCGTTCCGGAGCAGCAGGAGGGCCAGAGCGGCCTGCTCAAGAGGTGCGAACTCCGGTGTGCGCACCGGGAGTTCCGCGCACATCGGGCCCAGGACGTAGTAGAACCGCCGGCCGTAGGCCTCCCGGGCCCGCAGCAGCAGTTCCTCGCGCGTGAGCAGGTCAGCGCCGCGTTCCTGGTCCTCCAGTGACGATGACATCAGCAGGTTGAACGCACGGGCGTAGGAATCCTGCAAGGTCCGCGGCAGTCGTCCCAGCTCGTCGGGCCAGACGGGCAGAGTCAGCCGGGAGGTCCCCGCGGTCAGCTGCAGCAGCAGTTCGCACAGCGCCCGCAGGTCCTCGGCCCGCCCCTCCGGCCCCGAGGTACGGCCCGGCTCGCGGACGGCGAGCTTGGCGGCGCCGCCGGGCAGCAGCATGATCTGGGACGGGCCGATTCCGCCATGCGTGAGGCCGGCCCCGTGGAGGGCCGTGACGGCGTGGGCGAGCTCACTCGCGATCGAGGCCACCAACGGCGGCGGAAGGAGATAGCCGCTGCGCGCCGCCAGAGTCCTCTGGGCGACGCCGTCCAGATACTCCATGGCGACATACGGGACGTCACCCTCGATCCCGAAGCCACGGACGGGCACGAGGTTCGGGTGGACCAGTTCCTTCAGCCGGGCCGCATCCCGCAGAAAGGCCTCCCGGCGGGCCGGCTCGGCGACCGGCTCCAGCAGCCGCAACGCCACTCGCTCCGAATCCGCCACGCCCTCGGCCAGCCACACCGACCCGCCCGGAGCGAGCCGCCGCACCAGCCGGTACTCGCCGTACCGGCCCGCCGGAGCGGCGGTCTGCCCGGTCAGTCGGCGTACGGTCTCCGGCCGGACCGTCGCGATCGCCTCCCCGTCGGCCCCCACCGGTCCCGCACCGCCGGTCGCGGGCGTCACCGCCCGGAACTCCCCGGGTGCCGCCCCCGCCCGCTCCTCGATCAACCCGCCCACTCGCGCGAGCAGTTCCGTCGTACGGCCCCGGGACGAGCGCGGCAGGCTGCGCAGGAGCAGGTCCCGTACACCCGGCCGGAAGGCGTACGAACCCGGGGGGCCGGAGACCGAGGTCAGGAGACCGCTGAGGATCACCTCGGCCAGGTGCTGCGGGCGCGGGTCGGCTTCCACCGCGCGCTGGACCAGGCGCATCACCGGCAGGTCGGGGCGGCCGAGGGTCAGATGGCCGGCCAGCCGGAAGGCCTCGGGGGAGGAGGCCGCCCGGAAGCGGAGGACCAGTTCCTCCGGGGAGAGCTGTGAGATGTCCGTACGTGTCTTCGGGGCCAGGGGACGGTCCAGCAGCGCCGCCGAGCCGGGGAACGCCGTCCCACCCGCCGCGGTCAGCAGGCCCGCCCAGTTCGCCAGCCACTTCGGGTCCGGCTCCAGCACGGGCAGCGGCAGGCCGTCGGCGGGGGTGTCGTCGTACGTGTCGTACGGCGCGAAGGTCAGGGCGGCCGTCGGTGCGGCCGGATGCGGTGCCGACAGGAGGCCCGGGGCAGCCGGCAGCGCGGTGTCGCGCCACAGGTGCTCGGGGAGGGGCTGGACGACGGCGACGGGCAGCTGCCGGATCCAGCGGCGCAGGGTGCCGTTCCAGCGCTGTCCCGCCTTGCCCGGCCGCCACTGCGGGCCCATGCAGTCGCTGATCACGAGGGTGACCGTGCGGCCGTCGGCGGGAGTGTGCGTGCCGTGGCCGTGGACCGTGCCGTCGGGTGCGGCACGAAGGAGGGTCACGGTGCGGAAGATGCCCGACTGGGCCAGGGCCGTGTGCAGTTCGCGGACCAGAGGGCGCCAGACGGGCATCGTCGGGCCGGTGTCGTACACCAGGTTCAGCCGCAGCCAGCGCTCGCGGGCGGGGCGCAGCACCGGCAGCCACCACTCGGGGGCCGCGCCGAGGCGGGCGATGCGGTCGGCCGTGGCCCGCTCGTCCAGGCGGTGACCGGAGGGGGCGTCGGTACGGCGTTTGAGGGGGCGGAGTGCGCGTTGCAGCCCCAGCGGGTGGCGGAGCATCGGGGGCGCCGGTGCCAGGAGGGAGGCGTGCGCGCCGCGTGCGGAGGGGGCGGGGGACGGCAGGTGGAGCGGGGCGCGGGCGGATACCCGGGGTGCGGCCGGGGTGGGTTCCGGTGCCGGCGGGGTGGTCGCAGGTTCGTCCGTCGGGGGCGGGAGCCGCTGCTGGGGTACGTCCGGTGCGGGATCCGGGGGAGCGGGACGAGGTGTCTCGCCCCTCGGTTCCAACTGCCCGGCCAGCCACAGCAGTTCCGCCAGCTCCAGCGAGGTCGGGCGCACGCCGCCCCGCGCCTCGGCCAGTACGTCGGCCAGGCGGGCGAGCGGGTCCGGGGAGCCGGGACGGTCAGAAGGCATCGGGGCGCTGGACCTCGCCGAGGTACGGCATGAGCTGTTCCGCCAGGCCGTTCAGGGAGTCCGCCGGCAGGTCGGAGGAGCGGGCCAGGTAGATCGCGTTGAGCAGCTGGTCGGTGGCCAGGTCGCCGCCGTCCACGCGGGACAGGAACCGGTCGATCAACTCCCGTGCATAGCCGTCGGGTTCGCCGTCGAAGTGGGCCCGGACGATGTCGGCGAGGTGGGAGTCGTCGGGCTGGCGCAGCCGCAGGGTGACGCAGCGGCGCAGGAAGGCGGGCGGGAACTCGCGCTCGCCGTTGCTGGTGAGGACGACGAAGGGGAAGGCCCGGCAGCGGACCCGGCCGCGTTCGACGGGGACGCGTTCGTGGGTGCCGTCGACCATGACCATGGCCTTCGGATCCTGGGCGCCGGACCCGGACGACCGGACCAGCTCGGGGATCTCGTACTGGCCCTCCTCCAGGGTGTTCAGCAGGTCGTTGGGCAGGTCCAGGTCGCTCTTGTCGATCTCGTCGATGAGCAGGGCGCGGGGGCGGGCGTAGGGCAGGAGCGCGGTGCCCAGGGGGCCCAGGCGCAGGTGGTCCTCGATGCCCGACTCGGGGGCGGCGGGGGCGTCCGGTTCGAGGGTCGCCGCCTGGCGGGCCGCGTACAGGCGGGAGAGGGGGTCGTACTGGTACAGGCCGTCGTGCAGGGTGCTGCGGCTGGTGATGTTCCAGCGCAGGACCGGGCCGAGCTTCAGCTCGCGGGCCACCGCGTAGGCCAGGGAGGACTTGCCGGTGCCGGGCGGCCCGGTGACGAGGAGGGGACGGCGCAGGTAGAGGGCCGCGTTGACCAGCTGGACGGTCTGCTGGGTGGCCCGGTAGGCCGCGGCACGGTGGGTGCGGTCGGGGGAGGTGGCCGCGGTGTCGGCTTCGGCGGCGGGTGTGTCCAGCGCGGGGCCGCCGTCGAAGGCCCGCCAGGGCGGGGGAGCGGGCAGCTCGGTGATGCCGTCGTGCGGCTCCTTCGTGCCGGTGTACACGGGCCAAAGGGGCATGGGTTCCTTCTCCGTTGGGGCTGCTCAGTCGACGGGGGAGTGCAGGCTGGTGGCGGGCTCGGGAAAGCAGCGCGGATCGTCCCAGAGCAGCTGGATGTCCCGAGCCCAGTGCCGCTCGGGCTCGGCGTCGGCCTCCGCGTCCTCGCGCAACGCCTGGATGTGCCGGGGGAGTTCGGCCGGCGGGACACCCTCGACATACGGGGCGAGCGCGTCGAGGAACGCGGTGCCGGCGCAGGGCGCGGGGTGCTCGGTGGTGCCGGAACAGCCCGCGCGCGGCCACAGCAGGACCGGCACGGGCATGTTCAGGCCGACCTCGAAGTGCTTCGGTACGGCGGTGGGCGGGGCGCCATAGCCCGCCAGGCCCGCGCTCTTCTCGCGCAGGCGTTTGCGCAGTCCGAGGGGGTGTTCCTGGGTGCCGCAGCCGATCCGGTGCAGGGCGGTGCCGGAGCTCGTCGCCAGCTTCTGCCACTTCTTGCCGAGCTGGTGGCGCATCCGGCCGCTGTGATGCCGGTAGTGGTCGGTGACGACCACCGGGTGGGCGCAGCCGAGGGGGGTGGAGTCGTCCACGCTGCACGCCCAGTGCGCCACCGGCAGGTTCAGCCAGTCCCGGGGCAGCACGAAGGTCAGCAACTCGTCTGCATCCGGCGCGAGTTGCTTGAACGCGCGGTCGATGCCGCGCTGGACGTGCTCCTGCACCTCGGCGCGCGGCAGCCGGACGGTGCCGACCGGCCGGCGCCGTCCGCCGCGGTACGCCGACACCGCGACCGTGACCTGGTCGGTGCCCGCGCCGCTGCGGTCGATCTCGACGAGGATCGGGGCCCAGTCGGCGGCGGGCGCCTCCCGTACGGCGGGTTCGGTGGGCTCGTCGAGCAGCTCCGTCAGCCGGTCGGCGAACCGCGCCAGGGCCTCGGCCGACTGCTCGACCTCCCACTGCACATAGCCGACCGCCGCCCGCAGCGACTCGAATCCGCCCGGGGGCAGATCGGGCCCGAAGTCGCCCACGGCGTCCACGAACAGCTGGTCCGGGGAGCAGGCGAGACCGGTGGCCTCGGCCCGCCGCACCAGCTCGTACACCGTGCCGGTCGGGTCCGGGCCGTCGTCGCGGGCCGGGACCAGCTCGCCGAGTCCGGGCCAGTGGCGGGCCAGCACCTCGGTGGGCAGCATCCGGGCGACCCGTACCCCGTGCTCGCCGGCCACCTGCGCGACCATGCCGGCCACCCTGCCGTCGGGAAGGGTGGCCGCGGCCCCGCTGAAGCCGTGCGTCAGCGGCTGCCCGTGCGCCGTGACGGCCTCCAGCTGCACCCATTCGTCCGCGATCCGTGTGGTGGACACCGCCCGGTACTCGGCGAGCTGACCCTCGTCGTACCCCTCCGGGAAGCCGTAGGCGACCAACACCTGTGAGGCCAGGTGTGGTTCGCCACCGGGTGGAGCGAACCGGGCAACGCCGACCGGTACTTCACCGGCCAGCTCGAGTACGGCCAGATCACCGGGGTCGGTGTCGCCCCCCGCCCAGCCTCCGCGCACCGCCACGACCGCAGGCAGCACGCCCAGGTCCGGCCGGTTCGGGAACGAGACCGTCAGCGGCCCCGGCTCGCTGCCTTGCACGACATGCGCGCAGGTCAGAACCGTACGGGGAGCTACCAGGAAGCCCGCTCCGGCCACCGCGCCCCCGCACTCCACCCGAGCGTGCCAGGCCGCGCCGCTCATGACCGGGCGGCGGGCTCCGGACCCGCGCCGGACGCGGCAGGACCGGTGCCGTCCACGGCAGGACCCCCGCTGCCCGCGACAGCACCCGCACCGTCCGCGGCAGCCGGCGTCGCCGTACCCTTCGACGACCAGCTCAACTTGACCACCAGCTGCCCCTCCGCCGCCCCCTTGGCGATGACTGCCCCGGCCTCGGCGCTCAGCTTCACGCCGAACTCCAGCTCCACGGAGTCGGGTCGCAGCGTGCCGTCGCGGAAGACGCGGAGCGCGGACTGGGCCGCCGAGCGGACGCCGTCCAGGGTGCCCTCGAAGGTGCGGGCGGCCTGGGCCGCCGGGCCGCCGTTCTCGCCGCGGGAGACGAGCCGGGTGCCGCTCGCGCCGTCCGTGGCCTCCACCACGACGACGGCGCCGTCCTCGGTGGTGAACTCCATCAGCTTGTTCATGGCGCCTTACCCCCGTGTTCCTGATCGACGGCCAACTCCATTGTTGCGGACGGGGAGTGGGACTGTCCCCGGTTCGACCCGTACCGCGCGCCGCCGGTGGCGGGAAACCGCCAGGACGCCTTTCCGCCACCGACGGTCAACACCCCTGCAACAAACGGCACATGACACTCGACCCAGCACTCGGCGCACTCGACACGAGAAGAGGCGTGGATGACCAGAGGAACAGTCAGCCGCGGAGCGGCGCTGCTGTCGGCGGGGCTGGTGATCGCCCTGTTGCCGACGGGTTCGGCGGGCGCGCGAGAGGCCGTCACCGCGGCCGAGCGCACCCCCGGCTCAGCCACCACCACCACCGTCACCCTCGTCACCGGCGACAAGGTGACCGTCACCGACTTGGGAGGCGGCCGCAGGACGGTCACCGTGCAGCGGCCCCGGGGGGCCACCGGTGCCGTACGGACCCGGACGAACGACGGCGACATCACCGTCGTACCGGACGAGGCGCTGCCCTATCTGCGGGCCGGCACCCTGGACCGGCGGCTGTTCGACGTGAGCGGGCTGATCCGGCAGGGGTTCACGGACGCCGAGGCGGACGCGTTGCCACTGATCGTCACCTACGGCAGGTCCCGCTCCGCCGCCACCCCGGCCGGCGCCGAGCGGACCCGGACCTTGCCGAGTCTGCGCGGGGCCGCCGTCGAGGCCCACCGGGGGCGCACCTTCTGGCGGTCCTTCACACGCGGCGACAGTGTCGGCAGGGTCTGGCTCGACGGGCGCGTCAAGGCCGACATGGCCGAGAGCAACGCCCAGATCGGGACGCAGTCGGCCTGGGACGCCGGGCTCACCGGCAAGGGCGTCACCGTCGCCGTCCTCGACACCGGCGCCGACCTGAGCCACCCCGACCTCAAGGACCGGGTGACCACCACCAAGAGCTTCATCGACGGGCAGGAGGTCGCCGACCGCAACGGCCACGGCACCCACACCACCTCCACCGTCGGCGGCAGCGGCGCCGCCTCCGACGGCAAGGAGAAGGGGGTCGCGCCCGGCGCCACCCTCGCGGTGGGCAAGGTGCTCAGCGACCAGGGCTCGGGCAGCGAGTCCCAGATCATCGCGGGCATGGAGTGGGCGGCGCGGGACGTGCACGCCCGGGTGATCTCCATGAGCCTGGGCTCGACCGAGGCCAGCGACGGCACCGACCCCATGGCCCAGGCGGTGAACACCCTCTCCGAGGAGACCGGCGCCCTCTTCGTCATCGCCGCCGGCAACACCGGCACCCCGTCCTCCATCGGCTCGCCCGGCGCCGCCGACGCGGCCCTCACCGTCGGCGCGGTGGACTCCGCCGACCAGGCCGCCTACTTCACCAGCGCCGGACCCCGCTACGGCGACAACGCCCTCAAGCCGGACATCTCCGCGCCCGGCGTCGGCATCCTCGCCGCCCGCTCCCAGCTCGTCTCCGGCAGCGGCTACTACACCTCCATGAGCGGTACGTCCATGGCGACCCCGCACGTCGCGGGAGCGGCCGCCCTGCTCGCCGAGGAGCATCCCGAGTGGACCGGCGCGCAGCTGAAGGACGCGCTGATGTCCAGCTCCGAGCGACTCGACGCGTCCGCGTACGAGCTGGGAGCGGGCCGGCTCAGCGTCGCCGGCGCCGTGCAGGCGGACGTCACCGCCACCGGCAGCGCCGACCTCGGCTTCTACAGCTGGCCGTACGACCGGAACAAGCCCGTCACCCGGACCCTCACCTACCGCAACTCGTCCGGCCGGGACGTACAGCTGAAGCTCTCCGCGCAGGGTGCCCCGGACCGCGTCGCCACCCTGGCCGACTCCACCCTCACCGTCCCCGCGCACGGCACCGCCTCCACCACCGTGACCGGTGACGGCTCCAAGGCACCGGTCGGCGAGACCAGCGGCCAGATCGTGGCCGCCGACATGGACGGCACTCCGCTCGCGCACACCGTGTTCGGGATGGTCAAGGAGGAGGAGCGGTACACGCTCACCGTCCACGTGAAGGACCGCGACGGCGCGCCCACCGCCGCCTACCTCGCCGTGCAGACGCTCGCCGCGGGCGTGGACGCGTACACCGCGCAGGTCGGCGACTCCGGCACCCTGAAGCTGCGCCTGAAGCCGGGCACCTACAGCCTCACCTCCTTCCTCGACGTACGCGGCACTCACGGCGCCGACTCGCTCGGCCTCGGCTTCCTCGCCGCCCCCGGGATCACCCTCGACCGGGACCGCGAAGTCACCCTGGACGGGCGGATGTTGCGCGAGATCAAGGCGGACGTCGACCGGCGCACGGAGACCCAGCAGCTGATCATGGAGTACGACCGCGAGGCGAACGGCTCCGACCTGTTCGACGCGGTCCAGGTGCCCCTGACCTACGACAGTGTCTTCGCCGCACCCACCCGGAAGGTCACCCAGGGCACCTTCGAGTACCGGACCGTGTGGCGGCTCGGCAAGCCGATGCTGGAGGTCAAGGGCGTGGGTGACGCGACCGTGCAGCCGGGCGGCACGCTCATCGAGGGGCGGACCCGGCTGCCGCTGGTGGACGTCGGGGACGGACCGTTCACCGGGGTGTCGGGCAAGGCGGTGCTCGCGCGGCTCGCCGACGGCGCCGACCCGGCCGCATTCGCCCAGGCCGCCCAGGACGCGGGCGCCAAGGCCCTGTTCGTGACGGACGACGTACCCGGCCGGCTGATGCGCTGGTGGGGCACCGCCGACGGCGCCGACCGGCCCCTGCAGATCGCCACCGTCGACGCGGCGGACGCGGCGCGGCTGCGTGCGGCGGGCACGGCCGACATGACCGGCACCCGCAACTCGCCGTACACGTACGACCTGTCCCAGGGCCACCGGGGTGCGATCCCGGACCGTGACCTCACCTTCGCCCCCACCGGCAGCCAACTGGCCGCCGTACGCGTCAGGTTCCACGCGGCCCAGCCGGTGAGCGGCGGCGAGTTCCGGTACTCGATCACCGACACCTTCAAGCTCGGACTCGGCTTCCAGCAGCGCGTCGACTTCCCCGCCGAGCGCACCGACTACGTCTCCACCGGCCCCGGCCAGCGCTGGCACGAGTCCGTCACCGCGCGCGACGGCGCCCTCGAAGAGCGCAGCGGGCTGGTGCGCTACGAGGGCGGAACCCGGACGGAGCGGAACTGGTTCCGGCCCGTGTGGCACCCGTGGCTGGGCACCGGGCTCGGCTGGGGCCAGCAACGCGCGGGCAACGAGATCCAGTTGAACACCCCCGGCTGGGGCGACTCCGGGCCCGACCACACCGGCTTCGGTGACGCGTGGAGCCCGGACAGCGGGATGACCCAGAAGACCGCCGTCTACCTGGACGGCACCCTGGTCGACCGGGTGCGCACCGGCTCGGCCGCCTACGTCTGGAGCGCGCCCGCCGACGAGCACACCTACAGGGTGGTCACCGACACCGCGCTGGACGCCGGCGCGTGGCAGCCCGCCTCGAAGGGCCACAGCGAGTGGACCTTCCGTTCGGCCGCCACCCCGGCCGACCACTGGACCTACCTGCCGCTGATCAACCTCGCCTTCGACATCGACACCGACCTCGCCGGCAAGGTGCCCGGCGGGCGCCGCGTCCCGGTCGGACTCGGCGCCGAGTACGTGGCGAAGGCGGCCGGCACCGGAACCCTCGGCGGCGGCAGGCTCGAGGTGTCGTACGACGACGGCACGACCTGGCGGACGGTCCCCCTGACCACCGGCCCGGGCGCCTCCTGGCGCGGCACGCTGACCGTGCCGCGCGGCGCCGCCCATGTCTCCCTGCGGGCCTCGGCCCACGACGACAGGGGCGGCTCGGTGACCCAGGAGATCATCCGGGCGGTGGCGGTGAGGTAGCTCAGGGACGAGGGTGGTCCGCGGCGGCGGTGACGTCGACGATGCCCCGGACCACCCCCAGCTCCACCAGGTCCTGCGGCCGGATGCGCAGCTGCCCCGCGGTCGCCTCCACCTCCTCGGGCGGGCGCTTGAGGATCGCCGCCGCGAGTTCGGGGGCGATCACCGAGAAGTAACTGTCCGGCGTGGTCCAGGTGTTGCCGGGAGCGGCCAGTGCGAGCGCCCCGCCGGAGCCGCCCTCGCCGACGACCAGCGTGGTGATCGGCACCCGGGCGGCGGCCACCGCCCCGAACACCTCGGCGATCGCCGCCCCGGCACCCTGCCGCTCCGCCTCGGCGTCGTTGGCCGCGCCCGGTGTGTCCACCAGCGTCAGCACCGGGATGCCGAGCCGGTCCGCGAGCCGGATCAGCCGGGCCGCGGTGCGATACCCGGCGGGCCGGGTGGCCGCCCCGGTCTGCGCCGCGTACGCCACGGTACGGCCGTTTCGCTCACCGAACCCGCACAGCATGCCGTCGGGATCCGTACCGCCGCAGCGGTCGCCGCTGAGAGAGATCCGGTGGGTGAAGTAGGCGTCCAAGTAGGCCTGCGCACGAGGGCGTTCGGGGGAGCGGGCGCGGCGGACGGCTTCCCAGCCGGTGGCCGGGAGGCCCGGGGTGCCGAGGGCCCGGGGTGCCGGGGCCTCCGCCGCCGGGGTGGTGAGCAGCCGCAGCCAGCGCCCCAGCGTCTCCCGCAGCTCCTCGGGCCGTACCACCGCGTCCGCCGACCCGACCGCCACCTGCGCCTCGGCCGTGTAGGCGGCCGGGTCCGCGTCCGGGGGCCGGACCCGGGAACCCGCGAAGCCCACCTGGGCGCCCGGCAGCGCCAGGATCACATCGGCTCCGGCACCGAGGGTGGCCCAGCCGCCGCCGGTCGTGGGGTCCCGCAACACCGCGATCTGCGGCAGGCCCGCTTCCCGGGTGAGCGCCGACTCGCGGGCCACGCGCTGCAGCTGGGTCAGCGCCAGCATGCCCTCCTGCATCCGGCTGCCGCCGGTGGCGACCAACGGCACGACCGGGAGCCGGTGGGCACGGGCGTGGTGGTACGCCGCCTCCAGACGGTCGCCGGTGCGCTCGCCCAGGGAACCGCCCAGGTAGCCGAACTCGAACGCGATCAGTACGGCCCGGGTGCCCCCGACGGTCGCGGTGCCGCAGACGACGGACTCCTCCTCGCCGGTGCGCTCGGCGGCACGGGCGCGCGAGGCGTCGTAACCCTCCCAGTCGAGCGGGCCGTCCGCATTCGGTTCCCTTATCAGGCCGGGGAGTTCGCCGAAGGTCGCCTCGTCCGCGACCAGGGTCAGGATCTCCCGCGCCGACAGTCGCTCAGGCATCGGCCACCAGCGCCCGCTTCATGATCTTCCCCATGTCGTTGCGGGGGAGCGCGTCCAGGTAGCGGACCACGCGCGGCCGTTTGTGCGGCGCCAGCCGCCGGGCCACATGATCGGCCAACTCCTCGGCGGCGGGCGGCGACTGTGGGTCGGCCGGGACGATCCACGCCACGATCCGCTCGCCCAGGTCCGCGTCCGGCTCCCCGGTGACCGCCGCCTCCCGCACCCCCGGATGCTCCAGCAGCGCGTTCTCGATCTCGCCCGCCCCGATCTTGTAGCCGCCGCTCTTGATCAGGTCGGTGGCCTTGCGCCCGACGATCCGGACGTATCCGTCGCTCTCCCGCACCGCCATGTCGCCGGTGCGGAACCAGCCGTCGGCGGTGAAGGCCGCGGCGGTCGCGTCGGGCCGGTTCAGGTACTCGGTGAACAGGTTCGGGCCGCGCACCTGGATCTCGCCGACGGTCTCCCCGTCGTACGCCGCCACCTCTGTGCCGTCCTCCTCGACCAGCCGCAGCTCCACGCCCGGCAGCGGCACGCCGACGGTCCCAGCGCGCACTTCTCCGTCGGCCCGCACGCTGGTGTTCATCAGCGTCTCCGTCATGCCGTACCGTTCGATCACCCGCCGGCCGGTCGCCGCCGCGATCCGCTCGTGGTCGTGCACGGGCAGCGCGGCCGAGCCGGAGACCAGCAGCCGGGCGCCGGCCAGGGCCTTGGCCAGCTCCGGGTCGTCCGGGAGGGCCTCGGCGATGCGGTGGTACATCGTCGGCACCCCGAACAGCATGGTCGCGCCGCCGTTCAGCTCCCGGGCCACGCCCTCGGTACCGAACCGCCCCAGGTGCCGCACCGAGCCGCCGCGCCGCAGCGGGCCGAGGACGCCCAGCACGAGCCCGTGCACATGGAACAGGGGCAGGCCGTGCACCAGGACGTCGTCCCCGGTCCACTGCCAGGCGTCGGCGAGCGCGTCCAGGGTCGCGGCGAGCGCCCGGCGCGGAATGACCGCACCCTTGGGTGGACCGGTGGTGCCGGAGGTGTAGACGACCAACGCCGGGCTACTGTCGGAGGCCTGCTCCTCCGGGACGGTGCCCGTCTCGGACGCGTTCACGTCGAGGCGGACCAACTCGCGCAGGACGGCGGGAAGTTCCGCACCGGGTGCCGCCAGGATCAGGTCCGGCGCGCTGTCGTGGACGATGTGCGCCAGCTCCTTCTCGCCCGACTTGGGGTTGAGCGGCACCGCCGCCACCCCGGCGAGCAGTGCGCCCGTCACCGCCACGGCGGTCTCCAGCTCCGGGGTCGCCCACACGGCCACCCGGCCGGCCCCGCGGATCCGCGCGGCGAGCGCACCCGCCGCGCCCGCGAGTCCGCCGTACGTCAACGACCGTTCGCCGAACTGCAGGGCGACCCGGTCACCGGGACCGTCCGCCAGGGCGGGAAAGAGGGAGGACACGCGGCGCACTCCTTGGCTGTCGGAAAAGCTCTCGGCACCCTTCCTACACCAGGAGTCTCGTCCCCACGACCGTGCTCAGGTCGGGTGCGAGCCGCAGTTCCGTCGCGCGGAGGGCGGGATGCCCCAGCCAGTGCAGCCGGGCGAGGTCCGGCACGCCCTCGTGCAGCGGCGGCCAGCCGGTCGCCGGGGTGAAGTCGTCGACGACGACCGTCCCGCCGGGCGCGAGCAGCCGCTCGACGTCGGCGGGCGTGTCCCCGGGCACCTTGCCCTGCCCGCCGCCGTCGAGCACGAGGAGGTCGAAGGGGGCGTACTCCTCGATGCGCCGCCAGTCGCCGCCCAGCACCCGGACGCCGGGGCGGTCGGCGAAGACCTCGGCCGCCGACCGCGCCCGCTCCGGATCCCGCTCCACGCTGTACAGCCGCACACCCGGCCCCGCCCCCGAGGCCAGCCAGGCCAGGCCGACGCCGAGCCCGGTGCCGGTCTCCCCGATCCGGGCCCGGGCGCCGCCCGCCAAGGCGTGCAGCAGGCGGCCCTGTTCGGGGCGGCAGGAGCAGGGGAAGCCGGAGGCGCGGGCGGCGGTGAGGGCGCGTTGCACCAGGGGCGGGATGCCGTCCATGCCGGTGTACGCATCAGTACCGAGAATCGCCATACAGCCACTTCTACCCGACAGATACGGGCGGGTGGGTGGGCAGAACGACGTCAGCGACAACACAGCTCACGTTGTCAGGGCCCCCCGCCGCATTGGCCTCATCGATCAGCAACTGCCCCGCACCCTCGCAGGCGAGCAACTCCTTGATCCGCTCGTCCGGGACGACCCCGGTCAGCCCGTCGGAGCACAGCAGGTACCGGTCACCGGCCCGAGCCTCGTGCAGCCGAAGATCCGGAACCGGGGCCATACCGCCACCGAGGGCCTTCATCAGCAGAGCCCGCTGCGGATGACTCGAGGCCTCCTCCAGCGTCAGCCGCCCCTCGTCGATCAGGGACTGAACCACGCTGTGGTCGTGGGTGATCCGGAACAGCTCACCGTCCCGCAGCAGATACGCCCGCGAGTCCCCGATGTGCACGAGCGCCAGCTTCGACCCCGTCCACAGCAGCGCGGTCAGCGTGGTGCCGTTCTGCTCGCCGCCCTCCGCGAGGTCATGGACGGCCTCGCTCGCCCCCCGTACCGCGTCCTCCAGCACGTTCAGCACGCTGCCGGCCGCGATCTCCTCTCCATCGTCCAGAAACCTCAGCGCCTCCACGGCCGCGCTGCTCGCCGGTGCCCCCGCCGGCCCGAACCCGTCGGCCACGGCGAGCAGCCTGCGGCCCGCGTACACCGTGTCCTGGTTGGCCGGGCGGACCTGCCCACGGTCGGAGTGGGCGGAATAACGCAGTTCCAGCATGGTGGTGTGGTCCCTTCTCGTCTCGCCGGTCAGCTGGTCGACGAGGAACGCGGCGAGATCCCGCCGTACGGCCGTCTCCGCCTCGACCCGCGCCCAGTACGCCCGGATCTCCGCCGCGGCATCCGGCGGGTCCAGGGCGCACACGGCGCGGATCTCGGCCAGCGGCATGCCCAGCCGCCGCAGCCAGGCCACGAGCCGGGCCTGCCGCAGCTGCCCGACGGCGTAGTACCGGTATCCGGTGCCGGGGTCGACCCGGGCGGGCCGCAGCAACTCCAGCTGGTCGTACAGCCGCAGCGCCTTGGGCGACAGCCGGCTCGCCCGGGCGAAGGCACCGATCGTCAGCAGTTCCATGAGGCTCCTCGCGCTCCTCGTCGTCCGCCACCGATGCTGGGGCTTCACCAAAGGTGAAGGTCAAATGCGCTGTCGTGGTTCCTGTGAGGCTTGTTAGCCTCCCAGCCGATCGAACCGTCGTACGACAGGGAGCCCGCCGTGCCCCGAATAGCCCTCGCCACCTACGACCCCGGAGCCGAGCCGAACAAGGACAGCGACCTGCCGGTGCTGGTGCGGGCGCTGACCGACGCCGGGGCCGAGGTGGAGGCCCGGCACTGGGACGACCCGGACGCCGACTGGGGCGCCTACGAACTCGTCGTCATCCGGTCGACCTGGGACTACAGCTGGCGCGCCGAGGAGTTCGGGGCCTGGGTGGAGCGGGTCGGCGCCGTGACCCGCCTGGCCAATCCGCCCGCCGTGGTGCGCTGGAACTGCGACAAGCGCTACCTCGGCGAGCTGGCGGCGGCCGGCGTGCCCACCGTCCCCACGCGCTACATCGCTCCCGGCGAGCCCGACGACCTGCCCGCCGACCACGAGTACGTGATCAAGCCGACCTCCGGCGCGGGCGCCCGGTTCGCCGCCCGCTACACCCCCGCCGAGCACGAGACGGCCGTAGGACAGCTGGCGCGGATGCACGCGGAGGGCTTCACCGCGATGGTGCAGCCGTACGTGCGGGACATCGACGTCAGCGGGGAGCGGGCGCTGCAGTTCTACGGCGGCGGCCTGCTGCACGCCAGCCGCAAGGGCGCCGTCCTCGCGCCCGGCACCCCCTACGACGCCGACAAGGTCGCCCACCCCGACCTGGCGCCCTGGCAGCCCACGGACGCCGAACTCGCCGTGGCCGAGAAGGCGTTGGCGGCCGTGCCCGACGCACGGGGGCTCCTGTACGCGCGCGTGGACCTCGTCGACGGGGAGGACGGACAGCCGCGCGTGATGGAGCTGGAGCTGGTGGAGCCCAACCTGTTCCTGTTCCTGCACCCGGCCTCACTGCCACGCGTCACGGCGGCGATCCTGGCGGCGGCCGCAGGGGAGTAGCGCCTGTCCCGCGCATCAGCCCTGGGCCGGCCCGACCGTGGCCCGGCAGGCCTCGGCGTACGCCCGGACCAGTGGCCGCCCGTCGTCCTCGCGGCGCCACGCGAGGGCGTAGCGGCTGGGGCCGATGCCCCGGACCGGGCGGGTGGCGACGCCGCCCAGGGTGATCAGCGGGGCGTTGCCCTCGGCGAGCAGGCAGACGCCGAGGCCGGCGACCAGTGCCTCGTACGTCTCCTCCGCCCCGGCGATCTCCGCGCCGACGCGCGGCGGGCGGCCCGCCCGGGCGTCCAGGGCGAGCCAGTAGTCGCGCAGCGGGCCCGCGGTCTTCGGCAGGGCGAGGAACGGCTCGTCGAGCAGGTCCGCGAAGTCGATCTCCGCGCGGACCGCGAGCGGGTGCGTGTCGGGAAGGGCGACCAGGCGGGGCTCCTCGGCCAGCACGGTCCAGGCGTAGCGCTCCTCGTCGGGCAGCGGCAGCCACACGAAGGCGACGTCCGCGCTGCCGTCCGCGAGGCCCGCCGTCGGGTCCTCCCAGCTCACCTGGCGCAGCCGGGCGGTGGCCTCGGGGTGCGCGGCGGTGAAGCGGGAGCGGATGGCCGGCAGCAGCCCGCCCCGGCCGGGACTGGTGCTCATGCCCACCACGAGCGTGCTGCGCTGCGCCGCCTTGGCCGCCTCCACCGCGGCCGCGCCCTCCTCCCACGCGGCCAGCACCTGCCGGGCGTGCGGCAGCAGCGCCTCGCCCGCGGCCGTCAGTGCCACCCCGTGCCGATCGCGGCGCAGCAGCTCGGTCCCCAACTGGCGCTCCAGCGCCCGGATCTGCTTGCTGAGCGCGGGCTGCGACACGTACAGCTGCTCGGCCGCGCGCGTGAAGTGCAGCTCCTCGGCGACCGCGACGAAGTAGCGCAGATCCCGGGCATGGACGTCCATGGTCATAACCATTGGCTATCACCGTGGGTCTTGGACGGGCAACGGCATCCGGCAGCAGGCTGGTGCGTGTCAGGAGACAGCAGGAACCACGGGGAGTTGTCGTGAACAAGGTATGGCTGGTGACCGGTGCGAGCAGCGGCTTCGGGCGGGCGATCACGGAGGCGGCGGTCGCCGCGGGCGATGTGGTGGTCGGCGCGGCCCGGCGTCCCGAGGCGTTGGACGACCTGGTGGCCGCGCACCCCGACCAGGTGGAGGCGCTGCGCCTGGACGTCACCGACGCGGCCGCGGTCGAGGAGGCCGTACGGGACGTGGTGGCCCGGCACGGGCGGATCGACGTGCTGGTGAACAACGCGGGTCGCACCCACGTCGGCGCCGTCGAGGAGACCACGGACCAGGAGCTGCGGGACCTGTTCGACCTGCACGTCTTCGGCCCCGCGGCCCTGGTGCGGGCGGTGCTGCCGCACATGCGGGAGCGGCGCTCGGGCGCGATCGTGCAGATGAGCAGCATGGGCGGACAGATGTCCTTCGCGGGCTTCGGCGCGTACAGCGGCACGAAGTTCGCACTGGAGGGCATGTCCGAGGCGCTCGCGGACGAGGTGCGGGAGTTCGGCGTCAAGGTGCTGATCGTGGAGCCGGGCGCGTTCCGGACCTCGCTGTTCGGCACCGGCCGGGCGGGCGTCAGCGCGGACAGCGGGGTGTACGCCAAGGTGGGCGAGACCCGCGGGTTCGTCGAGGGCGGCGACGGTACGCAGCCCGGTGACCCGGCCAGGGCAGCGGCCCTCATCCTGGCCGCGCTGGAGGCGGAGCACACCCCGCTGAGGCTGCCGCTCGGCGAGGACGGGGTGAGCGCCGTCCTGGCCCACCTCGACCAGGTCCGCCAGGACGTCACGGCCTGGGAGAAGCAGGCCAGGGCCACTGCCTTCGACGCGTAGGACCCTTTGGTGCCGCCCTCTGGACCCTTTTGTATGCGGATCGCGGTTCATGTGCGGATCGCGGTCCGCTGCAGCAGCCCCCAGGTGAACTCGGCGACGACCTCGTGCCGTACGCCGTCCCGGTCCGGGGCGGTGAGGGCCAGCCCCCAGCGGGTGGGGGCCGTGCCCTCCAGCGGGCGGGCCGGGGCGAAGGCGCGGGCGGCCTCGTCCACCGTGCAGGACCAGGGGGTCAGGTCGTCCAGGGTCTCAAGCTTCGGCGCCGGGGCGCCGGGCGCGCGTACCAGCCACTCGTTCCAGACCGTGCCGTCGGGGGAGACGAGCACCTCGAAGCGCAGACCGGGCCAGAGGGGCAGCGCCCACTGCCGGGCCTCGCAGTCGACGTCTCCGAGGCGGCGCCGGACGACGGCCTCGGGCTCACCGAGGACCGAGCGGTAGCGGGCGGCGGACCGCGACCTCGGCGACCGGACCATCGCCTGCCACCGCTTGTTGGCCTCCCGCATGTCCGCGATCGACGCGCCGAGCGTGCGCCGGGCGTCCTCGACCAGGTCCGGGTTGTGGTCCGCCATGCGGCGCAGCAGCACCAGCTGGAAGTCGAGTTGCATGACCCCCATGGTGCCCGGCTTGTTCCCGCCCATTGCCCGCGCACCCCGTGATGACTAGCCTGTGTTCGTCATGCCGATCGTCTGTTGAAATCTCGAACACAGACGCTTAGACCCAAGGGAGGGGGCCGGACGTGGGACGCCTCGTGCCTGCCGTGACCCGGGCTCTCGACATTCTTGAGCTGTTCCTGGACGGGGACGGGACGCTCTCCGCCCCCGACATCGTGCGCAAGCTGCAGCTGCCGCGCACCACCGTGCACGAGCTGGTCACCACGCTCGCCGCACGCTCGTACATCGTGCAGGTGCCGGGACAGCCAGGACGCTACCGGCTCGGCGTACGCCCGTACCAGCTCGGCAGCCGCTACGCCGAGCAGCTCGACCTCGCGGCCGAGGGCCAGCAGGTGGCCCGCTCGGTCGCGGAGACCTGCGACGAGACGGTCCACGTGGCCATCCTCGAGGGCACCGACGTCATCTACATCGCCAAGGTCGACTCCACGCACGCCGTGCGCATGGTCTCGGCCGCCGGCCGTCGGCTGCCCGCCCACTGCACCTCCGTCGGCAAGATGCTGCTGGCCTCGCTGCCGGAGCAGGAGCTGGCGGCGCGGATCCCGGACGGTGCCGAGCTGACCGCGATGACGCCCAACAGCATCACCGATCCGGCCGCGCTGCGCGAGGCCCTGGCGGAGATCCGGCAGCGGGGCATCGCGGTGGAGAGCCGCGAGTCCAACCCGGACGTGTCGTGCGTGGCGGCCCCCGTGCGCGACCGCGCGGGCCACGTGGTCGCCGCCCTCTCCATCTCGGTCCCCATGATCCGCTGGAGCGAGGAGCGGCGGGCCGAGCTGGAGCAGCTGGTCGTGAAGGGCGCGGCGGAGCTGTCGGAGCGGCTCGGCCACCGGAGCGTGGCATGACGGCGTACGAGGTCGCCGTGCCGGCTCAGGCGGCGCTCGGGGAGGGCCCGACCTGGGACCCCGCGACGGGCCGCCTCATCTGGCTCGACGTCCTGGGCATGCGCGTCCACACCTACGACCCCGCCTCCGGCCGCCGCACGATCCGTACGACGGAACAGCACGTCGGCGCGGCGAAGCCCCGCGCGAGCGGCGGCCTGGTGCTGAACCTGCGCGACGGCGTCGGGCTCCTCGACCCCGACGACACCTTCCGCTGGCTCCACCACGAGCCGGTCCCCGGCCGCCGCGCGAACGACGCGGCCGTCGCTCCTGACGGGTCCCTCTGGGCGGGCACGATGCGCTATGACGAGGCGACGGGGGGTGGCACGCTGACCCGCCTCACCGGCGACGGAGACGTCCGGGTCGTCCTCCCCGACGTCACCGTCAGCAACGGCACGGGCTGGAGCCCCGACGGCCGGCTCATGTACTACGCCGACACCCCGACCCGGCGCGTGGACGTCTTCGACCACGACGCCGAGGGCATTCGCAACCGGCGCACGTTGGTGGAGATCGAGCAGGGCGCCGGCTTCCCCGACGGCCTGACGGTCGACGCGGAGGGCTGTGTGTGGGTGGCGCTGTGGGACGGGGGAGCGATCCGCCGCTACACGCCGTCCGGCGACTTGGACCGCGTGCTCACGTTGCCGACTCCGCGTACGACGGCCTGCGCGTTCGGTGGCCCGGACCTGGCCGACCTGTACATCACGACGGCTCGCACGGGACTGTCGGCGCCGCATCCGATGTCGGGCTCGGTGCTGGTGGTGCCGGGGGTGGGGAAGGGTCTGCCGCAACCGGTGTTCGAGGGCTGAGCGGAACCGCGGAAGGCATCAAGAACTCCCGCATGTGACGCTCCTCCGGTCTGGTCTGTTCCAGGGACGGGAACAGTCAGTCATGTGCGGCAACGCTCTGCTGGGCGGCCGCATGCGCGCGGACTGCCTCGATGTCGTCGGGGTGGCGCAGGATCCGGGAGACGGCCCCGATCTCCCGGAGCAGGCTCGTGGTGTCGGGCCCGGCGGCCGCATCGGCCGGCTCGGGGTCACGGCCCTTCGACTCGATCGCGTCGAGGATGCTCACCGTGGCCGCCAACACCCGGGCCCGCTCCGGAGGGTGCCCGAGGCCGAGGGCGGCGTCGTACGACCGCCTGTCCAGGCCGGTGTCGATGTGCCGGGCCAGTGACAGCAGAACGTCCCGGATGAACGTCTCGCGCCGGGTCAGCCGCAGCTCGGGCGTGGCTCGCAGCACGAACGGCACGCCCTCCCCGCCCACGGATCGCATCAGCTGGTACAGCGGCCGTAGTTCGCGGTGGGCGAGCCGGACCCGCCAGCGGTCGTGGAGGTACTGGCCGGCGTGCGGCAGGATGAAGCCGACCGCGACGAGGATGGCGGACAGCGAGGCGACCGGTGGGGCGAGATTCGTGCTCAGCCAGTCCAGGTCCTGCCCCCACCAGCGCGCGAAGACAGCGGTCAGCTTGGACACGTTGAAGATGATGTCGAGGACGTAGCCGGCGCCCAGGAGCTTCAGGCCCCAGCGCAGCCAGCCGTCCAGTCCCTCGGTGCGCACCCAGTTCCAGATCTGCTGGGAGGTGATCAGGACGGCCACGGCGTGCGCCACGAGGTACAGCAGGATCTCCTCGCGCATGAACGGGGTGGTGGCGTAGTAGGTGTCCAGGTCCCGCAGCCGCTCCTCGGGCACGTCGGCGAGCAGGAACAGCACCCACAGGGCTGCGATCACCCCGGAGTACACCAAGATCACCCAGCGCACCGCCCGCCGGGTGGCGTCCGAGCGGTCGGACAGGCCGTTGCGCCAGGTGATGATCAGCAGTAGGCAGGAGCCGCACATCGCGGTGATGAGCGAATAGCACCAAGGCGCCGAGATGTTGGGCACGCCGATCAGCCGGTTGACCCGGGCGATGGTGGACGGCGCGCAGAACACGAAGACCGCACAGGCGAGCAGCAGCACTCCGCCGACCGCGCGCAGCAGGGGGTCCCGCCATAATCGGATGATCGTGGGCAGCTTGAACACCAGGGCGGCGGTGAGTACCGCGGTGGGGATCCAGAAGGAGATGTAGAACTCGTCGAGGAGGCCTGAGGGGTCCAGCGCCAGCATGGTCACCGCGTGGCTCCTCCGCGTCCGCGATAGCCGAGGGAGCGCTGGACCCGCTGGACCGGATCGAGCGGCATGCCGATCCCGGGACCGGTGAGACAGGGCCGGAACAGCGTGGCCAGCCGGTGGCCGAAGTCGTCGGCCTCGGCCTCGTCCGTCTCGCGGGAGCCGTTGCGGGCGGCCACCGTCAGGGCCATGTCGCGCCAGCGGGGCTCGCCCGCGAGTGCGCGGGCGGCCGCGGCCCCGGCCAGGTGGTGGTGCCGGTGCCCGGCGTGCAGATGCCACAACTCATGGCCGAGGATGACCAGTTGCTGCACCGCCTCGGCCCGTTCCTCCACGATGACGAGGTCGAAGTCCTGGAACTCCACCCACAGGCCGGTGACCTCGATCTCGTCCGGGAAGCGCTCGAAGCGCAGCTCCACCGGCCGCCCGGCCCGCCGTGCGGCCATCTCCTCGCACAGCGCCTGGCACAGCTCACGTACACCGTCGGGTGGTTGCGGTCGCGCGCGGACGGCGGCGGCGAGGTCGGCGGCCAGGGTGCGCATCGCCGGGCCCGGACGGGAGCCGCAGAGCCTTGCGGCCAGCCGTGCCACCCGCTGCCGCGCACCCGCGATGGTCATCGGTCCCCCTTCTCGCCGCCGGTGTGCGGTTCGTCCGAGCGTACGCGCCTGGATGTGTCCGCGTCAGGTGATCGGACGGCCGTTGTTCAACGAGGAACGACTGCTTCCGCTCCCGTGGCGAGCGAAAAGCCTGCGTCCAACCCATTGACGCGCAAGCGCTTCGATTCTACGGTCCCGTTCGAAGTTGCGAGCACTATTCGATATACCGAACGGTGGGGCAAGGTATGGGACAACCTGGCCTGAATCGCAGGCAACTTCTAGGAGCGGCGTGCGGATTGGCGGTGGCCACGAGCTTCGGCTTCGCGGCCCTCGGCAGCGGAGCCGACGCGCTCGCCTCCAGCGCCCGCACGCGGGTGCGCTACTGGAACCTCTTCAGCGGCGGCGACGGCGGCAACATGGTCGCGATGGTGGACGCCTTCCACCGGGCCAACCCGGACGTCGCGGTCAAGGCCTCCACAGGCACCAATCACCCCGCGATCGGCGTGGCCACCTCACCCACCGGCCTCCCCGGCACCTGGACCGACCACGGCAAGGCCTTCTCCTCGGAGAAGACGGACACCTGGAACGCCATCGACCCGGCCGTGATCCACGCCGACGGCAAGCTGTGGATGGCGTTCGGCTCGTACTGGACCGGCATCCGCATGGTCGAACTGGACCGCAGGACCGGCAAGGCGCTCCCCGGCGCCCCGGTCCACCACCTGGCGACCCGCCCGGACGCCCCCTACGCGGTGGAGGGTGCGTCGATCCTCCACCACGGCGCCTACTACTACCTCTTCGCGTCGTACGACGCCTGCTGCGCGGGCGTGAACTCGACGTACAAGATCAGAGCGGGCCGCTCGACGTCGATCACCGGCCCGTACGCCGACAGCACGGGCACCCCGCTGCTGCAGGGAGGCGGCGACCTGCTCCTGGCAGGCCACGGCCGCTACATCGGCCCCGGCGGCGAGTCCACGTTCCGCACCCACGGCAAGACGTGGCTGGCGTACCACTACTACGACGCGAACGACAACGGCACCCCGAAGCTAGGGCTGAACAAGCTCGGCTGGCGTGCAGGTTGGCCTGTTTTCCAGTGACACGAGAGGGACCCATGAGCAAGAGCACCGCCCGCTTCACGCTGGACCCCGCCTTCACCATCGGCGAAGTCAACCCCCGTCTCTTCGGCTCCTTCGTGGAACACCTCGGCCGCTGCGTCTACACGGGCATCCACGAGCCGGACCACCCGACGGCGGACGAGGCAGGCCTCCGCACCGACGTCCTCGACCTGGTCCGCGAACTCGGAGTCACCACGATCCGCTACCCCGGCGGCAACTTCGTCTCCGGCTACAAGTGGGAGGACTCCGTCGGCCCGGTCGAGGACCGCCCCCGGCGCCTCGACCTCGCCTGGCACTCCACCGAGACCAACCGCTTCGGCCTCTCCGAATACATCGCGTTCCTCAGGAAGCTCGGCCCCCAGGCCGAACCCATGATGGCCGTCAACCTCGGCACGAGAGGTGTCGCCGAGGCCCTCGAACTCCAGGAGTACGCCAACCACTGCGAAGGCACCGCCCTGTCGGACCTGCGTGTCTCCCACGGGGACAAGGACCCCTTCGGCATCACACTCTGGTGCCTCGGCAACGAGATGGACGGCCCCTGGCAGACCGGCCACAAGACGGCCGAGGAGTACGGCCGTATCGCCGCCGAGACGGCCCGGGCCATGCGCCAGATCGACCCCTCCGTGGAACTGGTGGCCTGCGGCTCCTCCAGCCAGTCCATGCCCACCTTCGCCGCATGGGAGGCGACCGTCCTCCAGGAGACGTACGAGCTGGTCGACCACATCTCCCTGCACGCCTACTACGAGCCGGTCGACGGCGACCTGGACTCCTTCCTCGCCTCCGCCGTCGACATGGAGTCCTTCATCGAGAACGTGGTGGCCACGGCCGACCACGTGGGCGCCCGCCTCAAGTCCAAGAAGAAGATCAACCTTTCCTTCGACGAGTGGAACGTCTGGTACCTCTCGCGCTGGGAGGAGTACGCGAAGACCATCGACCGGACCGGCTGGCCGGAGGCCCCCCGCCTCCTGGAGGACAACTACAGCGTCACCGACGCGGTCGTCCTCGGCTCGCTCCTCATCGCGCTGCTCCGGCACGCCGACCGCGTCACCGTCGCCTGCCTCGCCCAGCTGGTCAACGTGATCGCGCCGATCATGACCGAGCCGGGCGGCCCGGCCTGGCGGCAGACGACGTACTTCCCGTTCGCGCAGGCCTCCCGGCACGGCCGCGGCGAGGTCCTCGACGTCCGCGTGGACTCGCCGACGTACGAGACGCGGAAGTACGGCGAGACGGACCTGCTGCACGCCACCGCGGTCCGCGCGGCCGACGGCACGGTCACCGTCTTCGCCGTCAACCGCGGCCGTACCGAGCCGCTCCCGCTCGAAGTCGCCCTGAACGGCCTCGACCTGACGTCCGTCGTCGAGCACAGCGCACTCGCGGACGCCGACCCCGACGCCCGCAACACCCTGGAGGACCCCGAGCGGGTCACCCCGCACCCGGTCGAGGGCACCACCCTGCGGGACGGCACCCTCACCGCCGTACTGGAGCCCCTGTCCTGGAACGTGATCAGGCTTGCCTGAGCGGTCTCAGCGGCCGGGGGAGGGCACCGGAGTCACCGGTGTCCCCCCGGTCGCCCGGCCCAGCAGGGTCAGCTGGACGTTCCCCGGGCCGGACAGCGTGGTGAACTCCGAAAGGACCGCCAGCGCGAGGGTGTTGGTGCCCCGGGTGCGCAGGATGCCGTTCGGCAGGACGAAGGTGTGCTGCGGGCCGACGTTGTTGATGTACTGGCCCATGTTCCAGCCGTTGAGGAAGATCTGCGCCCGGTACGCCCGGTACGGGTCGTCCTCCAGGGTCAGGCCGATCGAGGCATCGATGTCGGCCGGGACCGACAGCCGGAAGGTGGTCCGGTACCAGGTCACGCCCTGCCGTCGCTCGGCCCGCGGGAAGGTCACCGCCTTCCAGTCCCGGTCGCGGAAGCCGGGCAGGTGCCAGCCCTCCCGCTCGCCGTACAGGCCGCCGTTGTTCTGCGGCCCGCGCACCGGATCCGGCCTCGCCTCGCCCTGGATCCGCCACGTCACCTCCGGCGAGGCCCCCTTGAAGAGGGCGGCGGTGAGGCCGCGGGCCACCTTGTGGGTGTCCAGCGCCTTGCCGTCCTGGTCGTGCTGCATGCGCCGGACCAGGACCGACAGCACGTGCCGGCCGGAAGAGCGCAGCCGCTCGTCCACCGGGAAGACCGCGGTGGCGTCCCAACTGCCCTTCCTGACCGTGGTGTTCTTGTCCGGCACCGGCATCCGGTGGGTGCCCAGCGGCTCCCCGTCCAGCCACGCCATCAACAGGCCCTGCGTGCCCGTGGTGTAGGCGAGCGAGACCTCCTCGATGTCGGAGGAGTCGGTGAACGTGCCCCGGTACCAGACGTCCCCGTAGTGGAAGCCGTAGTCGTCCGCGAACAGCACCGGCCGGCCGTCCGGGACCGGAGTGACGCTGTACGACGACGTCCTGTCCGCCTTCTTCCAGGACGAGTCGTCGAAGTTGGGCCCGGCCTCCGGGTTCTCGGTCCGCATCCGCCAGCGGCCCAGCCGGGGCAGCACCACCTCCGGTACGGAGGGCAGCATCCCGGTCGTCATCACGCTTCCGGACATCGTGATCCGGGTCGGCACCTTGCGCCCGTTCCACACCAGGCTCGTGATCCCGCGCGGCCCCCACACCTCCACGCTGGTCTCCCCGATGACGTCACCCGTCAGGTGGACCTCGGAACCGCGCACTTCGGCGTGGCGCAGCAGCGAGGGGCCGTACACCAGCAGGGTGCCGGCCGGGGTGTCGAACGGGAAGATCCGCACGGCGGTGGCGTCGTCCGCGAAGAGCAGCAGCAGCGGGATGTCGCTCTCGCCCTTGGCGACCAGCACCCGGGTGAGGCCGCCCTGTCCGAGGATCGCGTTGACGTGCAGTTCGTTGCCGTCGTACGCCCAGGCGCCCTCCGGGTCGAGCCGGGTGACGTACGGCTCCTCCGGGCACTTCAGGACCAGGTCCGCCATGTCGTCGCGGCGACCCGCGAACACGGCGATGTCCTGCCGCCCGGCCGTCACGCACAGCATGGGCTGGGCGGTGGAGTACTTCAGCGTCCGATGGCCCAGGCGGAGTCCGGTGGTCAGCATGCGGGCGTCGCGCGGCGGCACGGTGATCCGCAGGTCGCCGGCGTTCGTGGGCAGATCGGTGGTGACCGGCTCGGTCCCGTCGTTGCGGGCCACGTACACCTGGGTGCCGGTGTCCGGGTTGGAGAGGTGGTAGACCTTCAGCCCCTCCGCCTTGACCTCCGCCGCCCGGTCCAGCCGGGCGAAGTCGGGCACGCGCTGCAGCAGATGCCCGAGCTGGTGCATCGGGGCGATCTTGTCGGTGACGTTGCGCGCCTCGTCGATGGCGGCCCCGTAGTCGTACGACGTGTAGACGACCGGTGCGGGCAGCCAGCCCCACGACGTCCCGCCGAACGTCATGTACACGTTGTGCAGGGTGATCCCGTTGGCGAGGTTGGTGAGGTAGAAGCGGCGCTCGTAGGCCGCGTCCCGGGTGCGCCGCGACTCGGCGTACCCCTTGCCGTCGAACCAGGACCCGCCCCACGGGTCGAACCAGCCGCCCCCGAACTCGGGCATGAACCCGGGCGTGCGCGGCGAGGCGGTGGACCCGCCGGTCGGCCCGCCGGGCCCGAAGGTCCCCCAGTCGGGCGGCGCCTGGGACGGCGACGGATACCCGTCGAAGCCGTACAGCCAGCCGCCCTTCTCCCCGTCGGTGTCGAACGCCCCCGGGACCCAGTGGCCGTTCCTGCCCTTGTCGTTGTGGAAGAGCGGGACGTCGATCCCGTCCGCCCTGACCTTCTTGTACAGGTGGGACATGTAGTCCCGGCCGGTCGCCTCGTCGACGTGGGAGTCGTACTCGTTCTCGATCTGGTAGAGCAGGATCGTGCCCCTGCCCTGGGTGAACAGGTGCCGGCGGGCGATCCGGTTCACGTGGGTCAGCCACTCGTCGACGTGCGACAGATAGGCCGGGTCGGCGGTGCGGGCCGTGCCCTTCGTCGCCGTCAGCCAGCCCGGGAAGCCGCCGCCGTCGATCTCGGCGTTGATGTACGGGCCGGGCCGCAGGATGACGTACAGCCCGGTCTCGGCGGCCGTCCGCAGGAAGAGGTCGAGATCCCGGACCCCGGTGAAGTCGTACCGGCCGGGCGCGGGGGAGTGGTAGTTCCACGCCACGTAGATGCTCACGGCGTTGTACCCGTGCGCTCGCATCTTCTGCAGCACGTCCCGCCACAGGGACGGACTCGGCAGCCGGAAGGGATGCATCTCGCCGGACCACACGACCAGCCGCCGGCCGTCGACCAGCAGCGAGTAGTGGTCGTACCCGATGGTGTGCTGCTCCCCGTCGGCGCGCGGCGGGGCGGGCGCCGGGCCGGTCGGCACACTGCGCGCCGCGTACGCCGAAGGCGCCCCGGGGCCGCCGCTGCCGCCCAGGGCGAAACCGAGCGCGGCCGAGCCGGCCAGGGCACTGAAGGTACGTCTGCTGAGCGCCAAGGTGGATCCTCCCGGGCGATCTTACGGGGGCGCGGTCCGGCCATTCTCCATGGAGATGCGCCCCACAATGGACCCATGAGGATCTCGGCGCGGGCGGATTAGGCGGTGCGGGCGGTACTGGAGCCGCCCGTACGGGAGGGTGACACCCCGATGAAGGCCGAGGAAATCGCCGCTGTACAGGACATTCCGCACAAGTTCCTGGAAGGCATCCCGGGCGACCTCCGGCGCGCCGGAATCGTCGACAGTCGGCGCGGCGGGGGCGGCGGCTACCGGCCGGCCCGGGCCCGAGCCCGTACGGGCACTGGCGGCGGAGCCGGCGGCGTGGGAGAACCCGTAGCCCGCCGAGCGGCGTGTGAACGGCCCGAAGTGAATGGCCGGAGTTCGCCCTGCCGGGGCGGAGCGGGGCTTCCTACGATTCCCTCGCCTCCCCCTCCTTCACAGGTTCCACACAGCCTCTTCAAGGTTGAACGGACGGGTCGGAGGCCGAAACCCCCCACTCGACAACTGGAGAAAGCATGGCTGGTGGACTCCTCCTGAGCGGTGCCGTAGCCGCTCTTCTCACCACCGCGATACCCGCTTCGAGCTCCTCCCCCGTCTTCGACGACCCACCCCCGGACAAGATCGTCATCGACGTCGCCACAGTGAACGGCTCCGGCTGTCCCGCGGGCACGGCCGCCGTGGCCGTCTCCCCGGACAACACCGCCTTCACGGTGACCTACAGCAACTACCTGGCCCAGGCCGGCGGCAACTCCGACCCCACGGCCTTCCGCAAGAACTGCCAGCTCAACCTGGTCGTGCACGTCCCGCAGGGCTTCACCTACGCCGTCGCCAGCGCGGACTACCGGGGCTTCCTCTCGCTCCAGCCGGGCGCGTCGGGCACGCAGAAGGCGTCGTACTACTTCCAGGGCTCCCCGAACACCGCGGCCAAGAGCCACCCCTTCAGCGGCCCCTACAACGACGACTGGCAGGCCACCGACAGCACCGACTGGACCCAGCTGGTCTGGGCACCCTGCGGGGTGCTGCGCAACTTCAACATCAACACCGAGCTGCGGGTGACGGCGGGCAGCACGCCGAGCAAGGTGAGCTTCATGACGATGGACTCGACCGACGGGGACATCAGCACCGTGTACCACTTCGCGTGGAAGCACTGCCCGGGCTCGTAGCCGGGTGCGACGCGTGACCGCGTCGTCCGGCCGGTGCTCACGTACGCGTCTCGGAGGCGCGGTGACGCTGGTAGTGCCGGGCGGCGCGGGCACGGTTGCCGCAGGACGGCTTGCACCACTCCTGGCGGCCGTGCGTCTTGAGGAAGTACCGGACACAGCGCGGGGCCGTGCAGGCCCGTAGATTGTCGCGCTGCGGACCGGTCAGGAAGTCGATCGCCGCGTGCGCGAGCACGGCCGCCGGCCCGGTCGGCGTCTCCGGCTCGGCCGATCGGAAGCGCAGCTGTGCGGGGCTTTCGTGGGGCCAGTCGAGGTGCGGGACGACCCCGCGCCGGGAGGCGGTGGCATTGAGCCGGGCTACGGCCTCATCAGCGGGTAGCAGCCGGTGCGCGTCCGCGGGACTCGGAGGCGCGGGGCTCACCGCCCGGGCGAACAGGGCGCGCACGGCCTCGCGTACGGCCACGACTTCGCGTCTGGTCTCTTCGTCGGTGGCGAAGTCCGGCCGGCTGCCGTAGCGGCCGAGCAGGTCGGCCTGCGTGTCGACCCAGGCGGCGAGGCCCTGCGTGGTGGACAGATCGTCCGCCACTCCGCCCTGCCCGTCATGGCGGATCGTGCCGGCCAACTCCAGGGCCAGATAACGCTCCATGCGACCTCCCTCCTCCGGTGCCCCTTGATCACATTACCTTCCCTGCCCTACGGTCTCTAACGGAAAACGACACGTTTTCCGTTCGGTAGTAGCAGGAGGGGAACGAACCTTGGTTGTTCTGGCTCAGATCAGCGACCTCCATCTCGACGGCACCGAGCGCGCGACCGAGCGCGCCACCCGTGTCATGGACTATCTCGCCAGTCGGGAGCGGCCCGTCGACGCGGTGCTGGTCACCGGGGACATCGCCGACCACGGCGCGGAGAGCGAGTACGAGCAGGCGGCGGGCATTCTCACCGGACCGTTCCCGGTCCTGACCTGCCCCGGGAACCACGACGTGCGGCAGGCCTACCGGAAGGCCCTCCTGCGCGAGCCAGTATCGGACGGCCCCGTCAACCGTCTGCACCACGTGGCCGGTGCGGCGATCCTCATGTGCGACGCCACCATCCCGGGGCGCGACGAAGGGCTCCTCGCACCGGAGACCCTCCAGTGGCTGGCTTCGACACTCGACGGGCTGGACGACGACACCCCGGCGCTGATCGCCTTCCACCAGCCCCCGGTCCGTCTGCACCACCCGCTGCCCGACGACAGCCGCCTGCAGCAGCCCGAGGACCTGGCCGAACTGCTGGCCGCGCACCCCCAGGTCGTAGCCGTCCTCACCGGCCACGCCCACACCGCGGCAGCCTCCACGTTCGCCGGCCGTCCGCTGCTGGTCGCTCCCGCGGTCACCTGGAACCTGCGCCTGCCCTGGGAGGCCGGAGACGAGGTCGCGGACCAGCCGCCCGGCATCGCCTTCCACATCCTGGACGACGAGCGGCGTCTGACGACCCACTTCCGCGTCGTGCCGTAACGCCGGCAGCGTCTAGTTCGCGTCCGGGGCGTCGTACTCGCGGGACACCACCTCGACCCGCCCTGTGGCCGGGTCGGACCGTACGGTGTCCAGACCCATGCGCTCCAACTCGGCGATGGTGGCAGCGTGCTCGGTGGTGTTCAGCGGGAGCATGCCCACCTGGGGGCTGCCGTCGCCGAGCACCACCTCCCCGCCGAGCAGCGTCTCCATCAGCCGGTGCGCGGAGGCCGACGGCAGCGGCTCGTCGACGGCCACGTGCAGCATTAGGTGCTCCATGCCCGTGTCGACACGTCGCGCCTGCGACACCCAGACCGTGCGGACGGGCGGGAACTCCCGTATCCGCCGGGCCAGGGCATCTCGCAGCGCCACGGCGACGGGATGCGT
Organism: Streptomyces sp. NPDC001450; assembly: GCF_053597295.1. Taxonomy (NCBI): domain Bacteria; kingdom Bacillati; phylum Actinomycetota; class Actinomycetes; order Kitasatosporales; family Streptomycetaceae; genus Streptomyces; species Streptomyces sp. NPDC001450. The sequence continues at coordinate 142,126 of NZ_JBSFHY010000019.1, forward strand.
CGACCAGGTGAGCTTCAGCTGCTGCCCGCCGGCCTGCTGACCGCGCTCACGCATCGTCCGGTACAGCAACGGCATCGGTACACGCGCCCAGTTGGCGGTGGAGAAGAGCGCAAGGACGCCGACGCCGGTCTGCTGGGCGATGTCCATCAGCCGCAGGGCGTCGCAGTGGACCGCGCCGAAGGCCTGAGGGAGCTTTTCGGCGCGGCACGCTTCGCTGACGTAGCCGGGGAGGGAGGGGCTGCCGTCCTCGTTCCGAAGGAACATCACCGACCCGTTCGCCTGCACGGGCACGAAGACGCCGTGGTCGGCGAGGGCGGCGAGGAGCTGGTCCGACTCCGTCGCGGCGGCACCGCGGTCGAGGATGTCGGCGAGTGCCGCGTTGCCGGTCACGCCGGTCGCTTCGCGGCGTACGTGAGGAAGTCGGCCCAGGTGGTGGGGGAGAGGGCAAGCTGGGGGCCTTGCTTGTCCTTCGAGTCGCGGATGTGGATGGTGGCGGAGGTGTGGGCTACCTCGACACAGTCACCGGAACCGCTGCTGCTGTAGCTGCTTTTGAACCAGGCCAGTTCGGAGGTGCTCATAGGTCTCCTCGCATCTGCTCCAGCAGGCTCGCCGAGTCCTCGGCTGACAGAGCCTGTGAACGCATCCTGGCATACCGGCGGTTGAGAACGCTGACCACCTTTGCGTCGGAGACGAGCTGCCCGCACTCCGGTGCTTCCATGTAGCCGAACCACTTGTTGTCCGGGCTCTCCAGCAGTTGCATGGGCCCGTGCAGCCCAGCGTGTGATTCGCGTACCAGCGGCATGATCTGGACCTCGACGTTCCGCAGTTGCATGACGTCCAGCAGGTGGCCGACGGCTTCACGCGTGACCTCCCTGCCGCCGGTCCGGCGCAGGAACAGTTGCTCTTCGATGATGAAGCTGAAGGCGGTGTTCGGCCGCTCCCTCAACAGCCGTTGACGTTCCGCCCTCGCGGCCCAGTTGGCCTCGATCTGTTCGTCGGTCAGTGGCGGCAACTCGTCGACGAACAACTGTCGCGCGTACGCCTCCGTCTGCAGCAACCCCGGAATCATCCGGCACTCATACGTGTAGAGAGTGATCGCCAGCTTCTCCAGCCGCGCCCACCGCCGGAACCAAGCCGTCAACCCCGCCTGTCGCTCCAGGCACCCTGCCGCCTTCCTCAGCGCCCCGGTGTTCCCCAACACCCCCTCCGCCGCCTCCACGAACTCCACATCCGGCATTCGCCTCCCCAGCTCCACCGACGCCACCGTGTGTTTGGAGAACCCCACATGCCGACCGAACTCCTCCCTGCTCAGCCGGTGATACTCGCGAAGCGCCTGCACCACCGCCCCGAACGTCCGCATGCTGTCCGAAGACTCCGGCTCGCCCACCCGCCCGTCGACCACCACGGTCACCTCCCGCGCCCATGGTCACGGCCAGTGACGAGTACTGTCCAGTCCGTCACCGCGTACGCTCGCGAAGCGTACGCGCGCCGCACCTGGTGAAGCCCTGCTCGCACGCCTCACATTGGGCTCATGCTCACCCAACGCCTCAGCCCGACTCCCCGCGGCGCCCGTCTGGCACGGCACCTCGCTCTCGCCCAACTCGACGCCTGGGGCATCCCGCATGGCACCGACACCGCCGACGCCGTGGCCGGGATCGTCGCCGAGTTGGCCGCCAATGCCGTGATCCACGGGCGCGTACCCGGTCGGGACTTCGAGCTGCGGCTCTCCCTGCTCCCCGGGCGGGTGCGGGTCGAGGTGACCGACACGCGGGCCGAACGCCGCCCGCCCGGCCCCCGGGACGTGTGCGAGCCCGCGCCGCTCGCCGAGGCGGGGCGCGGGCTCGTGCTGGTCGACGCGTTGGCCGATCGGTGGGACGTGGTCGACCGTGACCCGCCGGGGAAGACCGTACGGGCCGAGGTCGACCTGCCGTTGCCTCGACGTAAGTCGATCACTGTGAGTGCTTGACCCTCGCGCGAGTGGTCAGTGGTTCGACGTCGGCTCGTGGGGGATCTGAGCGGTGGCCCCTGCCGATCGGGTCGCGCGCTTCCTGGCGGTCCGACGCTTCACGGGATGAACTTCACTTCTGGGAAGGCCGCGCTCGGGCCGTCGAGCAGATGCCCCCTGCGGTGCCGCAGGTGCAGGTCGAAGAACGCCAGCGGGTAGGCCTGCTGGATCCGCACCGCCCGGGCCGGATCGAGGGTGCCGACCATGTCCTGGATCTGCTGGTCGGTCATGCCGAGGATCTTGCCCGCCTGCGGGATCAGTGTCGCGTTGTCGCCGTATGAGAAGTGGACGGCCCCGTCGGCCTGGATGTCCAGCCGCCAGCCGCGAAGGTGTGTCCAGAACTCGGCGACGTCCGGCATGGCGGCCCGGGTGAACGAGGCGGTCATCATCATGAACGGCCGGTTCAGGTCGGCGGTGATGGTCGGCTGCATCGGGCCGTCGAGGCTGAGCCCGGCGCGGACGCGCTGGTCGGCGAGCATGGTGAGCGCGGTGGCGGTGCCGCCCTTCGACCAGCCGAACGCGCCGATGCGCTGTGGGTCGAGAGCGCCGAGCAGGCCCCGGGGCAGTGGCTTGCCGTCGACGTCGGGGTTGCGCCCGGCGGCAAGGCCCTCGACGACGTCGAGCACGAACCGGATGTCCGCGGCGAAGTCCCGTGGCCCCAGGAACGGCGGGACCTCTGCCGGGACGGTGAGCCGGCCGTCGGGGAATTCGCTGAACGCGTCGTACGTGTGGTCGACGGTGACCACGGCGTAGCCGTGGCTGGCGAGTTCCTGGCCCATGATGGTGTGGTCGCCGCGGTGGGTGCCCGAGCCGTGCGAGTACACGATGACGGGCAGGCGGTGGCCGGCATGGTGCACGGGCGCGCCCACGTGTGCGGCGGTGAGCGGGCCGAGGGCGGGGTCGAGGGGGAAGTCGACGTCCGCCAGGAACGCCCGCATCGCGCCCTCGGTCATCCAGGGGGCGCGCGGCAGGTCGTGGGCGTTGCGTGCGGGGTACCAGACGCTGGCCATCAACTCGCGGTGATGCCCGGGGCCGGCCACGGGATCCGGACGTGAGGTGTCGACGAGGTGGAGCGGCACCGTGCCCACGGGGTGCGGCCCGGTGGGCCTGGGCAGCGTGAGTTGGGACGAGCCGGGGGCGGTCGGAGCCGCCCACGCCTGGCGCGCCGCGCTGATCGGCACGGCGGCCCCGACCCCCGCCGCCAGCGCGGCTGCGAGCATGCGACGGCGCGTCAAGTCCGTCTTGGTGAGCGATGTGATGGTCACGTGTCCTCCCCGGTTCTTGGGCGGTGTTCGGCGTGCTGTCCGGGTTCGCCGGACGTCGGCGGGAGCCGCTCACGGCTCACCACGGTTCGCGGGAGTCCGGATCAGGACTCCGGGGCTGAGCTGCCTTGCTCGATCTGGTGGATGAGTCGCTTGAGCTGGGTGACCTCGTCCTGCAGGGCGCGGCCGCCGGCCGGGGTGAGGGAGAGCCAGGTGCGGGCGCGTTTGCCCTCGTAGCCCTTCTCGATGTCGACCAGTCCGGCCTTCTCCAGGACGGCCAGGTGCTGGCTGAGATTTCCGGCGGTCAGGCCGAGAGCCGTGCGCAGGAAGCCGAACTCGACCCGGCGTGCCTGGTGGGCGACGGTGAGGATGCCGAGGCGGACACGCTGGTGGACGACGTCGTCCAGTCCGGTGACGGGGTGCGGGTCGGGCTGATCGGTCATGAGTCGTTGCGCTGACGGTGCAGCTCGGCCAGACCGAAACCGAGGGAGCCGAGCAGGAGCAGCACACCGGGGACGCCGAAGTGGGGCACGGCGGACCAGGGCGAGGTGAACGGGATCCCCGCCCAGCCGTCGGTGAGCGGCACCAGCTCGATGGCCAGGTACACCACGGTGAGCAGCAGCAGGACGCGGCTGCGCTCCACCCAGGACAGCACCAGCAGCGGCAGCCCGACGGCTGTGGCGTTCCCGGCGAGTCGCTCGAGGAACTTCGTCACCCCGGAGGCGGGGTCGAGGTGCAGGCCCCAGAAGTCGAGCCGTTCGCCGGGCTGCGGCATCCCGTGGTGGAGGCTCCAGATCGCGGTGGCGGTCGTCAGGCCGAACAGGGCGATCCCGGTGAGGATGTACGGCCGGACCGGGGTGCCGACTCCGCGGTTGCGGGAGCGGCGGATGTAGAAGAACGCCGTCGCGGCGTAGGCCAGGGCGAGCCCGATGGGCCAGTAGACCGGCGAGCCCTGCGTGACCTGCGTGACCACGGTGCAGCCGGGGCCTGCCGCGGGGGCGGTCGCCGGGCAGGGTGCGGTCTCGACCTTGAAGGTGAAGCGGCTGACCAGGATCCCGCCCAGCGTGAGTACCCCCAGCAGCAGGAGGGGAAACCAGGCGCCGCGCTGCGCGGCACGGACCCGGCGGGTCAACTCGCCCAAGCCGGCGAGGACTTCGTGGGGAGTACCCGGAGAGGGCACCGATGCGTCTGTCATGGCATCAGCTTTGCATCACAAACCAGTTATGACAAGAAACCCATGTGTACTTACCGTCCGCATGTGTGAGAACGCGTGGTCGTCGACGACCCGACGATGATCCGCACGTCGGCCGGCCGCTACCTGCTCTACTCGACGGGCGGCGGACTGGCCTACAAGACCTCCACCGACCGCGTCTCCTTCACCGCCGGCTCCGACGCCTTCTCCACCGAGCCGAGCTGGTGGTCGTCGTACGCCACCGAGGCCTGGGCGCCGGACATCTCGTACCACGGCGGCAAGTACCTCATGTACTACGCGGTCTCCACGTTCGGCTCCAACAAGTCGGCGATCGGACTGGCCGGTTCGACGACGGGCCTGCCGGGCTCCTGGACCGACTACGGCGTCGTCCACACCTCCACCACTTCCAGCGACTACAACGCCATCGCCCCCAACCTCTTCGTGGACGACGACGTCTGCTGCCAGGGCACCAGCTCGACGTACAAGGTGAAGGTCGGCCGCGCCACCTCCGTCACCAGCCCCTACTACGACAAGAGCGGCGTCGCGATGACCGCCAACGGCGGCACCCCGGTCCTGGAGTCGCACGGCAGCGTCATCGGCCCCGGCGGCCAGTCCGTCATGAACGACACCGACGGCGACCTGATCGTCTACCACTACTACGACGGCAACGACAACGGCACCCCGAAGCTCGGCATCAACCTGCTGAGCTGGAGCACGGGTTGGCCGGTGGCGTACTAGCGCCCCGCGTGCACCCGGTCCACGCCTTCGGCCGGTTTCGGACGACGACCGCACCTGCGCCCACCGTGGTCTGCTGTGCTGACTTCTGTTCCTCCTCCTCGCTGCGTCGAGAACCCCCCCACCGAGAAAAAGAGACACGAGTGGCTCACCAGGGACTCCTCCGGAAGTGGCTCACCGCCGCGCTCAGCGCCGTAGCGCTGTCACTCGGGCCGGGCCTGGCCGACGCGGCCGCCGCCGAAGCCCCTGCCCCGTACCTGAACCTGCACCAGTGCCTGTACTACTCCGCCTTCGCCGCCGACCACTTCACCACGTTCGTGCCGAGCGGGGACGGCCGCTTCCTCGCCGGCACGAACGTCTCCGGCACGGCGGACCGCACACCCCGCTGTGGTGGCGGCGACGGGAACTTCGGCCTCATTCCGCTCCTGTCGGGCGTCAAGGCGCTGGACCTGCGCAGCGGCCGGTATCTGAACCTGCACCAGTGCACGTACTACTCGTCCTCGGCCGACAACTACTTCACCACGGTGGTGCCGAGCAGCGACGGCCGTTTCGCCGCCGGGACGAACGTCTCCGGCACGGCGGACCGCACACCGTCCTGCGGCAGCGGCGACGGAAACTACTTCCTCGTCCCTGCCCTGTCCTACGCCAGGGCGCTCGACCTGACGGCGGGGACGTACGTGAACCTGCACCAGTGCCTGTACTACTCGGCCGCGCACACCGACCACTTCACCACGGTGGCGGGCGACGGGCCGTACGAGGCCGGGTCCAACGTGTCGGGCACCGCTGACACGACGCCCGCGTGCGGTCCCGGAACCGCCGCCTACGAGCCCATCCCTCTCCTCTCGGGCGCCGAGGCGCTGCCCCTGCCCTGAGGACCGCCGGTCCGCTAGCCCGCCTGCCCCATGCCCGCCGCGTTCGGCCAGCTCTGTGCGTTGGGCCAGCCGGTCGCCGGGGCCGGGGTGAGACCGGTGGCCGGGGGCAGACCGGTGGCCGGGGTGCCCGGGGCCGTCATGCCGCGTACCTGGGCCGCCGTGAGGCCCCCGCGGGCCGGAACACCCGGCGGGGTGGGGCCGAGCGGGGCGGCCGGGGCCGGGACGGGGACGGGAGCCGCGGGGACAGGCGCGGGTGCGGGTACCGGTGTCGGGTAGGGCGCCGGTACCGGTACCGGCGCCGGGACAGGCACCGGAGCCGGAGCCGGGACGGGGGCCGGTGCAGGTGTCGGTGCCGGGGCCACCGGCTGCTGCACCGGCTGAGGTGGCACCGGCTGCTGTACCGGCATCGCCTGAGCTGCCGCCGGCATCGGCATCCCGCCGCCGGTCGGCGCTGCGGCGGCGGGGAGCGGCATGCCGGTGCCGGCGGCCGGGGCGGCGCCGGTGCCGACCGCCTGCGCGGCAAGCCCCGGCATTCCGGCGCCGTTGGTCGTGCTGACCAGCCGGTCCACGGCCGCCGTACCCGAGCTGTAGCTGGTCCCTGTGCCCAGCTCGGGTACGGCGGCTCCCCTCCTGGACCCGTAGAGCACCTGCTCCAGGCCGGACACCAGGCGACGCACGTCGACCTGGGGGCGCACCACGAGTCTCAGGAAGCGGCTGGAGGAGCCGATCTTGTTGCCGCACTCGCGGACCAGGATCCGGTGCTCGGTGAGCATCCGGTCCCGGACCACGGTGCCCTCGGCTCCCACGGGAAGTCGCACGAACAGGAAGTTGCCCTGGGAGGGATAGACCGTGAGGCCGGGCAGGGCGGAGAGTTGGCTGGCCATCTCCAGTCGGTCCCGGCGCACCTGCATCAGGCTCTGCGCGTACTCGGCACCGTGCTCCTTCAGCATGAACACCACGTGCTCGGCGAAGGAGTTGAGGTTCCACTTCGGGAGCATCGCGCGGACGCGGCCGGCCAGGGCCGGGTTCGCCACGAGGTAGCCGAAGCGGATGCCGTGCAGGCCGAAGTTCTTGCCGAGGCTGCGGAGCACGACCACGTTGGGCCGGAGCATGGCCTCCTGGACGACGCTCGGGTCGGCCTCCGCGTCGGCGAACTCCAGGAACGACTCGTCCACGACCACCAGGTCCAGGTCCGCCATCGCGTCCATGAACTGCACCACCGACTGCTTGCGCAGATAGCCGCCGTCGGGGTTGTTCGGGTTGCAGACGACCGCCACGCGGGTGCCGCGGGCACGGATGAACTCGGCGTACTGGGCGAGGTCCAGCGCGAAGCCGTTCGCCTCCTGGAGCGGGAACATGTCGACCCGCTTGCCGGTCTCCATCGGCTGGTCGGTCCAGCGGCCGAAGGTCGGGACGGGGACGGCCAGGGACTCGCGGACCAGGAGGTGGTCGATCCAGGTGATCAGCTCCGTCGAGCCGTTGCCCATCGCCACGCACTGCGGCGGCAGCTGGAGCAGGCTGCACAGCTCGGCCGTGATGGTGTCGGCACTGCTCGGGTAGTACGTGATGATCTCGCGCAGCCGGACCGCCATCTCCTCGAACATGGCGGGAGTGGGGAAGTACGGATTGCACGGGATGCAGAAGTCCACCGGACCCGACCCGTCGCTCTCCCGCGCCAGCGCCGCCATCGAAGGGCTGTGCGCTGCGGTGTTGCGGAACAACGAGGTGACGTTGTCAGGCAAGGGAACCTCCGTCGAAGGGTGGCCCGGGCGGGGGAGCCCGGGCCACCCATGGATACGGAGGACACAGCAGTGGCGTTCAACTCACGTGCTGTGTGAGCCGCTTCACGCCGAGAACGTGTGGATCGTCGTCGTCCGGTAGGTCTGGCCCGGCCGCAGCACGGTGGACGGGAAGTTCGCGTGGTTCGGCGAGTCCGGGAAGTGCTGGGTCTCCAGGCACAGGGCGTCGCCCTGGCGGTAGGTGCGGCCGCCGGTGCCGGTCAGGGTGCCGTCGAGGAAGTTGCCGGAATAGAACTGCAGGCCCGGCTGGTCGGTGGCGATCTTCAGGGTGCGGCCGGAGCGCGGGTCGCACAGCGTGGCGACGTGCTCGGGCTTGGCGGTGATGCCCTTGTCCAGGGCCCAGTTGTGGTCGTAGCCCTTGGCCTGCACCTGCTGCTCGTGGCCGGCGCGGATGTCGCGGCCGATCGGCTTGGCGTGCCGGAAGTCGAAGGGGGTGCCCGCGACCTTGGCCAGTTCACCGGTGGGGATCAGACCCGAGTCGGTGGGGGTGTAGCGGGAGGCGGCGATGCGGAGTTCGTGGTCCTCGATCGTGCCGCTGCCCTCGCCCGCCAGGTTCCAGTAGACGTGACTGGTGAGGTTGACGACGGTCGCCCTGTCGGTGGTGGCCTCGTAGTCGATGCGCCATTCACCGTGCCTGGTGAGGGTGTACGTCACCTTCGCCTTGAGCGTGCCCGGGTAGCCCATCTCGCCGTCGACGCTGGTGTAGTGCAGGCGCAGGCCGACGTCGGTGCCCTTGGTGAACGGCTCCACGTCCCACACGTGCTTGTCGAAGCCCTGCTTGCCGCCGTGCAGGCTGTTCACGCCGTCGTTGACGGACAGCTGGTAGCTCTTGCCGTCGAGGGTGAACCGGCCCTTGGCGATGCGGTTGCCGTAGCGGCCGATGAGGGCGCCGAAGTACGGGGTCTTCGCCACGTAGTCGTCGATGTTGTCGAAGCCCAGCGAGACGTTGGCGTGGTGGCCGTGCCGGTCGGGTATCTCCAGGCTCTGGACGACGCCGCCCCAGTTGAGGACCTTCAGCCGGGTGCCGCCGTTCTCCAGCGACCAGCGGTAGATCTTCGTGCCGTCGGCGAGCTTGCCGAAGGGTTCCTTCACCGGCTTCCTGCCTCCCGAGGTGGCCTCGGCCCCCGCCGCGGCAGTGGCTGATGTCGCTGTTGTGCCGAGGGCGGTGGCGGCGAGGCCCGCCGCCGCGGCGCCTGCGATGACCGTGCGTCTGTTCAGTTCCATGTGCGGCTCCCGCTAAAGGAGGGGCCCCGCCTTCCGGCGGGGCCCTGTCTGACTTACGAACCGGACTTGCGCTTGTTCCACACGTCGAATCCGACCGCCACCAGCAGGGCGAGGCCCTTGATGACCTGCTGCCAGTCGGTGCCGACACTGAGGAGGTTCATGCCGTTGTTCAGCACGCCGAGGACGAGACCGCCGATGATCGCGCCGAGGACGGTGCCGACACCGCCGCTCATGGACGCGCCGCCGATGAACGACGAGGCGATCGCCTCGAGTTCGAAGTTGACGCCCGCCTTCGGAGAGGCCGCGTTCAGACGGGCGGCGACCACCAGACCCGCCAGGGCCGCGAGCACGCCCATGTTCAGGAAGACGTAGAAGGTGACCTTCTTGTCCTTCACGCCGGACAGCTTGGCCGCCGGCAGGTTGCCGCCGATCGCGTAGATGTGCCGGCCGAACACCGCGTTGCGCATGACGTAGCCGTAGCCGACGACCAGCGCGCCGAGGATGATCAGCACGATCGGGGCGCCCTTGTAGCTGGCGAGCAGCATCGTGAGGCTGAGGATCGCGGCGACCAGGGCGACCAGCTTGAGCAGGAAGAGCCGGGTGGGCAGCACGTCCAGCGCGAACTCCTGCTGGCGGCTGCGGTCGCGGACCTCCTGCCAGACCACGGCCACGATCAGGGCGAGCCCGAGCAGCAGGGTCAGGTTGTGGTAGTTGGTGTTCGGGCCGACCTCGGGCAGGAAGCCGTTGCCCATCTTCTGCAGACCGTCCGGGAACGGGCCGAGGGTCTGCCCCTTGAGCAGGATCTCCGTCAGGCCGCGGAAGAGCAGCATGCCGGCGAGGGTGACGATGAACGACGGTATGCCGAGATAGGCGATCAGGAAGCCCTGGACGGAGCCCGCGGCCGCGCCGATCAGCAGGCACAGCACCAGGGCGATCGGCCACGACACGCCGTGCTGCACGGTCAGCACGGCCGCGAACGCGCCCACGAACGCCGTCAGCGAGCCGACCGACAGATCGATGTGGCCCGCGATGATGACCAGCATCATGCCGATCGCGAGGATCAGGATGTAGCTGTTCTGCAGCACCAGGTTGGAGACGTTGCGCGGCAGCAGCAGGTCCCCGTCGGTCCAGACGGTGAAGAGGACGACGATCAGACCGAGCGCGATCAGCATGCCGTACTGGCGCATGTTGCGGCGCAGCCCGTCCAGCATCAGCTGGAGCAGGCCGGCGCCGGAGGCCGATCCGCTCCTGCCCGGCGGCGCCGAGGCCGGGATCTTGTCGGTGACATCGGTGCTCATCGCGTTACCTCTTTGTCCTTCGTCATATGACGCATCAGCACTTCCTGCGTGGCCTCGGCCCGCGGCACCTCACCGGTCAGCCGTCCGGCGGCCATCGTGTAGATGCGGTCGCACATGCCGAGCAGCTCGGGCAGCTCGGAGGAGATGAAGACGACCGCCTTGCCCTGGGCGGCCAGCTGGTCGATGACCGTGTAGATCTCGTACTTGGCGCCCACGTCGATGCCGCGCGTGGGCTCGTCCAGGATCAGCACGTCCGGACCCGCGAAGATCCACTTGCTGAGGACGACCTTCTGCTGGTTGCCGCCCGACAGCTTGCCCACCGGTTCGAACACGGTCGGCGCCTTGATGTTCATGGACCTGCGGAAGCCCTCGGAGACCTGCCGCTCCTCGTGCTCGTCGACGATGCCCCGCTTGGCGACCTTCTTCAGCGCGGTCAGCGAGATGTTGCGGTTGATGGTGTCGATGAGGTTGAGGCCGTAGTGCTTTCGGTCCTCGGTGACGTACGCGATGCCGTGGTCGACCGCCTCCGCGACGGACCTCGTACGGATCTCCGTGCCGTCCTTGAGGACCGAGCCGCCCGCGTACCGGCCGTACGTCCGCCCGAACACGCTCATCGCCAGCTCGGTGCGGCCCGCGCCCATCAGGCCGGCGATGCCGACGATCTCCCCGCGGCGCACACTGATCGACACGTCGTCGACCACCGTGCGCTCCTGGTCGATCGGGTGGTGCACGGTCCAGTTGCGGATCTCCAGGGCCGGGGCCGCGTCCGGCTCGCCGTCGTACGACGTGCGCTCGGGGAAGCGATGGTCCAGGTCGCGGCCCACCATGCCGCTGATGATCCGGTCCTCGGTCGTCTCCGGAGACTTCACATCCAGCGTCTCGATGGAATGACCGTCACGGATGATCGTCACCGAGTCGGCGACCTTGCGGATCTCGTTGAGCTTGTGGGAGATGATGATCGAGGTGATGCCCTGCTTCTTCAACTCCAGGATGAGACCCAGGAGTTTGTCGCTGTCCTCGTCGTTCAGCGCCGCCGTCGGCTCATCCAGGATGAGCAGCTTCACCTTCTTCGACAGCGCCTTCGCGATCTCCACGAGCTGCTGTTTGCCCACGCCGATGTCGGCGACGCGGGTCTCCGGGTGGTCGTCGAGACCGACCCGGCGCAGCAGCTCGGTGGCGTGCCGCAGGGTCTCCCTCCAGTCGACGAACCCGCCCTTGGCGTGCTCGTTGCCGAGGAAGATGTTCTCCGCCAGGGAGAGGTACGGCGACAGCGCCAGTTCCTGGTGGATGATGACGATGCCGTGCTGCTCGCTCGCCCGGATGTCCTTGAAGCGGCAGACTTCTCCCTCGAACAGGATGTCGCCCTCGTACGTGCCGTGCGGATGGACGCCGGAGAGCACCTTCATCAAGGTGGACTTGCCGGCGCCGTTCTCGCCGCAGATGGCGTGGACCTCGCCCTGCCGGACGGTCAGGGTGACGTCCGACAGCGCCTTGACACCGGGAAAGGTCTTGACGATCGAGCGCATTTCCAGGACGGGTCCCGCCATGGTCGTGCCTTCCAATCAGTGTTGTTCGGCCGGGTTCGTCTGGATTACTTGAGTTCGGCGTCCGTGTAGTAGCCGCCCTTGACCAGCACGTCCTCGTAGTTGGACTTGTCGACGCTCACCGGCTGAAGCAGGTAGGCGGGGACGACCTTGGTGCCGTTGTCGTACGTCTTGGTGTCGTTGACCTGCGGCTTCTTGCCCTTGAGTGCGTCGTCGACCATGGTCGCGGCGACCTTGGCGAGCTGGCGGGTGTCCTTGTAGACGGTCTGCGTCTGCTCACCGGCGATGATCGACTTCACCGAGGCCAGCTCGGCGTCCTGGCCGGTGATGACGGGCAGCGGCTGGCTCTTGGAGCCGTAGCCGTCCGACTTCAGCGCGGCGAGGATGCCGATCGAGATGCCGTCGTACGGCGAGAGCACCGCGTCGACGTTGCCGGACTTGTAGGAGGAGGTGAGGATGTCCTCCATGCGCTTCTGCGCGGTCGCGCCGTCCCAGCGCAGGGTGGTGACCTTGTTGAGAGCGGTCTGGCCGGACTTGACCACCAGCTGCTTCTTGTCGATGTACGGCTGGAGCACGCTCATCGCGCCGTTGAAGAAGTACTTGGTGTTGTTGTCGTCGTTGGAGCCGGCGAACAGCTCGATGTTGAACGGACCCTTCTTGCCGCTGTCCAGGCCCAGCTTGTGCACGATGTACGTGCCCTGCAGCACGCCGACCTTGGTGTTGTCGAACGAGGCGTAGTAGTCGACGTTCTTGGTGCCGAGGATCAGGCGGTCGTAGGCGATGACCGGGATGTCGGCGTCCGCGGCCTCCTGGAGCACGTTGTTCAGGGACTTGTTGTCGATGGCCGCGACGATCAGGCCCTTGACGCCCTGCGTGATCAGGTTCTCGATCTGGGAGACCTGGGTGTCCGGGTCGTCCTCGCCGTAGACCAGCTTGGTCTTGTAGCCGGCCGCCTGGAGGTTCTTGACGACGTTGTTGCCGTCGTTGATCCAGCGCTCGGAGGACTTGGTCGGCATGGCGATGCCGATGGTGCCGCCCTTGGCGCTGCCCTTCTCCTCCTTGCTGCCGCCCTCGCCGCTCTGGCCGCAGGCGGACAGGGTGAGGGCGAGGGAGGCGGTTCCGGCTATCGCGGCGAGGGCGGCTCTGCGGTTGCGCATGATGATCAGTCCTTGTTCGTCTCGTCGTTGAGAGGGGTCACGCGTTGCTGGGGAAGCGGTTGAGCGGGCCGGGCAGCCGGGAGCCGAGCGGCGCCATGTGGCCGTCCGCGCCGTGCCGGGCGAGCAGGTCGAGGGCGAGCCGGCCGCGCCGCACCCGCTCCCGGGCGGTGTCCAGGGTCACGTCCCGCAGGTGGGTGCCCCACGGGTAGATGCCGGGGGCCCTGGACAGGCCGAACTTCAGGTAGAGCGGTGCGCCGCGCCGGATCAGCTCGGCGACCTCGTACATCCGCACATAGCCGCCGAGATCGTCGGGGGCCTCGATGTACATGTCCATGGGGGCGCCGGACACCCGGCGGATCTCGGTGAGGTGATCCAGCGTCAGATCGCTGGGCACGTTGATCGAGTCGGCCCCCAGCCCCTCGTACACCGCATACGAGGCGGGGTTGACCGGTCCGATCAGCGCCGAGACCTTCAGGGTGGTGTCGGCCGGGATGATGCCCGCCCGGCGGGCCCGGTGCAGGGTCCACAGCACGCCCTCGTCGGCGACGAGGAGGCACTTGACGCCCAGTTCGGTGGCGCGGACGGCGTCCTCGACACAGCCGGCGACGGCGTCGTGGCCGCGGGCGCGCAGTCCGGCCCCCCGCGAGTCGGTGCGCACCGAGCCGCCGATGTCCCAGGTGCCGCGCGGGCCGGTGAACAGGCAGAGCTCGATGTCACGTTCGCCGGTCGCGTCGACCATCTCGGTGATCTCGGCGTCGGTCAGCATCCACACGCCGCTGCCCTGGCTGATCCGGTGGATCGGCACGTCGAGGCGGGAGGCCTCCTTCAGTACGACCGTCAGCGCTTCGGGACCCTCGCACGAGGGGATCTCGGTGCGCCAGCGGCCGCCGCCCGGGAAGCTGTGGGCGGAGGTGTCGGCGGGGTCGAGGGCGGGCGCGCCCAGGCCGAGTGCGGCGAGCACCTGCTCGCCGGGCCTGCGGGCTGCCGGGGCGGAAGCGTCGGTCACAAGCTGTCCTTCGTGTTCGGTATTTCGGACAAGGTTCGCGGCTCTGGGCGGAAAAAGGCCTTGGTGGTACGCCGGTCAGGGCGCCGTCAGGTCACGCCCCGACCGGCGTACGTCAGGGGCGGAGCAGCACCTTGCCCACCTTCGGATCGCCGGCTCCCACCAGCTCGATGGCCTGCGGGAACTCGGTCAGTGGCAGCTCGTGCGTGACCAGCGGCAGTGGGTCCAGCAGCCCGGCGCCGAACACCCGCACGGCGTGCGCCCAGGCGTCCGGCGGGGCCCCGAAGACGGTGTGCACCTCCAGCTGCCGTACGACGAGATCGGTCGGGTCGAGCCCGTCGGCGCCCGGCGCCGGGATGCCCGTCAGGACCAGGCGTCCGCCGCGCCTGAGCAGGGAGGCTGCGGTGCGCGCGGCGGACGCGGACCCGGCGGTCTCGATCACCACGTCGAAGTCGTCGGGCAGTTGCTGGTTCCTGAGGCGGAAGTCGGTCGCCCCGAACTGCCGGGACAGCGCCTCCCGGTCGCCCCGGGTGCCCACGACGAGCAGCTCCACCGGCGAGATCGCCTTCAGGAACTGCACGGCGAACATCCCGAGCGTCCCCGTGCCGACCACCGCGACCCGCTCGCCCGGCTGGGCCTGCGCCTTCAGCGCGGCGGCCGCGATGCACGCGGCCGGCTCCAGGAGGGCGGCGGCGGTCAGGTCGGCGTCGTCCGGCAGTGGATGCAGCAGCCGGGCGGGCAGGGTGAGCGTGGCGGCCATGGCACCCGGCTGGGTGAACCCGGTCTCCTCGTACCCGGCCGTGCACAGCGTGGTCTCGCCCGCGTGACAGCGGTCGCACACCTGGCAGTTGCGGAAGCCCTCGCCGACGACCTTGCGGCCGGCCAGGCTCTCCGGCACGCCCGCACCCACCGCGCGCACGGTCCCCGACCACTCGTGGCCAGGCGTGAGCGGGTAGCGCACGTATCCCTCGGGCCGGTTGCCCTGGTACACCTCGCGGTCACTGCCGCAGATGCCCACCGCGTGCACGGCGACCAGCGCCTCGCCGGGACCGGGATCGCGGGGCGTGTGCTCCTCGACCCGGTGCGCGCCCGGCGCCTCGACCAGGACCTGGGAAATCACTTCGCGCCCTTCGGCCTGCGCTGCTCCCAGCCCTCGGCCCACAGGTCGAACCGGGCCTGCTGCTGCGGGAACTCGGCGGCCGCGTCGGTGTCCAGCTCGACGCCGAGGCCGGGCTTGTCGGTGAGGTGGAAGTAGCCGTCCACGACCTCCGACGCCCCCTTGACCACCTTCTTGATCTCCGCGTCCGCGAAGTCGTTGAAGTGCTCCAGGATCTTGAAGTTCGGGGAGGTGAAGCCGACCTGGAGCGAGGCGGCGGTCAGCACGGGCCCGCCCACGTTGTGCGGTGCGACCAGCATGTAGTGGGTCTCGGCGGTGGCGGCCAGCTTCCGGGTCTCCCAGATGCCGCCGATGTGGCCGACGTCGGGCTGGAGGATGTCCGCGGCCTGGCTCTCGAACAGCTCACGGAACTCGATCCGGTCGTGGATGCGCTCACCGGTGGCGACCGGGATGTCCACCTTGGCGGCGACCTTCTCCAGCGCCTTCAGGTTCTCCGGTGGCACCGGCTCCTCCAGCCAGGCCGGCTTGAACGGCGCCAGCTCGTGGGCGAGCCGGACGGCGGTGGCGGGGGAGAAGCGGCCGTGCATCTCCAGCATCAGCTCGGCGTCCGGACCGATGGCGTCGCGCACGGCCTCGATGAGCGAGACGGCGTACAGGGTCTGCTCGTGGTCCAGCTCGAAGTGCCCGGTACCGAACGGGTCGATCTTGAGCGCCTTGTACCCGCGCTCCATCACCCCTTGGGCGGCCTTGTGGTACGCCTCGGGCGTTCGCTCGGTCGTGTACCACCCGTTGGCGTACGCCTTGACCTTGTCGGTGACCTTGCCGCCCAGCAGCTGCCACACCGGCACGCCGAGGGCCTTGCCCTTGATGTCCCAGCAGGCCATCTCGACGACCGCGATGCCGGACATGACGATCTCACCCGCCCGGCCGTAGTCGCCGTACTTCATGCGGCGTACGAGGTCCTCGACAGCGAACGGGTCCGATCCGAGAATGTGGTTGGCCTCGGCCTCTCGCAGGTAGCCGACCAGCGCGTCGGTGTGACCGAGCATCCGGGTCTCGCCGACTCCCGTGATCCCTTCGTCGGTGTGCACCTGGACGTAGGTCAGGTTGCGCCACGGCGTCCCGACCACGTGTGTGCTGATTCCGGTGATGCGCACGGCAGTTGCCCCTCAGCTGTTCGAGATTTCGTCACACGTTCGAAATGCTGGCGTGACAGTAAGGACGGCGCGGCAGGGGTGTCAATGGGTCGAACGGGTAACGGTTTCGACAAGGCTTTCGAGAACCTTTTCGGTCCCGCACGAAACCTTCACAGCGGCGCCTAGGAACGTGACCGGCGGGGAATCTAGTCTTCCGGCGTCATGGACTTCTGCCACCCGTGCCAACGGCACCTCAACGGCGCCCTGGCCTGCCCCGGGTGCGGCGCGCCGGCGCCCTCTCTCGCCGCGCGCGCGGACGCGTCCGTCGCGCACGGACACGCGGGCGCGACGGCGAGTCCGTACGGTCAGGAAACCTTCACGACTGCAGCGGCCCAGCCGTACGCCGGACAGGCCGCCTACTACCCCCACGAGTCCCCCCGCGTGCCCACGCAGTTCGGCGCCGCGGAGGCGGCGGACGCGTACGCGGACGCGGAGCGGTACGCGTACGACGGCTCGGACGCCCACACCGGCCCGGACGAACGCGCCGACCAGGACACCCCTGACGACGCCCACGGCGACGCGCATGACGACGCCGACGACGCCCCCGTGGGCCGTGCCGCCCGGCGGCAGGCGCGCGGCCGGGGCCGCGGTGGAGCCACGGGCGGAAGCGAGGCGGACAGCGGCCCAGGTGCCGCCGATGCCAGCCGTCGCGATCGCAAGGCCGCCGCGCACCGGCGCCGCCGCCGTCGTACCGTCCTGATCGCCGCGGGCCTCGTGCTGGCGGCCGGCGGCCTCAGCGTCGCCGAACTCGGCACCGACGCCCCCTTCTCCCCGTTCTCCGGCGACGAGCCGGCGACGTCCGCGGACACGTCCGCGGCCGGCGGCACGTCCTCCGCGTCCCCGGCCCGGACGGCGAACCCGCTCGACGACACCTCGGGGGCCGCCGGCAGGGCGGGCGCCTCCGCCTCCCCGGACGCCTCGGCCTCGGCCTCCGCCTCCAAGTCCCCGAAGGACAAGGCCTCCAAGTCCCCGTCCGCCACGGACCAGGCGGACCAGTCGGCCACGACGGGCGCGGGCGGGCCGACCCCGACGCCGACCGCCCCGGCCACCTCCCACCCGGCGTCCACCCCCACGGCCGGCCCGACGACCTCGGACCCGACACCGGAGCCGTCACCGACGAAGACGTGCAACCGCTTCCTGTGGTGGTGCACGTAGGCAGGCCGCTCCCCGGTGTGCCGTACTTCCGATTTCTCTTTTTGATCCCTCCCTCTGATCCCTCACTGGGATCCCCCCTGTCACGTACCACCCCGTGCCATCGGCCATCCGGGGTATCGATGACACCGACCCGCCTCCGAGGCGGTTGAGTCGGACAGGTACATCTCGCCGTACACGATCTAGGGAACGCGCGACGGCGGAACGGGCGTTGTGCACAGGGGGAGCAGCGAGCAGCGGCTCAGTGGAGGAGAGCGGATGACGCAGGGGATCACCGTGCACGGCACGGTCGCCGAGGGATTCGAAGCGGTGCGCGAGGAGTTCGCCGCCTTCGTCGCCGAGGAGCGGGACGACTACGAGGGGCAGTTGTGCGCCTACGTCCACGGCCGGCCGGTCGTCGACCTGTGGGCGGGTGAGGGCGTCGACGGGGACTCGCTGTACGGCGTGTTCTCGTCCACCAAGGGCGCCGCCCATCTGGTCGTGGCCCTGCTCGTGCAGGACGGCACGCTGGAGCTGGACCGCAAAGTCACCTACTACTGGCCGGAGTTCGGCGCCGAGGGCAAGGGTGCGCTGACCCTGCGCGACGTGCTCGCGCACCGCGCGGGCCTGGTCGGCACCGACACCGGCTTCAGCGCGGCCGAGCTGGCCGACGACCGGGCGCTGGCCGAACGCCTCGCCGACCAGCGGCCGTTCTGGCGGCCGGGCACGGCCTTCGGCTACCACGCCCTGGTGATCGGCGCGCTGACCGGCGAGGTCGTCCGGCGGGCGACGGGCCGCACGATCCAGGAGCTGTACGAGGAGCGGGTGCGCGCCCCCTACGCCCTGGGCTTCCACCTGGGCCTGCCCGTCTCCCACGAGCCCCGCTTCCGCACGGTCCAGCCGATGCTGCCGACCCCCGAGCAGCAGGCGGTGCTCGACGCGCTGCCGTCCGGACCGCACAGCCTCTCCGCGATCGCCTACAACCGGCACACGCCCGAGCCGACCGACCTGGCCGCCCTGCCGAACGAGCGCGGCGTCCGCGCCAAGGGCCCGGCTTCGGTGGGCGGCGTCGCCTCGGCGCGCGGCCTGGCCGGTATGTACGCGGCGATGATCAGCGAGGTCGACGGCAAGGCACCGCTGCTGAAGGAGGACACGGTCGCGGAGTTCGGCCAGCCGCACTCCGTCGGGTACGACCTGGTGGCCCGCACCCACAAGTCGTACGGCCTCGGCTTCCAGGCCACATCCGACACCTGGCACCCGTTCCTGGGCGCCGGCGCGATCGGCCACAGCGGAGCGGCGGGCTCCCAGGCTTTCGCGGACCCCCGCAGCGGCCTGGCGTACGGCTACACGCGCCGACGGTTCGCTTTCCCGGGAGGGGCGGCACCAGAGAACGAAAGGCTGGTGGCGGCACTACACCGGGCGGCGCTGACTCCTTAAGGGGCGCGGGGCTGTATCGATATGCGGCTCCGCCGCGTGGGCGCGAGCAACCAACGACAACCCGCACCCGCACTCTCACTCTCAACCGCACCCGGCAGACGCCACCCGCGCCAAGCCGGCGCAGCGCAGCCGCACCCCACGTCCAAGGATGCGGCTGCCGTTGTACGCAACGACGGTTCTCAGACCAGCGTCACGGTGATGTTGCCACGCGTCGCCTTCGAGTAGGGGCACACCTGGTGCGCCTTCTCGACCAGCTCCCGCGCGGCACTCTCCTCGACGTTCGGGATGCTCGCGGAGATCTCCACGATGATCCCGAACCCCTCCTCGTTCCGCCCGATCCCCACCTTCGCGGTGACGGTCGAGCCGGAGACGTCGGCGCCCTCCTGCCGGGCGACCACCCCGAGCGCGCCCTGGAAGCAGGCGCTGTACCCGGCGGCGAACAGCTGCTCGGGGTTGGTACCGGCGCCGTTGCCGCCCATCTCCTTGGGCGGGTTCACGACGACGTCGAGCTTGCCGTCGTCGGTGGCGACCCGGCCGTCGCGGCCGTTCTCCGCGGTGGCGACGGCGGTGTACAGGACGTCAGAACGACTGATTGGGGTGCTGGGCATGCGGTTGTCTTCCTCCTCGGTCCGCCGCGACTCGCGCCCACGATCGACGGCGGATTTCGGAAAGAAGTTACCGCATGTCGGAAAGTTCAGGCCAGGGTCGGGGCCCGTCAGAGTTTGACGATCATCTTGCCGGTGTTGTCGCCGCGCAGAACCCCGAGGAACGCCTCCAGGTTGTTCTCGATGCCCTCGACGACGGTCTCGCGGTACTTCAGCTGCCCGGACGCCACCCACGGACCGACCTCGGCCACGAACTGCGGCTGCAGGTCGTAGTGGTCGCCGACCAGGAAGCCCTCCATGCGGCCACGGGTCTGGATCAGGCGGACGAGGTTCTTCGGTCCGGGCGCGGGCTCGGTGTTGTTGTAGACCGAGATCATGCCGCAGATCGCGATCCGGCCGCCCTGGTTGAGCGAGCCGATGGCCGCCTCCAGGTGGTCGCCGCCCACGTTGTCGAAGTACACGTCGATGCCGTCGGGAGCGGCCTCGCGCAACTGCTCGCTCACCGGCCCCTTCTTGTAGTTGAACGCGGCGTCGAAGCCGTACTCCTCCACCAGCAGCTTGACCTTCTCGTCGGACCCGGCCGAGCCGATGACCCGCGACGCGCCCATGAGCTTGGCGAGCTGTCCCACCTGGCTGCCCACGGCACCCGCGGCGCCGGACACGAACACCACGTCGCCCTCCTTGAAGGAGGCGGTGCGCAGCAGGCCGGCGTAGGCGGTCAGGCCGGTCATGCCGAGCACGCCGAGGTACGTCGACAGCGGCGCGGCCGCGGGGTCGACCTTGACGGCCTGCTTCGCGTCCACGGCCGCGTACTCGCGCCAGCCGAAGAAGTGCAGGACGTGGTCGCCGACCGCGATGCCCTCGGCGTTGGACTCGACGACCTCGCCGACCGCGCCGCCCTGCATGACCTTGCCCAGCTCGAAGGGCGGGAGGTACGACTTGGCGTCACTCATCCGGCCGCGCATGTACGGGTCCACGGAGAGGTACTTGTTCCGCACCAGTACCTGGCCCTCGCCGATGGCCGGCACGGGTGCCTCGACCAGGGCGAAGTCCTCGGGCTTGGGCCAGCCGACGGGGCGGCTGAGCAGGTGCCATTCGCGGTTGATCATGTCGGTGCCTTTCCAGATTTACTTCAGAAGCTGAAACAACCATGCGCCTGAATATTTCATGATGTCAAGTAACGGAGTACTCTGGAGTGCATGTCCACTCCAGAGAAGACCCGCCGCCCCGACGCCCTGACCATGGAGGTCGTCGAACTGATCGGCGACGTCGTGGCCCGCTTCTACGCGGACTACGAGCTGGCGGCGGGCGAGCACGCACTGACCGGTCCGCAGGCGCGCCTGCTCAGCCTGCTGTCGCTGGAGCCGCTGCCGATGCGCAAGCTGGCCCAGAAGCTGAAGTGCGAGCCGTCGAACGTGACGGGGATCGTGGACCGCCTGGAGGCGCGCGGTCTGGTGGCGCGCCGCCCCGACCCCGCCGACCGCCGGGTGAAGCTGGCCGCCGCCACCGACGAGGGCCTCCGGCTCGCCCGCGACCTGCGCGAGGGCCTCCGCTTCGCCCGCGAACCCCTGGCCGGCCTCACCGACGAGGAGCGAAGCTCCCTGAGGGACCTGCTGCGCCGCATGCTGGACGCGTAGCGCCCGCTCGCCGA
This sequence comes from Streptomyces sp. NPDC001450, assembly GCF_053597295.1. Lineage (NCBI taxonomy): Bacteria > Bacillati > Actinomycetota > Actinomycetes > Kitasatosporales > Streptomycetaceae > Streptomyces > Streptomyces sp. NPDC001450. Next base: position 163,354 of record NZ_JBSFHY010000019.1, read on the forward strand.
CCGGGACAAGGTCATGAACAAGCCAACGGCGTCCCCCGATAGGGTTTCCCCATGCGCGATCTCGGGGTGGGTTTCGGTTATCTCCTCAAGGGCCAGCGGTGGGTGGGCCGACACGGCAAGCAGTACGGCTTCGGCCTGCTGCCCGGCCTGATCACGCTGGTCCTGTACGCGGCGGCGCTGGTCGCGCTCGCCGTGTGGGGCGAGGACGGCGTCGCCTGGGCGACCCCGTTCGCGGACGACTGGTCGAGCCCCTGGCAGGGCCTGTTCCGCGGCTTCCTCACGGCCGTCCTCTTCGCGCTCGGCCTGCTGCTGGCCGTCCTCACCTTCACGGCCGTCACCCTGCTGGTCGGCCAGCCCTTCTACGAGAGCCTGTCGGAGAAGGTCGACGAGGACGTCTCGCCCGACGGCACCGCACCCCGGTCCGGCCTCCCGCTCTGGCGCGAGCTGTGGATCTCCGCCCGCGACAGCCTGCGGATCCTGGTCCGGGCCCTGCTGTGGGGCGTCCTGCTCTTCGCCCTCGGCTTCCTGCCCGTGGTCGGCCAGACGGTCGTCCCGGTGCTCGGCTTCTTGGTCACCGGCTTCTTCCTCACCGAGGAACTGACCGCCGTGGCCCTCCAGCGCCGCGGGGTCGAACTCCGCGCCCGCCTCACCCTGCTCCGCTCCCGCAAGAGCCTGGTCTGGGGCTTCGGCACGCCCCTCGGCCTGGCCTTCCTGGTCCCGTTCGTCGCGGTGTTCCTGATGCCGGGCGCGGTCGCGGGGGCGACCCTCCTCGCCCGCGACCTGCTGGGCGAGGAGAGCACCGAGGAGGAGGACGCCGAGGACGGCGAGCGGGTCACCTCCTGAACGTGGCCTCTGCCGCCACCGTCACGATCGACCGCACCTGCGCGATGATGTCCAGCCGGTTCCGGACGAACTCCGGGTCGGTCACCGTGCCCGTCGCCGGGTCGGTGTTGCCCGTGCCGAACTGCAGCACGGGTGTGTGCACATGGCCGCCCGGCAGCGTGTCGTGCAGGCCCAGCCGGTCGCGGAGCAGGGTCGCGCGGTAGGCGATCTCGTTGGAGAGGTAGTTGCCGCCGCCTCCCGCACGGGCCGTCGAGCCGGCGGTCGGTCCGTCCGGCCGTACGACGGCATCGGTGCCGCCCGCCGGGATCTCGGTCACCTCCGTGTGGTCGTACACCGGGAACCGGCCCGTGTCCGCGGCCGTGATGGCGGCGTACGGCAGGGTCGTGGCCGTCCACTGGGGCTGCGCGGCCGGATCGGTGACGGGGACGGTCTCGGTGCGGGAGACGTTGTCGTTGTCCGGGAAGCCGCCCCGCCAGGCGCCGTTGCTGCGCTCGATGTCGAAGCGCCCGACCCGGCCCTGGCTCACGGTCGTGAACAGGTCGACCTTCGGCAGGTAGGGCCGGAGCGTCCGCTCCACCGTGCCGTCCGCGAAGTCCTGCCAGCGCACGGGGAACACGGCCGTCTCCACCCGGGCCGGACCCTCGGCCGTCTCGATCACCGTGCCGTCCAGCGCCAGCGCGCTCGCCCCGGAGGGGTTGGAGATACGGATGTCCCGGTCGAGCGTGAAGGGGTCGAAGCCGGTGAGGAGGACACGCCTGAGGTGCGGCTGCCCGGGATAGCGGATGTCGGTCTGGCCACGTGAGGTGCTTTCCAACTGCTCCAGCAGGGATGCGCGCTGGACGTCGGTGAGGCCGAACTCCGGCTGCCAGGTGTGCACTTGTCGGGTCATCCCGAGGCGCGCCCAGTACAGCGGCCGGTCGTCGTCCCGGCTCAGGGCCGCCCGTCGCTCACCACCACCCTTCCGAGGAAGCGCCCCGCGCCCTTCTGATTCCGCCGGCCCCCGCCCCTGCGCCCGGTCCACGGCCCGCCGCCACAGTGCCGACCCTTCGCGGACGACGATGCGGCGGGCCTGCGCGTAGGAGCGGGCGCGCTCCAGGGCGTCGGCGAACTCCGGTGCCACGTCGTCGAATCCTGAGCGACGGAGGATCTCCTGCGGCACTGCCTTGTCGAGCCGCTGCTCTTCGACGGTCGGGGAGGGGATGGCCGCCCGGGAGGCGCAGGCCGCCGTCGCGGGAGCCGACAGACCGGCCAGCAGAGCCATGCCGAGCACGGCGGTCCGAATGCGTAACGAGGTCACGGGAGCCGGGATCCTTCCGTCGCTGTGTGGTGCGTGGTGCGGGGGACGGCGGAAGTATCGCGTGCGGGGATGGTCTACGCCATGGTGCGGGGCAGCCGTGCGGCCTTGCCGAGCAGAGCCGGGATGAGGCGGAGGCGGAGATCGAAGTCGTGGCGGCGGTGCCCTCGGTCGGGTCTGGACCAGTGACCCTCACTCCACCGGCTCGCCCAGCAGGCGCAGGAAGTCCCGGAACGCGCCCGGCATGTCGACCGACTCCGGGTCCAGCAGCCACTGGTACTGGAGGCCGTCCATCACCGCGACCAGCAGGGGGGCGGTGCGCTCGGGGGTGAGGCCGCCCGGCAACCGGTCGCCGTACTCGGTGCGCAGGACCGCCGTCATGCTCTCGCGGACCCGGGCGTAGCGCTCGCTGAAGTAGGAGCGCGCCGGGTGACCCTCCGTCACACTCTCGCCGAGCAGCGCCGAGAAGGTCTGGATGATGGCCGGGCGCATCGCGTTGTACTCGACCAGCGAGGCCAGCAGGTCGACCCGCCACCGGGTGTCCGGCACCGCGTCCCACCGGTCCCGCTCCTGGAGCACGGCGACCAGCAGGGCGTCCTTCGTCGGGAAGTGGTGCAGCAGCCCCTGCTGGGTCAGCCCGACCCGCTCGGCCACCGCGGCCAGGCTCGCCCCCCGGTAGCCGCGCTCGGCGATCACCTCCAGGGCCGCCCCCACGATCTCCGCGCGCCGCTCCTCGCTCCTGACCCTCGCGTTCATGACGTCACCGTACGGCATTCCCACCAGGGAAATATAACGGCAAGATGACAAAACCTACCGATCTACAGGTAGTGGATGCAGGATGTGCGGGATCCAAGGCACTCAGCGAGGAGGTACCGCTGTGGCGGAGACAGACGAGGCGCGCGCAGACGAGGCCCGCGAGACGGTCGTGGAGGCCGCGCTGGGACGGCTCGATCTCGTCGCCAAGGCGCGGCTGCTGGCCGGGCAGGACATGTGGACCCTGCCCGCCCTGCCGGAGATCGGCCTGAAGTCCCTCGTCATGTCCGACGGCCCGATCGGCGTCCGCGGCGTGCGCTGGACCGCCGACGACCCGTCCGTCGCCCTGCCCTCGCCGACCGCGCTCGCCGCCACCTGGGACCCGGCCCTCGCCCGCCGGGCGGGCGTGCTGCTCGCCCAGGAGGCCCGCCGCAAGGGCGTCCACGTGCTGCTCGCGCCGACCGTGAACCTGCACCGCTCCCCGCTCGGCGGCCGCCACTTCGAGGCGTACAGCGAGGACCCGTACCTGACCGGCGAGATCGGCTCCGGCTATGTGACCGGCGTCCAGTCCGGCGGCGTCGGCGCCACCGTCAAGCACTTCGTCGCCAACGACGCCGAGAGCGACCGCTTCACCGTGAACAACCTGGTCTCCGAACGCGCCCTGCGCGAGCTGTACCTGGCCCCCTTCGAGGCGATCGTCGCGAACGCCCACCCCTGGGGGATCATGACCGCCTACAACCAGGTCAACGGCACGACGATGACCGAGCACCACCACCTGGTCAACGAGGTCCTGCGCGGCGAGTGGGGCTTCGACGGCTTCAACGTCTCCGACTGGATGGCCGCCCGCGACACCGTCGGCGACATCGAGGGCGGCCTCGACGTCGCCATGCCCGGCCCCGAGACGGTCTACGGCGAGGCCCTCGCCCGGGCCGTCCGGGACGGCCGGGTCGCCGAGGCCACCGTCGACGCCGCCGTCCGCCGGGTACTGCGCCTCGCGGCCCGCGTCGGCATCCTGGACGGCGCCGAACCGGTCGTCGCCGAACCGCCCGCGCCGGTCGACGGCGAGGCCCTGGCCCGCGAGATCGCCCGTCGCTCCTTCGTCCTCGTGCGCAACGAGAACAGCGCACTCCCGCTGAAGGCCGGCACGGTCGCCCTGATCGGCGCCGCCGCCCGCGACGCCCGCATCCTCGGCGGCGGCTCCGCCACCGTCTTCCCCGCTCGGACCGTCTCCCCGCTCGACGGCCTCACCGCCGCCCTCCCCGAGGGCACCCTCACCTACGCCGTCGGCGCCGACCCGACCACCGAACTCGCCCCCGCCGGCCAGGGCTTCACGCTCCGCGCGGTCTGCCGCGGCACCGACGGCAACGTCATCGGCACGGGCACCGCCCCGGGCGGCCAGATCCAGTGGATGGGCGCCGACCTCCCCGAAGGGGTCGCCCACGACATCCTCCACACCGTCGAGCTGACCGGCACCTTCACCCCGCGCGAGTCCGGCCCGCACACCTTCGGCATCAAGGGCATGGGCGCCTTCACCCTCACCGTCGACGGCACGACGTACTACGACGACGTCCAGCGCCCCGAGAGCGAGGACCCCTTCGAGACCCTCTTCGCGCCCCCGGCGCCCCGCGCCCAGGCCGAACTCACCGCGGGCGAGCCGGTCGACGTCTCCCTGACCCACGTCGTCCGGTTCCCCGAGAACATCCCCATGAAGGTCATCACCTTCGGCCTCGCCCACTCCGGTCCCCAGCGCGACCCCGACGAGCTGATCGCCGAGGCCGTCGAGACCGCACGCGGCGCCGACACGGCCGTCGTCGTGGTCGCCACCACCGACCGCGTCGAGTCCGAGGGCTTCGACCGCACCGACCTCCGCCTCCCCGGCCGCCAGGACGACCTGGTCCGCGCCGTCGCCGCCGCCAACCCGAACACCGTCGTGATCGTCAACTCCGGCTCCCCGGTCGAACTGCCCTGGCGCGACGAGGTCGCCGCCGTGCTGCTGACCTGGTTCCCCGGCCAGGAGGGCGGCGCCGCCCTCGCCGACGTGCTGACCGGCGCCCACGAGCCCGGCGGCCGCCTCCCCACCACCTGGGGCTCCCTCACCGACGCCCCCGTCACCCGGGTCGTCCCCGCCGGTGGTGAACTGCCCTACACCGAGGACGTGTTCATCGGCTACCGCGCCTGGGAGAAGGCCGGCCGTGCACCCTCGTACCCCTTCGGCCACGGCCTCGGTTACACCGACTGGACCTACGAGGCCCTGGAGACGGACGGCACCACCGCCCGCATCCGCCTGCGCAACACCGGCGAGCGCCCCGGCCGCGAGGTCGTCCAGGTCTACCTTTCCCCGGCCGAGCCCGACGCCGGGCGCCCGGCACGCGTACTGGCCGGATTCGCGGGCGCCGAGGCCGGACCCGGCGAGAGCGTCGAGGTGACGATCGAACTGGCCCGCCGTGCCTTCGAGGTCTGGGACGACACGGCGAAGGCGTGGGCATGTGTGAAGGGTTCGTACGAGATCACCGCCGCCCGCTCGATCACCGACCACAAGCTCACCGCGACGATTAACGTCTGATCCGGGACAGTCCCCACACACCGGGGACAAAGTCCCCCACGAGCAGCCCCGGTCCGGGACCTGACCCCTGGACCGGGGCTCATTCAGCGGACCGAGAAGCCGTACACCGTCTCCGAGCGGAAGACCTCGCCCGGCCGCAGCTCGGTGCTCGGGAAGTCCGGGTGGTTGGGGGAGTCCGGGAAGTGCTGGGTCTCCAGGGCGATGCCGCCGCCGGGGGCGAAGGGGGGCGCGAGGTGGTCGGCGGTGTAGAGCTGGAGGCCCGGCTCGGTCGTGGCCACGGTGAGCACCCGGCCCGATGCCGGGTCGTACAGCTCGGCCACCTCCTCGGCCGCCTCGGTGACACCCTTGTCCAGCACGAAGTTGTGGTCGTAGCCGGAGCCCACCTTGCGGGCCGTACGGAAGTCGAAGCGGGAGCCGGAGACGTCCGCCAGTGCTCCCGTTGGGATCAGGTCCGTGTCCACCGGGGTGTAACGGGAGGCGGCCAGCCGCAGTTCGTGGCCGCCCGCGTGGCCGGAGCCGCTCAGGTTCCAGTACGTGTGGTTGGTGAGGTTGACGACGGTCGGCGCGTCCGTGACGGCCTCGTAGGCGATCCGCAGCGCGCCGGACGCGTCCAGCGTGTACGTGGCCGTCACCTCCAGCCGGCCCGGGAAGCCCTCCTCGCCGTGCGGGCTCACCCGGCTCAGCCGCAGCCCGTGCTCGACCGGCTCGACCTCCCACACCCGCTTGTCGAACCCCTGTACGCCACCGTGCAGCGAGTTGGGCGGGCTGTTCGGCTCCAGCGCGTACGTGCAGCCGTCCAGCGGGAAGCGGCCGCCCGCGATGCGGTTGGCGTACCGGCCGACCAGAGCGCCGAGATACGGCTCCGGGTGCTCCCGGTAGCCGTCGAGCCCCGGGAACCCCAGCGTCACGTCCGCCGTACGCCCTCCCTCACTCTCGGCTTCGCCCGAGCGGGGGGACCCCCATCGGTCCGGGACCTCCACCGACTGCACGATCCCGCCGTACGACAACACCCGCACCCGCACCCCGGCCCGCTCCAGCGTCCAGCGGTGCACCGGGGTGCCGTCGGAAAGTGTGCCGAAAAGTTCGCTCATGTGGGAAACCCTAGGTCACGGCTTCTCCGCGGTCACCGTGCGGTAGGCGATCTCGGCGAGCCGGGCCTGGCCGTTCCGGCCCGGGTGGAACCAGTCCCAGTGGCTGAGCTGCTCCGTGTCGAAGCGGTAGTCGAAGACCGCGTTCCGGTCGAAGCGGCAGCGGCGGTCCTTGGCGCACACGTCCTTCAGCACCGCGTTGTAGGCCTCCACCCGCTTTTGCACCTTGTCCCGGCGCAGCGTGGCCCTGCCGGTCAGGTCGTCCGCCTCACCCAGCATCGACGGGCAGATGCCCAGCTTCCAGACCTGCTTGCCCAGCGGGTTCGTCCGGCCCTGTGACCACAGCCGCTTCAGGTTCGGCACGCTCGCCACGTACACCTGCGTCTTCGGCAGCGCCGCGCGCAAAGTGGCCAGCGACTCCTCGAAGTCCGCGCGGAAGGAGGCCACCGACGTCATCGCCCGGGCCGACGAACGGCACGCGTCGTTCGCGCCGATCATCACCGTCACCAACTCGGGGCCGCGGGCGGCCGCCTGGGTCATCTGCTCCGGCAGGTCGGCCATCCGGGCACCGGTCACCGCGTAGTTCCAGCTGTGCTCCGCCGCCCCCGTCACCCCCAGCAGCCGCACCGCCAGGCTGTCGACCTTGGCGTCGCTGCCCGTCGCCCACGACACCTCGGGACAGTCGGAGAGCACCGTGCACGCGTCGAACCCGCGGGTGATGGAGTCCCCGACCGCGGCGATCGAGTCCGGGCTGCGGTTCCACACCGGCGTGGGCCGGGCCGAGGGACGGGACGCGCTCGCCCCGGAATCCTTCGTATCGCCGCCACCACCGAAGGCGTCACACCCCGCCGTGCTCAGCACGGCCGCCGTCACGACGGCAAGGGCAGCCCGCGCACGGTGGCTTCGCTTCCGCATCCCTGCTGATCCCCTCGCTCGACGTGCAGTGCTCCCTCACATAACAACGCGCGAGGGTTCCCGGCCCGGAACCTTGGAACGGCGCACCCCCGTACAAGCGTCCCCCTGGGTGAATGGCGGGAGTTTCCTGGCGCCGGGACCGACAGTACGTCACACTCCTTGCGCCGCCGCAGGGTAGCCTCGCCATCAACGCGGCCGTCGCGCCACTGCCGCCCAGCCAGTCCGCAAGATGTCCCGCTCTGCCCGGAGGTTCCGGTGACGACACGTGGAGTTCTGTACGTGCACTCCGCGCCGCGCGCGCTGTGCCCGCACGTCGAGTGGGCCGTCGCCGGGGTGCTCGGCACGCGCGTCAACCTCGACTGGATCCGGCAGCCCGCGGCCCCCGGCACCTGGCGCTCGGAGTTCTCCTGGCAGGGCGAGGTCGGTACGGCCTCCAAGCTCGCCTCCGCCCTGCGCGGCTGGCACCTCCTGCGTTTCGAGGTCACCGCGGAGCCCTGCCCCACCGCCGAGGGCGAGCGCTACAGCTGCACCCCCGACCTCGGCATCTTCCACGCCGTCACCGGCATCCACGGCGACATCCTCATCCCCGAGGACCGCCTCCGCGCGGCCCTGCTCCGCAGCCAGCGCGGAGAGACCGACCTGGAAGCAGAACTCTCCAAGCTCCTCGGCAAGCCGTGGGACGACGAACTGGAGCCGTTCCGCTATGCGGGAGAGGGAGCACCGGTGCGGTGGCTGCACCAGGTGGTGTGAGTACCGGGACATGAGGAAGGGCCCCCGCCTGCGGCGAATTCCAGGGGTCGTTGCAACACAGTGATCAACTGGCTGTGGCCAGGAGCTTAGCGAGGCGCGGGGGGGGGGGTTTCCACCCCGCCGGGTGTGGAGGGGGGCCGCTAGTCATCGAGCGCCCC